>JAJEBS010000207.1 GCA_022822425.1 Gemmatimonadota bacterium | reverse complement strand
CTGCGCCGATGAGTCCTTCGATGACGGGATCCGCATCGACACCGAGCTGGAGCCGGTGGCGGGCCCCGGCGGCTCCGTCAAGCCCGCGGTCTATGAGGGCGGGAAGTACCAGCAGGACAAGCGCTGGGCCAGCGTCGCGGACGAGCAGCCGACGCCCGTGGTCGTGATCGACAACGTCCCCTCCCAGGCCAACCGCATCGAGGAGGCGCTTCGCCGCAACCGGGCCTCGGCCGGCGTTCCCGAGTTCCGACTCGACCTCTCCTCGATCCCGAACCTGCCGGTCCACCTGCCGCGACAGATCTCGAGTCTCCAGTTTCCCCATCGCAACGCGGATGGCTATCTGCGCGATGCCCGACTTGGAGACGAGGACTTCATCAAGACGGACCTGGGCCGGTCCATCTTCGGCGCGACAGCGGCCGCGTCCGGGCCACTGATGGCCTGGTTCCCCCAGGCGCTGCTCTTCGGCTTCTGGCAGTCCCACCTGGGCAAGAAACGCCAGAACACGAAGCATCCGCGCGCCTGGGTATCCGAGATCGTCGGTTGGAATCCCGCGACGACTGACACTCGGGTCATGGGTCTCAAGGGCGATCCGCTGAACCTGAGCGTTGACGAGACGGTCATGACGAACGCCAACGATCAGCTCGGCTGGCAGATCGGGAAGGGGGCCCGCGGTGGGAAACGAACCAAGCTCTCCGAGATCGGCCACGGCCAGGTGCCATTCATGAAGGAGGGGGACGCGACACCGGCAGGAATCTCCTTCGGCCGCATCTCTCAGCGGGCCACCGTGTCCTTTGCTCACCTGCGTCGAGTCAGCCTGGGATCCGAGGCCGCTCCCGCCGCTGATGCCGCAGCACGCGCTCTTCTGGTCGCGCTGGGCCTCTACGGCCACATCCTCGCATTCGGCCGCGGGTTCGCCCTGCGTTCCGGCGCCGAGCTCCGCCCGCAGCAGACGACAATGACCTGGTTGGGCGGTGAAGGCGACGACCCCCGCTCGCTTGGTTCCGTGGAGTCGGTGCGCGACCTGCTTCACGAAGCGAGAGAGCAGGCGGCATCGGCCGGTGTGCCCCTCGACGGATGGGTACGCGAGCCTGTCGTGCTCACACCAAAGGAGAACTTGCAGAGAGCCATTCGCACATCCTGGCCGGAGCTCGCGGACTGATGCTGGCAATTTCGGTGGAGCTGCTCCACGGGACCCTGCGAGCTGATCCCTCGGGAGCGGCCAACACGGGCAACCTGGCTCGCGGTGAGTGGCCACCAGCTCCTTATCGCCTCTTCGCGGCGTTCGTGGCCGCGGGAGGCACACGCGCTGGCGCGCTCACGGCAGGGCAACGTTGCCTCACGAATGGCGCCGAACTGGAGTGGCTGGAGATGCTCCCGGCGCCACGAATCCATGCCGACGCCGATCCATCGCATCAGATTCTGGAGCCTCGCTATGTGGTCCTGCACGCGCGGGGTCCACAGAGGAAGAGCACACACCAGGAGTACCCGGCTCGCAAGGGCGCGCTCGTGCGACCCGGCGTCCGCGTTGCGCCCCGTGATCCGAGAGTCATCTACTGCTGGCCGAACACTGCGCCGCCAACAGTGCTCCATTCGCTGCGGCTCCGAGCGGCTCGCATCGGTTACCTGGGCGCGTCGGACTCGCCGGTCCGCGTACGCGTCGCTGCCGAGCACCCGCAGAAGCTGCCGGGCGAGGAGTTCGTCCCGGATCCAGATGGCGACCTGCTCCTCGGTATCACCAGACCGGGACACGTGAGGATCCTCGACGGAATGTTCAAGGACTGGAGCCAGCGGGGTGCTTCAGTGAGCCGCAGTCACTACCCGGCGCTCCGCCACGAGGCTGCCTACCGGCACCCTCGATCCAGACCGAAAGACGATCCAGGCAAAGTTGTCGCCTGGCTGCGGCTTGAGACGCCGATTTCTGGACGTCGCGTCTCTGCGCTCACGGCTGTGTTCAAGGAAGCGGTGCTCAGCAAGTACCAGGCGCTGCACGGCGAACCACCGGCTGTCTTGCACGGCCACGGGTTCCGGGCCAAGGGCTACGAGATAGCGCGTTACCTCGCGCTGCCCGATGTGGGGTCGCGATGGTCGCGCGGCAGGATCCACGGACTCGCGATCTGGACCCCTCCCGGATGGAGCGAGGAGTTGCGACGCCGAACACGGGATGCCGCGTATGCCGTGCGGCGCCTTCGTGGGAACAGACTCGACGTGGCCGTCATGGTTCACGGTCGAGAGAAGCACCCTTGGGCGTCCAATCCCAAACGCTGGCGACGGCGGTCACGAGGATGGGCGACGGCTTTCCCCGCGATCCACGAGCGGCGACGCACTCTGGATCTGCCCGAGCTCCGTCGCTGGTGCCGTCACGCCGGACTTCCCGCCCCGATCCGGTTCCGGTCGGCGCGCAAGCCGCTCGTCCGCGGGGCGGTGGACCTCGCACCAGTGCAGGTGAACCGTCCGAATCGCCCCGGCCGGCCCTACAGCCATCTCGAGCTCTGGTTTGAGGAGCCCGTCCGTGGGCCTGTCGTCATCGGCTCTGGCCGACAACGAGGTCTTGGCCTCTGCGTACCCCTGTCCGACCCGGCCGATGACCAGTCGCGTCGGGCGCGCAAGCGTCCCGGATCACGATGACTCAGCGACGCCAGATCCCACCGATGCCGGGGTTTTCCGCCTTCTACCGGGCGTTGAACCGGAGAGAACCATTCCCCTGGCAGACGCGGCTCGCCGATCACGTGGCGGATCACGGAGAGTGGCCCCCCGTCGGAGTCCCCACCGGCCTCGGAAAGACCGCGTGTCTTGACATCGCCGTCTGGTGGCTGGCTTCCCAGGCTGACCGGCAACCCCGCGATCGGACCGCGCCCACGCGCATCTGGTGGGTCGTCAATCGCCGGCTTCTCATCGACTCCACGGCCGAGCATGCCGAGAACATCCGATGCGCGCTGAACAACCCCCAGGACGCGAGCACATCCGAGGAAAGTCGTCGGACGTTGCACAGCGTTGCGGCGAGGTTGCGGTCACTTTCCGCTGCCGGCGACACGGCACTGGAGGTAATTCGCCTTCGGGGAGGCGTGGTAGCCCGTACGCCGGTGGATCCCTCACAGCCCGCGATTCTGCTCTCGACGCTTCCGATGTACGGCTCGAGGCTGCTCTTTCGTGGCTACGGTGTTTCCCGATCCATGCGTCCGATCGCCGCAGCGATGGCTGGAACCGACAGTCTGGTCCTCCTCGACGAGGCCCATCTCGCGCCTCACCTGCAGGACCTTCTTCCGAAACTTGCGGAATGCACACCGGGAGCAAAGGACATCCTCGGGCCGGAGCGATCGCGACCCGTTCTTGTGCCGCTCACGGCCACCCAACGCGATGCCGAAGCCGCGCAATTCCAGCTCGACAGGTCCGACGAACAGAATGAGATCGTGCGTCAGCGCCTTGACGCCTCGAAACCACTGGAGATTCGACAGAGCAAGGGGAACCCCGGTCTCCGGATCGCCGAAGCCGCAACTTCGTTGCTCGAGGAGGCGCACCGACCTTCAAGCTGTCTCGTCTTCGCGAACACGCCCGCAGTCGCGCGAAGCGCCTTCGAGGCCCTTGACAAGCGAAGTGCGAAGCTCGGATCGCCGCGCATCCTTCTCCTCACCGGCCGAACGCGCGAGGCCGACGCCGAGACGATCCGCTGCGAGGTCCTCGATCCCGTTGCCGGGATGCCAGCGGACAGGGACACGGAGAAGTCCAGAGATCGCCACTTGATCGTTGTCGCCACCCAGACGCTGGAAGTGGGCGCCGACGTAGATGCCGAGTACATGGTCACCGAGGGGTGCGGCGTCCGGGCCCTGACCCAGCGACTGGGGCGACTGAACCGGTTGGGGGTTCACACCCACTCCAGAGCCATCTACGTCCACCTGCCGCCTTCCGCTAGAGCATCCCGCCGGCGATCTGGCAGCGTGGTTTGGCCCGTTTACGGTGAGGAGCCTGCGGTTGTTCTGGAGCGACTGGAAGCGGCCGGCAAGCGCCGCGACGACGGGATCCTCAACCTGAGCCCGAGACATGTGGCGACCGTCCTGGGCGAGCCGCAAGACGATGCCGGACGAGCGCCGGAAGTCCTGCCCGGGCTGCTATGGGAGTGGATCAAGACCACGACTCCTCCGCTTGGGGAGGCACCCGTCGAACCCTTCTTCTCCGGGATCGCCCGCCCGGACTCCAAGGCGCAGGTCATCTGGCGCGCGCATGTTCCGACACGGAAACAACATCTCTGGCCGCGCCCGCGGGACCGGGAAGCCGTCGAGATCCCCATTGGCGAGTTGTCCCGCGTGTTGCCGCGGGACGAGCAGGTGATGCGGCTCGCAGCGGACAGGATGGCCGTCGAGCAAGTGGGCCCCGCATCTCTTCGTCCCGGCGACCTGGTCATCCTCCGATCCGATCGCGGCCTGCTCGATAGATTCGGCTGGAACCCGCAGGCCACGGAGCCAGTGATGGATCTGTCGTTGCGGGAGAGGGGACTCCCGCTGGATTCTCAGGCACTGCGTCTCGCCTGTGACGTCTCCGTGTCGGAGCGAACTATCCGCCAGGCTCGGGGGCGTGACCAGGAGCGCGATTCCGCAGAGGACCGAAACGAGGCCGTGCGCAGGATTCTCGAAGAAATCCGCGGGAAGAAGGCCCCGCCGGGGTGGAACGGCGAGGAATGGCGG
>JAJEBS010000001.1 GCA_022822425.1 Gemmatimonadota bacterium | reverse complement strand
TTTGCCTGGACGGTGGTCATTCTGGTTCTCCTCCGTGGTTGTTGAGTTGACTTGGAACTCTCTCAACTAACCTCGGTGAGGCCGGTCTGGCCACCGTCCTTCTTCAGGCCAACCTGTCAGGTGATTACCGTTCTACAACACCTTGGAGTCGAACCGTGTGACCCCTCCGCTCGTCGGGTCAGGGAGCGTTCCCGCCGGCTATCCCCCGACCGGCTCCGGCACGCGCCCCAGTGCGCGCGCCTTCGCCACCACCGCCTCCGCCGTGATCCCGAATTTCTCGAACAGCACGGCGCCCGGAGCCGACGCCCCGAAATGGTCGATGCCGACCGAGGCGCCCCGGTCGCCGGTCCAGCGGGTCCAGCCGGCGGTCGTCCCGGCCTCCACGGAAACGCGCGCAGTGACGGCGGGAGGGAGCACTTCGGCGCGGTAGCCCTGCGGCTGGCGGGCGAACAGGAACCAGCTCGGGAGCGAAACCACCCGGGCCGGAAGGCCTTCCGCCTGCAGCACCGCCCGCGCCTGCACCGCCACCCCCACCTCCGAGCCGCTCGCGATGAGGATCACTTCGGGGTCGCCGCCGTCCGCTTCCAGCAGGACGTAGCCGCCGCGGTGCAGGCCGGTCGCGGGGGCGGCCTCGTCGCGGTCGATGGTCGCCACCGCCTGGCGGGTCAGCGCGAGGAAACTCGGTCCGTCCCTGTACGCGAGGGCCGCGCGCCATGCCTCGGCGGTCTCCGGGCCGTCCGCGGGCCGCAGGTCCAGCACGCCCGGGATGGCGCGCAGTGACATCAGCTGCTCGATGGGCTGGTGGGTCGGGCCGTCCTCGCCCACGCCGATGCTGTCGTGGGTGAACACGTAGGTGGCGGGCACGCGCATGAGCGCCGCCAGCCGGATCGACGGCCGCATGTAGTCCGAGAAGATCAGGAAGGTGCCCCCGTACGGGCGCACGCCCCCGTGCAGCGCCATCCCGTTGAGGATCCCGCCCATGGCGTGCTCGCGCACCCCGAAGTGCATGGTGCGCCCGCCCGGCGTCCCGGGCAGCAGGTTCTCCTCCCAGGGCAGGGTCGTCTTGTTGGAGCCCGCCAGGTCGGCGGAGCCGCCCAGCAGGTTGGGGATGCGCCTGCCCAGCCCCTGGAGCACCTGCCCCGAATACACGCGGGTCGCAAGCGGCTTGGGCGGCGCGCTCAGGTCCGGGATGTCCGCGTCCCATCCGGCCGGCAACTCACCCGCCAGCGCCGCCCGCAGCTCCTCGGCCGCGGCGGGATGCGCCGCCCGGTAGGCCGCCCATCGCCCCCGCCACTCCTCCTCCAGCCCCGCCCCCCGCACCCCCGCCTCCCGCCAGTGCGCCAGCGCGTCCGCCTCCACGTGGAAGGGGTCGCGGGACGGGTAGGCCAGGTTGCGCTTGGTGGCGTCCACCTCTTCCACCCCCAGCGGCGCCCCGTGCGACGACGACGATCCCGCCTTGCCCGGGCTGCCGTACCCGATGACGGTGCGCACGATCACCAGCGAGGGCCGATCCGTCTCCGCCCGCGCTCCCGCCAGCGCCGCGTCGAGCGCGGCCAGGTCGGTGCCGTCCTCCACCCGGCGCACGTCCCACCCGTACGAGCGGAAGCGCTGTTCGTGGTCGGTGGAGCACGACAGCTCCGTCCCGCCGTCGATGGTGATGAGGTTGTCGTCGAACACCCAGTTCAGCTTGCCCAGCCGCTGGTGGCCCGCGAACTCCGCCGCCTCGTGCGAGATCCCCTCCATGAGGTCGCCGTCCGAGCAGAGCGCCCAGGTGTGATGGTCCACCACCGTGTGCCCCGGACGGTTGAACCGGTGCGCCAGCCAGCGTTCCGCGAGCGCCATTCCCACCGAGTTGGCGACCCCCTGACCCAGCGGGCCGGTCGTGGTCTCCACCCCCGCCGTGTGCCCGTACTCCGGATGCCCGGGCGTCCGCGATCCCCACTGCCGGAAATTCCGGATCTCCTCCAGCGGCAGGTCGTATCCGGTCAGGTGCAGGAGCGAGTAGATGAGCATGGAGGCATGCCCCGCGGACAGCACGAAGCGGTCCCGGTTGCTCCAGTCCGGGTTCGCCGGGTTGTGGCGCAGGTGGCGCGTCCAGAGCAGGTACCCGACCGGAGCCAGCCCCATGGGCGCCCCCGGGTGCCCGGAGTTGGCCTCCTGCACGGCATCCATGGAGAGCACGCGCACGGCGTCGATCGCGAGGCGCGAGAGTGCGGGGTCCGGAAGCGGGGAAGCGGGCATTTCAGCCTTCCTCAGGGTGCGAATACGCAAAATGCGCAAGTGACGTAAAACGCGTAATCCACTGGTGAAACGGGTGGTAAGGCGAAGTGAACCTCACCCGACCACCAGGTTGATCAGCCGCCCCGGCACGTAGATCACCCGGCGCACGGATCCGTTCTGGAGGAAGCGCGCGACGTTCTCCTGCTCGCGCGCGAGCGCCTCCGCATCCTCCCGGCTCATCTCCGAAGGACCCTCGATGGTGCCGCGCACCTTGCCGTTCACCTGAACCGCCAGCTTCACGATGCGCCTCTTCGCCTTCTCCGGGTCGTATTCGGGCCAGCGGGCGCGCCCGAAGACGCCGCCTTCGTGCCCGAGCCGTTCCCACAGCTCCTCGGCGATGTGCGGCGCGAAGGGCGCCGCCAGCAGCACCACGGGCTCGATCTCGGCCCGCGCCGGCGTCCGGCCTCCCGCGCGCACCGCATTCAGGTACTCCATCATCCCCGAGATACAGGTGTTGTACTGGAGATCCGCGATCTGGCGCGTGACCTGTTCGATGGTTCGGTGCAGCTGCCCTTCGAGGCGGGGATCCGGCTCCGCGTCGTTGTCCGCGGCGCGCAGCACGGCGTCCCAGAGCCTCCTCAGGAAGCCGAGCGGTCCCCGGATGCCGTCGTCGCGGTAGTCCCCGCCCTCGGTGAAGGGTCCCAGGAACATCAGGTACAGGCGGAAGGTGTCGGCGCCGAACTCCTCGATGACCGGATCGGGCGTGACCACGTTGCCCTTCGTCTTCGACATCTTGCGCCCGTCCTTGACGATGATGCCGTGGGCGCGGAAGCGGGTGAAGGGCTCCTCGAAGTCCAGCAGCCCGATGTCGTGCAGCGCCATGGTGATGAAGCGCGCGTACATCAGGTGCAGCACCGCGTGCTCGTTGCCGCCGATGTAGCTGTCCACCGGGAGCCAGCGCCGGGAGATGTCCGGGTCGAAGGCGATGTCGTCGCATCCGACCGAGGGATAGCGCAGGAAGTACCAGGAACTGTCCAGGAAGGTGTCCGAGACGTCGGTCTCGCGGCGCGCTGCGCTCCCGCACCCTGGACAGTCCACGCTGTACCACGATTCCACGCGCGCGAGGGGGCTTACGCCGTCGTCATCGGGCTTGAAGTCCTCGACGCGGGGCAGGATCACCGGCAGCTCGCTCTCGGGCACCGGGACCGCGCCGCAGGTCGAGCAGTACACGATTGGGATGGGCGGGCCCCAGTAGCGCTGGCGCGAGATGCACCAGTCGCGCAGCTGGTAGTTGACCTGCTTCTCGCCCAGCCCGCGCTCCTCGAGGGTGGCGGTGATGGCGGCCTTGCCCTCCGGCACGCTCAGCCCGTCGAAGCGCCCCGAGTTGACCATGCGCCCGGCGAGGTTGTCGGTGTAGGCTTCCTCGAGCGGGGTGTCGGCGTCCTCCCCGGGCCCCGCCACCACCCGCACCACGGGCAGCCCGAATTCCTTCGCGAACTCGAAGTCGCGCTCGTCGTGGCCGGGGACCGCCATGATGGCCCCGGTGCCGTACCCCGCCAGGACGTAGTCCGCGACCCAGACCGGGATTTCCGCCCCGGTGGCGGGGTTCACGCAGTACCCGCCGGTGAATACGCCGGTCTTCTCGCCGGCCGTCTTCTGGCGGCTGACCACGTCCATGGCGGCCACGCGGTCGACGTACGCCCGCACCCGGTCACGATGGGATGGGGCGGTGATGCCGTCCACCAGAGGGTGCTCGGGGGCGAGCACCATGTAGGTCGCGCCGAAGATCGTGTCCGGGCGGGTGGTGAAGACCTCGATCACCTCGTCCGAGCCGGCCACCGGAAAGACCAGCCGCGCGCCCTCGCTGCGGCCGATCCAGTTCGCCTGCGCCTTGCGCGTCGACTCCGACCAGTCGATGTGGTCCAGGTTGTCGAGCAGGCGCTGGGAGTAGTCGCTGATGCGGAAGAACCACTGCGCGATCACGCGCTGCTCGACGGTCGCGTCGCAGCGCTCGCACAGGCCGTCCTCGACCTGCTCGTTGGCCAGCACGGTCATGCACGAAGGGCACCAGTTGACGGGCGCCTTCTTGCGCTCGGCGAGCCCGGCTTCGAAGAGCTTCAGGAAGATCCACTGGGTCCAGCGATAGTAGTCGGGGGAGGTGGTGTCCACCGAGCGATCCCAGTCGAACATCCCCCCGATGCGGCGCAACTGGCGCGTGAAGTTGGCGACGTTGGCCGGGATCAGATCCATCGGATGGGTCCCGTGCTTCAGCGCGAAGTTCTCGGAGTGGATGCCGAAGGCGTCGAAGCCGATGGGCTCGAAGACGTCGTGGCCGCGGAGCCGCTGGAAGCGCCCGTGGATGTCCGCCCCGGTGAAGGCGTAGATGTTGCCTACGTGGAGCCCCTCCGCGGAGGGGTACGGGAACATCATCAGGTTGAAGTAGGGCGACCGGGAGGCGCGAAGCTCCTCTTCCGAAAAGGAGTTGGTTCCGCGTTCCTCCCAGATCCGCTGCCACTTCGCTTCGACCTGGGGCGGGGAGTAGCTCGGGTGGGACCTCTCTTCCATACCACTACGTTCGCGCCGGGAACAGCCTCTCGCAACCTCCGCGCCGGATCACGGCGCCACCGTTCTCCGGGACATCGTTTTGTGACCTGTCCGTTACCTGCTTGTCACGGACGCGTAGCGGTCCTACTATCATTCCGTGACCTTACCGTTACATATGGTGCCGTCTACGGTTTTCGTACCGTACAAAAGGAGGCCGACATGTCGAGACGAGACCATGCACTGCTCGCGCGGGTTCCCCTTCTGGCGAGAACCCTGATCGCGGTTCCAGGCCTGTGCCTGGGGCTCGTGTCCAACGTGGCCGGGGATGTCGGCCGCCCGATGGCGGCGGCCGAACGGGCCGCGCGGGTGCCTCCTAGTTGCGATGGCTGGAACACGGATGCGTTCTTCGCGAGAGCCCCGCTGGACGAAGTGGCCGCCTGCATCGCCGCCGGGGCGGATGTGCACGCCCGTGACAAGGAGGGCTTCACGCCGCTGCACGTCGCCGGGCGCAGCAGCGAGGATGCCGAGGTGGTTCGACTCCTGGTGCGGAGCGGCGCGGACCCGGCGGCGCGCAGCAGGATCGGCTATACGCCCCTGTTCTCGGTGGTCTGGCGTAACCCGAATCCGGAGGTCGCGCGGGCGCTGGTCGAGGTCGGGGCGGACGTAAACGCTCGGGACGATTCCGGCGTCACCCCGCTGCACCTGGCCGCGGACCACAACCCGAACCCGATGGTTCTGCGCTTCCTGCTGGATGCGGGCGCGCACCCCTCGGCCCGGCGGGGCAACGGCGAAACACCACTCCACAGGGCTGCGTCGGGTAACCCCAACCCCGAGGTGATCGCGGTGCTGGTGGAGTCGGGCGCCCATCCGAACGAAGCCGATGACCACGGCCGGACGCCGCTGCACAAGGCCGCCTTGAAAAGCACCAGCCCGGCGGTGCTGAGCGCGCTGCTGGATGCCGGCGCCGACTGTTCGGCGCGGGACCAACACGATGACACGCCCCTGCACCTCGCGGCCTGGCGGAACGGCAACCCGGGCGTGGTCGCCGTGCTGCTGGAGGCGGGGGCCGAGGTTATGGCGCGCACCGAAGGCGGGAAGACGCCGCTCCATGTTGCCGCCTGGAACAACGAGAATCCGGAGGTGGCGCGCGTGCTCCTGGAAGCGGGCGCCGATCCGGCGGCGAGCGATCACGCGGGGTTTGCGCCGCTGCACGATGCTGCGCGCTCCAATGGAAACGCGGAGGTCGTGCGCGTCCTTCTGCGGGCCGGCGCCGATCCGGCCCTGTCGAGGACCGACGGATTTACGCCGCTGCACGACGCGGCGCGCTCCAATCGGAATCCGGAGGTCGTGCGTGTGCTCGTGGAGGCGGGCGCCGACGGCCGGGCGCCGAGAGCCGGCGGCTTCACGCCGCTGCACGATGCGGCCGCGACCAGCGGCAACCCGCACGTCGTCATGGCGCTGCTGGACGCCGGCGCGGACCTGAGGGCACGGGATGATCGCGGCTCCACGCCGCTGCACTACGCGGCCCGCTCCAACCGGACCCCGGCCGTGCTCTCCGCGCTCGTGGACGCCGGAGCCGACGTGACCGCCCGGAGTGCGCGAGACTTCACGCCGCTGCACGAAGCGGTGCTGGCCAACCGCGATGCCGCCATCCTCGCCATCCTTCTGGAAGCGGGCGCGGATCCCGCCGCGCGCGACGATGACGGCGACACCCCCCTGCATTTCGCGGCCCTCCATGCGTCGAATCCCGCCGTGCTGGCCGCGCTGCTGGATCGGGGCGCCGACGTGACCGCGCTCGGGGAGGGCGGCTTGACCGCCCTTCACTACGGCGCCAAGTGCACCGACAACCCTTCGGTCATCAACACGCTGCTGGAGGCGGGCGCCGATGCGGGGGTGCGTGATGCGTCCGGCGCCACCCCCTGGGACTACGCGCGCCACAACGGCGCGCTCGCAAGTTCGGGCGTCTACCGGAGAATGAGCGAAGCGTCCGTGGGGCGCCGGAGCGACTTCGACCGCCTGCCGGAAATCGCGGTCAGGTGTCCCGGGGGGTGATCGCTCGCTGTGTGGGGTGATCCCGCCTGCCGCGGCGCGCCCGTTCGGAACGAAATGGAGGGCGTGCGTTCAATCCTCGGCGGGCCCGTACCATGTCCCCCTTTTCTGGCCGTGCATTGCCAGCGTTCCCTTCCCGACCAGACGCCGCAGAAGGCGCGTGGCCTGCGCGGGACCAATCTTGCAGAGTTCGGCTGCGTGTCGGCGCGCGATGCGCCCATGAGCATTTACGTACTGCAGCACCAAATGCTCCTGTTGCAGCGGGTCAAAACCGCGCCGACGAACATACTCGGCTTCGAGCCCAAGGCGCCGATATGTACTGGACGCAAGGATGTAGGACTGTCTCTTTCCCCTTCCTCTCGATTCCACGAGTCCCGCCTCGACAAGCCGCCCGAGGTGGCGACGGGTTTCAGCCGGCGTGCGCTGGACAACTTCTGCTCCTTCAGCGCTGGTTGTCTGCCGCTCCAGCCACAGATGATTGAGCAGAAGCAGCTCCTGGAGGTTCAGGGCACCGTTCTCGCGTCCCTCTTCCACTACCAGTCGGACAAAGTCAAGGTTGGCCTTGCCGCCGGGAAGAATGAGCGTGACTCCCGTTTCGTTGCTTCGGTCATACGACGGAGCCGGGCGCCCCCCTCGAAGTTGTTCGCGGAAAATGGTGTCGATCCCGCGAGCTGTGCGCTCGACGATGCCGGCTCGCTTGAAAGCGTCGGCGAGGCGTGGATTTCGGGGGCGCGGGTCTGTCACGAGCAGGTTGTCGAGCCGGACTCCTTCAGGAAGGCCACCGGGACTCGAAATCTGTACACGATCATCGTGCCACTGCACATGCACCGTTCCAAGGCGCGCGTAGTCGCGGTGAATGAGCGCGTTTGCGACGCCCTCTCGGTAGGCCCTTTCCGGATAGTCCGGAACGCCGATCCGTATCATCCCAACGAAGAACTCCTCTTCCTGGTTGGCCGCCCTGAAGCGACCCTCCAACTCGTCCATCGCTCGCAGCAGTGGCCAGCGAAAGAAGTCGTTGACCGAAATGACGCACTTCCATAGCCGTTATGAATCATGCTCATAACTATGGATCGCCGACATTCCCCAGCACGTCGAAGAGGTCGGCGAGGTCCGGCGCCCGGAACACGATCCACGCCACTGCGGCTGCCCGGATCGCCCCCGTGCTCGTCGCGGCGAGGATGTGGTGCTACTCGCGGGGATCGGTGCCCAGGAAGCGGATCAGCTCCGCGTTGACGATGTCCGGCGCCTCCTCGTGGGGGTTGTGGCCGATGTTCGGGATGAGAAAGACCTCCCCGTTGGGCAGGATCCCGGCGGCCCGGCGGGCGTTGGCGGGAAAGTCCGGTCCGTCGATCTCGCCGCCGAGGATCAGCGCCTTCGTCCTGATGTGCGGCCAGTCGTCCACCACGGTGTCCATCGAGCGCAGGTTGCCGCCGAGCCGGCGCACGTACGCGAGCCGGGGCCAGTCCCCGCTCAGCCGCTGGCCGTGCCGGATGCGCAGGTGGTCCAGGAACTCCGGCTTCCACTCCACGTAGCGGCGCGTGTCGGTCCGCACGTCCGCCTCGTAGGCGCGCTGGAGATCCGGGTCGGCGTCGATCTCGCCATCGAACGGACGAAACCCGCGCCCGGCGCGGTTGTCGGTCAGGCCGATCTGATTGACGGTGACCAGATGCGTCGTCTTCTCCGGATACAGGAAGGCGAAACGTGTCGCCATCTGCCCGCCCATGGAGTGTCCGATCATGGCGGCCTCGGAGATGCCGAGGTGTTCCATCAGCCGGGCCGTGTTCGAGGCGTGCAGGTTCATGCTGTACGGCAGAATCGGCTTGGACGATTTCCCCCAGCCGAGCCGGTCCTTCACAACGACCCGGTACCCCTCGTTGGCGAGGGCCTCGATCTGGCGCGTCCAGTACCAGCCGTAGTAGCTGCCTCCGTGGAGAAGGACCGCGGCGCGACCGTTCGCGGGCCCGACCGGAGCGATGTCCATGTAGGCGATCCGCACATCCTGACCGTAGACGCGCAGGTTCATGAACTCGACCGGATGAGGGTACTCGAACTCCTCCAGGTTGATTGAGATCGGCCCCCACTCGGCGGGCGGCTCGGCGGGCGGGTGATGGGACTGCGCCGCGACCGGATGCGGCGGCGCGAGGGCCAGCAGCGCGGCGAGTGACAGCGCGGCGCACATGCGCGTCGTGGGGCTAACGGTGGCGGTCATTGGTCTTCTCCTGTCGCTGCATGTCCACTGCCGGGGTCGATTGGGGCGAATCTCGTCCATTGTACGTCTATCCCGGGTTACCGAGCACCTCGAACGGGTCCCCGGCTTCCTCGGTCCCCGCCTTGATCGCCGCGATGGCGGCGCCCAGATCGCCGTCGTGGTCGTCGAGCAGCGCCTGGAAGTCGGGCAGGCGGTGGTAGTAGCGCATGCGCGCGAGCAGCGTGGCGTTGTTGAGCGGGGTGTCCACGAAGCCCGCGTAGGTGCTCGCTTCGAAGGACGGCTGCACTTCGGCGATGAAGCGTTCCAGCGCTTCGGCGAAGATCCGTTCGCGCGCCGACAGGCGTTCCTCCCGGGTCAGGGCGGCATCGCCGTAGACGCGTTCCAGATCCGCGACCAGGCCGTCCAGGAAGACCGAGAACTTCATCGCATCGCCCCACCGCTGGCGCGCGCGCGTGCAGCGCACGGTCGGGATCTCGCCCGAGTCGGCACAGAAGAAAGCGGCCGCGCCGGCATCGCCCACGAAGGTCGCGAAGCTCTCGTTGAAGCTGACGCTCCCCGGCACCCAGAGGTGGGCGTGCGAGACTTCGTGTAGCAGGGTCTGGACCACCCCGATCTCGTCCTGGCGCAGCACCGTGGACATCAGCGGGTCCGCGAACCATCCCAGGGTGCTGAAGGCGGAGGTTGGACGCAGCCAGGTGTCGAATCCCTCCTCTTCCAGCTTGCGCTGTTCGCCGAGGGCGTCATCCAGGTCGAAGAACCCCCGGTAGGGGACCCGGCCCACCACCGGGAACCACCAGGTCTTCGCCGCAAGGCGGTCCTTTTCGGCCGCGGACAGCACCATCGCGAGGGTGTCGCGGTCCAGGTGGGTGTAGGTGGTGTAGGAGTCGCCGACGTCGAGCTCCAGTTCCTCGATGGCGAAGGTGCGCGCCAGGCGGGCGAAGGTGAGCTTGCCGCGCGTGCGTTCGTCGGTGTCCGGGTCGACGATGACGTCCTCGATCGGCCGGCGGGCCGTCAGGATGCGCGCCTCCTCCCATCCCGCGCGCAGGACGTAAAGGGGCGAGCAGGACGCCGCCGCAGCCACCACCCCCGTGGCCGCGACCCCCAGCAGCAGGCGCCTTCCCCTTCCCATCGGACGGGTAACGGTCTGCCGGTCGCTAGTTGCTCCCGCCGAGGGACCGCATCAGCGGGATTCCGCCCTCGGTGGGCACGTACACCACCGAACCCGCGGGCAGCTCGCCCAGCTTCTCGATGTAGTGGAACGTCAGGTACTCCGGGGTCAGCCCCTCGGAGATGATCCGCTGGGCCTCGGCGAGGCCCCTCGCCTGCTCGATCTGCTGGCGGGCGCGCTCCTGGATGATCTCGGTCTGGAAGCGCTCCTGGGCGACCTGCTGTTCGCGCTGCTGGCGCTCTTCGATGGCCTGGCGCACGCCCTCGGGGGCCTGGATGTCGCGCACGAAGGCCTGCACCACGTTGATTCGGTCCTCGGCGCTGGCCTGGATGGCGGCTTCTATGTTGTCGGACAGCTCCGCCCGGTCCGGGGAGAAGATCTCGTTGATGGAGCGCGTCGCGACCGCGTCGCGGACTCCGTTGCGCACGGAGTTGAGTACGATGGCCGCGGTGATCTGCCGCTCGGTTCCCAGTTCCTGAAAGAGCGTGGGAGTGCGGCTCGGCTCGATCTGGTAGAGAACCGAGACCTCGAGCGTCACGTTGAGCTGCTCGCTGGTCTGGGCTTCGATGCGCTCGACCGTCCCTCCCGTCGGAAAGCTCTGCTCGCGCACCGACATCTTTTCGATGCTCGCGAGAGGATTCACGACATGGACGCCCTGCGCGTGGGGGCGCTGATTGACCCGCCCCAGAAAGTGTTCCACGCCCACCTCGCCGACATCGATCAGGATGACGGAGTTCATTGCCAGCAGCGCGATGCCCGCGGTCATCACCCCGTAGGAGATGAGCCGGGTCATGCCCGGATTTCGGCCGGTGGTGGTGGAAAACAGGCGGATGAGCCCGCCGGCGACGATGGTCAATATGGCAAGCAATGCGGACGTCATGGGTCATTCCTCCTTCCAGGTGGATCGTCGCCCGCGCGGCGGGCGAGTTCGGCGCCGACGGAGTGGAGCGAGACGCCGGCGCCCATCAGCGCGACCATCAGGTGGTAGAGCAGGTCGGCGGCTTCCCCGGTTATCGCCGCGGGGTCACGGCGGGTCAGGGCGACGGTCAGCTCCACCAGCTCCTCGCCCAGCTTCTTGAGGCGGAGGTTTCTGTCCGCGAGCAGGCGCGCCGTGTTGCTTCCCGGCGGCATTTCCGCGGCCCGGGAGCGCAGCGTGACCCAGAGATTGTCCAGCACCTCGCCGCCGCGGAAGGTGGGTTGCCCTTCCGGGTCGTCCTCCTCGGGCGCGTCAACGGTCGGCTCCGATTCGCGCGTCCCCGGCTCGACGAAGCAGGTTCGCGCCCCCGTGTGGCACACCGGCCCGGCCGGGCGCACCTTCGCCAGCACGGCGTCCGCGTCGCAGTCCACATGCAGCGATACCAGCGACAGCACGTTCCCGGATGTCGCGCCCTTGCGCCAGATCTCCTTTCTGGTTCGGGACCAGAAGTACATCTGGCCGGTGTCCAGGGTCAGGGCGAGAGAGGTGCGGTTGGCGTACGCCAACATGAGCATTTCGCCGGTCCTCGCGTCCTG
>JAJEBS010000129.1 GCA_022822425.1 Gemmatimonadota bacterium | reverse complement strand
AGAAGTTGTTGTAGGTGGTGATGTCCTCGTACGTGTTGACCTCGCCGCCCAGTTCGTCCGTTGCGTCGGAGAAATCCTGTCCCCCCTGGGCGTACGCGCTGCCGGCCTTCCCGCCGAGAGCCGGCGCCACCAGGTGGCCTCCGGCGATGGCGCCGGCGGCAGCGATGAACCTGCGCCTGTTCAGGTAGGTGTTCTCGGGCGTGATCTCCGAGGACGGGACGTCGAGCCCGGCGTTCTTCACGCGAATCAGCATGCTGTCACTTCCGTTTGTCTGTCCGATTGGGCGGCGCCCCTCCGGCGCAGCCTGGTTGCTCCCGATTGGTTCTCTTCCCGCGTTTCCGGGTTGCTCAGCCTCCGGGGGTGCGGGACAGCGAACGGTAATACTCTTCGATCAGCTGTCGGAAGCCCTGCGGCACCTCGTCGGAGCCGGACAGGAGCAGCCGCTCGGGGTCGTCTTCCCCGGCCGCCCGCCGGAGTCCGAACTCGAAGCGCTTCACGCCCTCGAGAATCTGGGTCTGAAGCCGGAGGATCTCCTCCATGTCGTCGTAGACGCGGCGGTCGTCCAGCGCCCTCATGGAGCGGATGACGTCGTCGAGGTCCTCCACGCCGACTCCGGCGTCGGAAAGCTGTTCGCGCAGATCGGCCATCTCGCGGGCGCGTTCACGGTACTCGCCCCGGAACTGGCGGATGTCCTCGGGGGTCAGTCCGCGCGCCCAGCCGCTGCCGCCCGGTCCGAACCCGGCGCCGGCCATATCCCGCCGATTGCCGTCGGGGCCGCCGCCTCCGCCAGCCTGCCCGCCCTGGCCCTGCTGTCCGCCCTGCCCCTGCTGCCCGCCCTGCCCCTGCTGTCCGCCCTGGCCCTGTTGTCCGCCCTGGCCCTGTTGTCCTTCCTGACCCTCGCCCTGTTGACCTTCACCCTGCTGTCCGCGGGCTTCTTCGCCGGGCTGCTGTCCCAGGCCCCGCCGGGCGTTCTCGTCGGCGCGCGCCTGCAGCCGCCGGTTGAGCGACTCCATGTTGCGCACCATGTCGCGGGCCTGGTCGAGTGACTCCATGGTGCGGTCGTCGACCGGCTCGCCGATCGCTTCCGACGCCTGCCGCAACTGGTCCCGCAGCTCCATCAGGTGTTCGGTGGTCTGCTGCTCGAAATCGCGCGTGAAATCGGGGCTGCGCGCGCCGGGCAGCCCGCGCGAGTACTGGATCCGTTCCCGGATCTTGTTGTCGCGGATGTTGCGCAGAGCATCGTCGAACGACTCGGCCGCCTGTTGTTGTTCGGAGCCGGCCTCCGCCGACATCTCGTCGATCTGCCGCTCCAGGTCGGCCACTTCCTGCGACATCTCGTTCTTGCGCTCGATGAGCCTCCGCATGCGTTCGGCGGTGACCTGGTCGGCGCCGGAGATGTCCACCGATTCCCCGGCGACGTCGAGCTGCTCCTCAATCAGCTCCTCGCTCCGCTGCAGGGCATCCTGCGCGTCCCGCTCGATGCGCCCGGACTGATCGCGCTCCAGCAGTCGCCGCGCGGCCCGCAGACGGTCGAGTGCGGAACGCGCATCGGCGGCCGCCTCGCCTCCCCTGGCGGCGGCCGCTTCCCGCATCGCGTTGGCGGCGTCCTGAAGCTGGCGCGCGGTCTCCGCCAGGCGCTGGTTGGACTGCATGCGCGAGAGTTCCTCCAGACGCCTCGCCTCCTCCTCCACCTCATCGGCGAGCGAGCGCTGGTTCTGTGCGCCGCCCCCGGCGGCACCCTGCGAGCGGTTGGCGAGGCGCTGCTGCCGTTCGGCCTCCTGCTCCTGGCGCCGGGCCAGTTCGCGCAGCCGCTCGAGCGTCTCGTCGATCTGCTCGTCGGCCTGCTGGCGCTCGCCGCGCTGCACGCTCTCGTACTGGTTCTTGAGCTTGTCCAGCTCCAGTTCGAAGAGGTCCGCGAGGTCCTCCGCGTTGGGGCCGCCGCCGCCCCCGCCGCCGCCGCCGCCCTGCTGCTGGCTCACCTGCACCTCGTCGTAGAGCGCTTCCGCGCGCAGGAGGTACTGGAGTGCCTGCTGCTCCTCGGAGAGCGCGCCTTGCGGATCGGCGGCGTCGAGCCGCTCCATGGCGGCCTCCATCTCCTCCATCGCCTGGGGCAGCAACTGGGCGATCTGCTCGAACTCGGGATCGCGCACCACGCCCCGGTTGTTGAGGCGCGTCGTCAGGGTTGCGACCTGGTCGCGAAGCCTCTCCTGCGAGAGCCGTACCACGACCAGTCCCTCGCTGAATCCCTCCGGCGAATAGCGGTCGCGGTCCCGGTTGAGGTTGAAGGTCGCGGAGATGACCTCCCTCTGCTGTTCGGACAGCTCCTGTTCGTCGCCCATCTGGCCCCCGCCCCCGCCCCCGCCGCCACCGGGCTGCTGCTCCGCCTGGCGGAACTCGGTGTCGAAGCGGCGGATCTGGAGGAAGTAGATGTCGCTGATGGCCTCCTGGCTGCCTGTGCCCGCGTTGTCGCTCGCCTTGGCGTAGTAGGAGATGATGTCGCCCGGGACGAGCTCGTACTCCTCCAGGAAGAACGTGTAGCCCGCACTTACCTCGCTCAGGGGCGCGGCCCCGGAGCCGAACAGCTCGACGGTCTGTTCCTCTCCGCCGTTGACCGAGAAGACGAGCTCGAGTTGCCGGATGCCGTAATCGTCGTTGGCGCGCGCCTCGATGAAGAACTCCTCCAGCGCCGTGGCGCGTGTGTCGCGGCCGGGACGGGTGAAGGAGAGCGACGGAGGCTGGTCGTTCAGAACGTCGATGGTGTACTGGGGCGAGGCGGGCACCAGCCCGGCGCGGGCGCTCTCCATCTCGAGGTGGTAGAAGCCGTTCTGCTCGACCACGAACGATCCGGTGAAGGAGCCGTCCTCGGCGGGCGTCAAATCGCTCGCCAGCGCGTCGTCGCGCCACAGGTTGGCGCGCGGGGCGGGAATCGTGGGGAAGGCGCGCAGGTGGACCCGGGTCCCGCGCAACACCGCGATGTCGCCACCGTCGTCGATGGTGCGGTCCGGAAGTCCGGTGTAGGCGGGGAAATCGTACACCAGCTCGAGCCGGTCCACGTACGGCAGGATCTCCACATCGATCCGGTACAGGTCCGACTGAACGCCGGAGGAGCGCACGAAATACTCGGTGACGTCTTCCACGGCGAAGAGCACGACCTCGAACTCGCCGACATCCTCCTCGCCCGTCTCGCCCGCCAGCAGCATGGACAGGGGCCGGAATTCACCGTCGGAGCCGGTGCGCAGGAAGAGTTCCGCGTCCACGGCCTCGAAACCCAGGTTGCGCGCCGCGATGCGCAGGTCCGAGCCGCGCGTGATGGTGACGTCGCCCGGGGTCACCTCGATCGAGTAGGGGTTGACCTCCGCCGCGTCCGCCGTCGGCGAGAGCAGCACCGAGGCCCCGTGACGCAGGAAGGCCGGACCGGTCAGGAAGATGATGAGGAAGGCGAGCCCGATTCCCGCGACCGCGGCGGTCCAGCGCAGCAGCCCCGCCCGCTCGATGCGGTGTCCGCCATCCACGGCGCGCGCCTTCCGGACGGCGGACTCCATGAGCCGCTGCACGAGCGCAGGCGAGTGCGCGTTGTGGGCATCGGGGTCGGCCCCGGCGTCGATCGCGCTCAGCACCGCGGCCTTGAGGGACGGCTCGTGCTCCTCGAGATAGAGCGCCACCTGCGCGTCGGAAGGCCGCCGCCAGAGCGGGCGCACCAGGAACCAGATGCCCACCGCCAGCAGCGAGAGCCATGTGAAGATCCGGAAGCCGGTGACTACCGCGGGGCTGAAGCGGCTGCCCTCCATTCCCCAGGCGGACACCAGGAAGGCCACCAGGCCGATCCCGAGCAGCGCCGCCAGCCCGCGCAGCGCAATGCGCATGCGCCAGCGGGTTCGCACGTGCCGAATGGCGTCGAGCAGTTCGAGTCTCGCCCGCTGGTTGAGTCGTGTAGGCACCTCAGCCTCCCCTTCTCTGGTACGTCAACTGCTCGCCGCCGATCCTTCCCATGGCTGGCTGGCAGCCTTTCGTGACAAATAATTGGAGACAATCGTCTCCAGTGCCAGAAGCAGGAACGCCGCCACCAGGAGATACCACCAGATTCCCTGGCGCCGTTCCCTGTCCTCCGGCCCGAGTTCGGCGCCGATGGCACCTGCCTCGCCGACGTCCGGACTGGTGATGGACCCGGCGAACTCCTCGGGGTCCATCGCCTCGAGATCCGCTTCCCCGAGGTTGACGTTCACGGCGACCGCGGGTGTGCCCGGTCCTCCTCCCCCGCCTCCGTCACGCAGCTCGTAGAAGCCCTGCTCCGAGAGCGGAAGAAAGCCTGGTCGGGCTCCACCGCCCACCTCAATGGAACGATTGGCGGGGGAAAGTGCGACCAGTCCTTCCCTGTCCTCCAGCGCGAGACCGGCGAGGAGCCGATTGCCTTCCCCCCCTTCGCCCTGGCCCGAGAGGTTGAGCACGTCGTCCACGGTGTAGGAGGGCGTGGGAGGACGGAAGCTCCCGGCGTGCTTGACCAGCTGGTGCGCGAAGGGCAGGAAGATGGGCTGCAGGACCATGTCGTTCCAGTAGTTGTCGAGCATCGACGTCCACAGCAGCACCCGTCCCTCCCCCACCTGCCGTTCCGCCAGCGCCACCGCGCCGTTGTCGAAGCGGGCCAGCACGCCCTCGGCGCCCGCGAGCTCCACGTTGCGGTAGCGGAAGAAGGTGGCGTCGGTGAGGTCGCCGCTGCGGGGAGCGGCGAAGAGGGCGAAGACCGGGTGGGTGTAGTCGATGCGGCCGAGGGTTCCGCCGCGGCCCTCCCGCCACTCCGGCTCCATCACGGGTCCCGGCGGGCCGGGGAGCAGGTCGGGTCCGTCTGCAGGCCAGCTGCTCCGTTCGCCCAGGATGACCACCAGGCCGCCCCCGTCTTCCACGAATTCACGCAGGCGCGTCCCCACCCCGCCCCGCGGCGGCCGCGACCCGTTGAGGATCACCACCGACCGGCCGTCCAGGTCGCCCGCCGTCATCGCCCCCACGGTCGTGCCATCGACATCGAAGGCCGGATCGGTGCCGATGGCCAGCGCCTGGTCGAGGTAAAGGCTGGGTTCCCTCGGGTCGCTCCCGTCCTCCACCACCAGCACCGAGAATCCCTCGCCCGGCGACAGCACGAAGTTGGCAACGTCGTTGGCGGGCAGGGCGTCGCCCGGGACGCGCACCGACCCGCGCATGAATGGTTCGCTCAGCGTGAAGGGCGGCAGCGTGACCAGCGTGGTCGCGTTCGGCCCCAGCGTTGCCGCCGCCGATCCGACCGGCCTGCCGTCCAGCTCCAGCACTACCTCCACGTCCTCGATCTCGCGATCGCCGGAGTTGACGAGCCGGGCCGTGGTCTCGACCCGCTCGAGCCCGTCGCGGAAGCTCCGCTGGAAGAGGAGCTGGCCGACCGCGAGGTCGCCCTCGTACGGCCCGCTCACGACAACCGGGTCCACCGTGGTCCCCGGAGGCAGGCGCGCCCCTTCGTCACCGTCCCATCCCGCGCGCTGGAAGTCGGAGATCATAACAGCGTGCCGGCCCGGCAGGCTGGACTGCTCCAGCACGGTGCGCGCGAGGTCGAGCGCGGGGCCGAAGCGGGTGCCGCCGGCGCCCGGCTCGACCGTATCCAGGGCGGCGAAGAGCACCGTGCGGTCGGTGGTCGAGCGAACCGCCAGGGTGGCGCCGGCCGAGAAGAACACCAGCGAGGCGCGGTCCTCGGGGCCCAGCTGGCGGACCGCCGCGCGGGCGCCTGCAAGAGCGTCCGCCCAGCGATCGCCGTAGTCCATGCTGTACGAGCGGTCGACCAGGATCACCACCTCGCGCGCCACCGTCGTCCCCCCGAGGGCGATGTCGTCGCGGTCCATGAAGGGGCGTGCGAATGCGGCGATCAGCACCGTCAGCGCCGCGAGCCGCATCAGCAGCAGAAGCCAGTGACGGATCTTCTGCCGGCGGCTCGACTTGTAGGGAACCCGCTCGAGGAACATCAGCGAGGGAAACTCGACCACTTCCTTCCGGTCCTTCTGCACCAGGTGCACGAGCACCGGCCAGACCAGGAAGCCGAGGCCCAGGAGGAACAGGGGCGCGAGGAAGGCGAGGGCACTCATCGGACGCGGGTCAGCCTCTGGCGTGCGGAAAGGTAGCTGAAGAGCGCGTAGTCGAGGGGCGTTCCCGTGTTGAACAGCGCGTAGTCGATGCGGTGCTCGACGAAGCGTCGCGACAGCGTCTCGGTGTGGTCGCGGATGAGTTCGCGATACCCCTCCCGGAGCCGCCCCGGCACCACGGGCAGGCGCGCCTCGGACTCCAGGTCCTGGAAGCTTGCCGGCCTCTCGAAGGGAAAGTCGAGCTCTGCGGGATCAAGAAGATGGAAGACGATGACGTCGTGGCCGGCGTAGCGCAGATCCTTGACCGCATCCACCACCGCCCGAGGCTCCTCGTAGAAATCCGAGATCACCACCATGAGGCCCCGCCGCCCGATGCGGCCGGTGAGCTCGAACAGCGGCTCGGCCAGGGTGCCGGCGCCGCCGGGTTCTATGCGGTCGATGGCGTGCAGCACGAGGTCCAGGTGGCCGGCCGCCGGCGGGATGTACTCGACGATCTCTCCGGCGATGGTCAGGAGGCCCACCCGGTCCCTCTGCTGCCTCGAGAAGTACGAAAGGCACGCCGCCAGGTAGCGTCCGTAATCCAGCTTGGAGATGCCGTCCTGCTGGAAGGTCATGGAGCGGGAGATGTCCAGAACGACGATGAAATTGGCGTTCGAGTCCGCCTCGTAGTGCTTCAGGTAGAAGCGGTCGCTGCGCGCGTACAGACGCCAGTCGATCCTGCGGATGTCGTCCCCGGGCATGTACTGCCGGTGCTCGGCGAAGTCGACCGAAAGCCCCAGGAAGGGAGCCCGGTGCAGCCCGCTGATGAAGCCGTCCACCACCGTGCGCGCCAGCAACTCGAGGTTGTGGATGCGCCCCAGAACCTTCGGGTCGATGAAGCCGGTCCCGGGACCGGACGGACGGACGGCGGTGCGCGCCATGCTACATCCCCGAGGAGGGCGTGGGGACCTGCGTGATCAGCTCTTCGATGATCTCGTCGGTGGTAATCCCCTCCGACTCGGCGTGGAAGTTGGTGAGCACGCGGTGCCGGAGCACGGGCTTCGCGAGGGCGCGGATGTCGTCGAAGCTGACGTGGTAGCGTCCGCGGGTGAGCGCACGCGCCTTCCCGGCCAGAATGAGGTTCTGGGCGCCCCGCACGCTTGCGCCGAAGGAGACCCACTTGGTGATGACTTCCGGGCTGGTGCCGTTCGCGCTGGGGCGGCTGGTCCGTCCGAGCTGCACCGCGTAGCGCAGCACGGCTTCCGACACGGGCACCGTGCGCACCAACTGCTGGAAGCGGATGAGGTCCTCGCCGGTGACGGCGTGCGAGAACTCGATGTCCTGCAGCGACGTCGTCTCGCGCACGACCTCCAGTTCATCGTCTTCCGGCAGGTGTTCCATGATGATGTGGAACATGAAACGGTCGAGCTGCGCCTCCGGCAGCGGGTAGGTTCCCTCCAGCTCGATGGGGTTCTGGGTCGCGAAGACGAAGAAGGGCGGGTCCAGGTCGTAGGTGCGTCCCTGGATGGTAACGCGGTGCTCCTGCATCGCCTCCAGCAGCGCCGACTGGGTCTTGGGAGGGGTCCGGTTGATCTCGTCGGCCAGCAGGATGTTGGTGAACACCGGCCCCGGGGCGAACACCATGGTGCGCTTTCCGGTCTTGGTGTCCTCCTGGATGATGTCGGTTCCGGTGATGTCGGAGGGCATCAGATCGGGGGTGAACTGGATGCGCGCGAAGTTCAGGTCCAGCACCTGGGCCATGGTGTGCACGAGCAGCGTCTTCGCGAGCCCGGGCACCCCCACGATCAGGCTGTTTCCCCCCACGAACAGGGTGAGCAGGACCTGCTCGATGACTTCGTCCTGGCCGATGATGACCTTGCGCAGTTCGCTGAGGATCTGGTCGCGGCCGGCGGTCATGCGCGCGGCCAGCGCGACGTCGTCCGCGTCTTCGAGGGACGGAAGGGCGTCGGCGCCGCCCGCTGCGGGTCTGTTGATGAAGGCCACTCTGGTTTCTCCGGGAGGCCCCCCGAGGGGGAAGGGATGGGATGGAGGGGAGGTCAGTGCGTCATCGCGTAGATGATGTAGTTGACACCGAACTTGTACGCTTCGTTGGTCAGGTCGATGGGGAGCCATCCGGAGTCGGAGAACTCCCAGTAGTCTCCCAGGTCGTTGTTGAAGTTGGCGACCAACATCAGCCGCTTCGCGGGATCGTTGTCTTCGAAGATGCCGAGGTACTGCGGCCAGCCGCCTCTGTAGGGGGGCGCCAGCGCTTCGGGATCGGAGATCTCGAAGAACGAGTCGAAAACCGTCGGCAGGGGTTCCAGGTCGGAGAGGTCGTAGAACGTCCCCTCGGGGAGCACTCGCCGCATCTGGGCCTCGAAGTTGGCCCAGTCGCGCGGGCCGCCGAAGTCGTCGAAGATCACGAAGCCGCCCTTGAGCAGATAGTTCCTGAGTCCTTCCTTCTCGGCTTCGTCCATCTCCCAGAAGCCGGGCTCGGAGACGTAGGCCAGCGGGTAGCTGTGGAGCTCCGGATCGTCGAAGGTGAGGATGTTGCTGCCGCCCTCGTAGGTGTTCAGGAGGGTCGTGGCGGTCAGGATCCTGGCCAGGTTGCGCTCGGCTCTCGGATAGTCGTGCGCCCAGGGCGGCTGGCCCCAGCCCCGGCGGCCGCCGGGCAGAAAACTGCGCGGCCCCCGCCCGCCGGAGACGTCGGTGCGGATGCGCACGAAGGTGAAGCGGCCATCGTAGGGGATGTTGGCTTCCTGGAGGGGGGCGGACGGCGCACCCGTGGCGGCCGTGCGGGCGTCGGTCGAGGCCAGCGCATATGCCCCCGTGACCGGCGCGTCCACACGCTCTGCGGGCGCGTCAGGCCCCGCCCCGCTCGCGTTTGCGGCCCACCCGAGCGGCCCGGCGGCCCCGAGCACGCACGCGCCGGCGACCGCCGCCGCCAGGCCGGCGAGTGCCCGCATCACCATGGTTGCGGCTCCGGGCTGCCGCGCAGGGTCATGAGGAGGTCCTGGGCGGCTTCGAAATTGGGCGCCCGCTCCAGCGCGCGCAGCACCGTGCGGCGGGCGCGGACCACGTCACCGGCCTGGTACTGCGCCAACGCCAGCCGGTAGAGCGCCCCCGCCAGGTCCACGGGATCGAGCGCCACCAGAGCTTCGCGGGCGCGCACCGCCACGGGATGAAGGGCGCGACCGGCGGCCAGTTCGGCCAGCCGGCCGTGCGTCTCCTCGTCGAACGGATAGATGTGCACGGCCCGCTGCAGGGCTTCGATGGCGCCCGCCCCGTCCCCGGCCGCTTCCCGGAGTTGCGACTCCTCCAGATTCGCCTCCAGGAAGGAC
>JAJEBS010000103.1 GCA_022822425.1 Gemmatimonadota bacterium | reverse complement strand
AGCCGCAGGTCGGCGTTGGCCACCTCCACGAACGCCGTGAGGGTCCTCGTCTGCGTATTCAGCGCGGGACGAAAGAAGAGGAGGCGCCCGTCCCAGCGCCTGCCCGGGAACGCGTCCGCCTCGATCTCCACGGCCTCGCCTTCCGCCACATGCCTCAGATCGTCCTCGTAGAACTCCGTCTCGGCCCAGAGGGTGGAGTGGTCGGCGATCTTCAGTACGGTCATCCCGGGCTCGATCCGCAACCCCTCCATCGAGTCGCCCATCTTCTCGACGATGAAGCCGGTGGCGGGCGAGAAGACCCGGACCGTGCGCGCGACCGCCCCCGATTCGGCGAGTGCGTCGATCTGCGCCTCGGTCATGTCCCAGTAGAGCAGGCGCTCCCGCGTCGCTTCCAGGAGGGACTGCGCGCGTTCGATGGCCTCCGGATACGCTCCGCCGTCCCGCAGGCGCCCGACGTACTCCATCGCCCCGATGAACTCGCGCTGCGTCGAGACCAGTTCCGGGCTGTAGATCTCGAAGAGCACATCGCCCCTCGCGACGGTCTCGCCCACATTGTTCACGCTGGCCTGTTCGATCCACCCTTCGTACTTCGTCTGGACCGAGACCACCCGCTCCTCGTTGTGCGCGAGGATGCCGACCGTTCGGATGAAGACGGGGAGCGAGCCGCGCTGCACCTCGGCCGTGCGCACGGCGAAGTTCTGCAGGAAGCTCGGGCTCACCCGGACCTGGCCGTCCGCGAGCATCTCCTCCGCATAGACCGGAACCAGGTCCATCCCCATCGGGGACTTGCCCGGGCGGTCGGAGGTGTAGTTCGGATCCATCGGTGCGCGCCAGTAGAGGATCCTGCGTTCACCCGCGGCCTGTCCGCCGGGCGCGAGGGCGCCGCTCTCGCCGCCTCCGGCCGGCATCTCGTGCATGGGCTCCCCCGGCAGGATGCGCATCAGCAACAGCGCTCCTCCCGCACCGACCGCGACGCCCAGCCCCACTACCGCGGCCAACTGGAATCTCTTCGTGTTCCTCATGATCCCTCCTCGCGCGGAGACGATGCTCCCTCCTCCGGAAAGGGCGAGCCGATGGCTCGTTCCATGTCGGCCAGCGCCTTCATGTAGTCGGCGCGCATGCGCGCGAGGCCCAGGCGGACGTCCAGCAGGACTGCCTCGCTGTCGAGCAGCTCGAGCACGCCCGTGACTCCGGCCGAATACGCCTCCTCGGTGGCGCGCAGGGCCTGCTCCGCCTGCGGGAGCAGCGCGCGCTCGAAGAGGGCCAGCTGCCCTTCGACGGTGGTCAGGCGGAACGCGGTCGACCGGACGGCGAACGCCACCCCGTTGGTCGCGTCCCGGTACGCCTCCTCGGCCGCGGTGAGGCTCGCGGCGGCCTCGCGCACGCCCGCGTCGTAGCTCGACCTGAAAACGGGAATGCTCGCGCCCAGGGTGAGGCTGTAGGTGTCGCGTCCGTTGTCCGGGGGCGGATCGTTGCGGCCCGGATTGTCGCGCCGGTCGAGGACGCTCCCCCAGGCGACGCCGATGGAGAGGTCGGGCCGGTAGCGTCGGCCTGCAAGGCGGACGGCCCGTTCGCTGTTCTCGATCCGCAGCCGGGCGGACCTCACCTCCGGCCTGGCGCCGAGTCCGGCTTCCCGCAACCGCTCGTGGTCAACGCCGGCAGGCGGGCGTTCGCCGATTTCGATTGTCGGGATGGGGGCATCCACCGGCCGGTTCGCGAGGATGTTGAGCCCGGCTTCGAAATCGGTCCGCTGCTGAAGGAGTTCCCGCCGCCGGCTCAGGACGCGAGTGACTTCCGCCTGAAGCTTGAGGACGGCCTGCTGCTGCCCGAAGCCCTGCGAGTAGCGTGCCTGCGCCAGCGCCTCGTAATGGAGGAGGAGCTGTTCTTCCTCTCCGGTGATTCGGAGCGCTTCATCCAGGTAGCCGAGGTCGTAGTAGGCCAGCTTGACCTGCCGCACCACTTCGGCCGCCCGCTCCCTGTAGGCCTCGCCGTAACTCTCGGCCTCGGCCTCGGCGATGTCTCTGCGGTCCGACAGCGTCCCGAACCAGGGGAAGGCCTGGCTGAGCGACACGCCGGAGGTCTGCGGCCCGACCCGGGTCTGGGGACCCCGAAGGTGCTGGGTGAAGGCAACCATCGGATTCGGGAGGGCCGCGGCCTGCGGAACGCGGGCGCGCGCGGCCTGCACCTCCGACAGCGCTCCGCGTACGCGCGGGTTGCCCTCCAGCGCTTCCGCGATGAGCGCGGCCAGCATTGGGTCGCCGTTGTTCGCATAGGCCGGCGACTGAGCCGTGGCGCCCGCCGGGCCCAGGGGACCCGAGATCGCGATTGCCAGCGCAACCGCCGGGATCCGCTTGACAGACATGTGTACCTCGCCATCAGGATGTCGACAGGTCCCGTGAGGGGATGGCCGTGTGCGAGACTACCGTCACGACGTGATCCGGGACGCGCCTCGGGCCTGACGGGCCGTCGTCCGACTGCGGGCAACGGCGCCTCCGGATGCGGAAACGCGGGTGCGGGTCAGGGGCCTTCACGGGTTGCGCCCCGAGTCGGAGCGCGGACGGTCAGGCGTGGTAGCGGGGAGGAGGGGTTTCGACGCCCACCGCCACCGTGACGGGGATGGGCGCGATGAAGAGATTCGACTCAACCGAGACGGCCGGCAAGCGCACCAGGATGGGCGTTTGCACCGTCGTTGCGGAGGCGGCACTGCAGGCCGCCAGGATCATCAGGCACCCGCCGCCTTCGCCGTGGTGCTCCCCCTGCGGGGCCGCCGGCGTCTCCCCGGTGAGGAGGTGGTCGTGGCCGGTGGGGGGCGGGGCGGGCCGGCGGGGCGATTCGTGGTGCGCCGGTCCGCGCGCGTGGGGGGCGGAGTGGCCGCTCGGGTATGCAGGGTCGCCGGCCGGGGGTGCGGATGCGAGTGTGCGCGGGGCGGCGTCGAGCGTGGGCACGGACGCACCCATGTCACAACGAAGCGCGACCAGCTGGGACCACGACAGGGCCGCGAGGGCGAATACGGCTACGGTGCGGCGCATGACCGCAATGTGCGCCGAAGAGCGGCGTGGCGTCAATGAGCGCCTGATGACTCAGCCGCCCACCGGAAGGTACTTCGCCGGAATCGGGTGGTCGGGCCCCTCGCCAAGCCAGAAGATCGACACCACCCACCAGCGCGACCCGTCGTTCATCAGCTGAATCGAGTTGATGCCGCGGGTGAACGGCTCGGGGTCGCTCGCGCTCCGGCGCGACTCGTAGGTGCTGAACGCGTGCGCGATGACGCCGTACTCCTCGGTGACCCGATGGATCTCCACCTCGTGGAAGCCGTTCGCCTCCAGCGACGCGCCGGCGACCTCGGCGTACTCGTCGGGGGTGATCACCCTGCGCGCGTACACCGCGCCGCCGCCGGGACGTCCCACCGGGCTGAGGGTGGCGCCGGACACGAACAGGGAGCGGAAGCGGTCCCAGTCGCGCTCCACGCCCGCGTCGCCGGAGATGACGTCGTAGAGGGCCGTGATGATGGCGTCGATGGACGCGACGTCGTCCGGGTCGGCGGCGGGCTGCTGGGCGGTTGCGGGCATGGGCGACCAGGCAGCCAGGCCGGCCGCCACGACAAGGGTGGCCAGCCGTGCCAGGGACATGGGACGGCCTGGAGGATGTGCGCGCGTAGCGGTCATGGGTGCCGGTCCGTGATTGGGAGCGCCGGGCAAGTCCGG
>JAJEBS010000237.1 GCA_022822425.1 Gemmatimonadota bacterium | reverse complement strand
GATAGTGGTGCATGCGCTCCACGAGCCCCACCCGCTCGAGCAGTTCGCGGGCCCGCACACGCGGCTTGACCCGTGACCCCGACCGGCGTCCCGCACCCCCTGACGCCGTCCCGCGCGGCGCCAGCTCGAGCGGCACCATGACGTTCTCCAGCGCCGTGAGCGTGGGCAGGAGGTGGAAGGTCTGGAAGACAAAGCCTACCTTCTCCGCCCGGAACGCGGCCCGCTCGTCGGCGGTAAGGGCCGACAGCCGCTCGCCGCCCAGGCTGACGGAGCCGGTCGTTGGCGCATCGAGCCCCGCGAGCAGCCCCAGCAGGGTGGTCTTGCCGCTTCCCGAGGGACCCACGAGGGCGATAAAGTCCTCTTCGGGCACGCTCAGCTCGATGTCGCGCAAGACGACCAGCGAGCGGCTGCCGCGCCCGTACGCTTTGCTCACACCTTCAGCGACAATCATCATGTGGAGACGCCTGGCGGCACTCGGCCTGCTCACGTTCCTGCCCGCGTGCGGGGGAGCAGAAGACCCCGAAGCGTTACGTTCGCCGGATCGGGAAGTTGCGGCAACGGACGCCGCCAGGGAGGCCGGCTCGTCCTCCGCGCCGGCTGCGTCACAATCCGCCGTCTCTACGACAGACATCTCACGCGAGCGCGGTGTTGTCCTCTTCCTGGGCACGAGCCTCACCGAGGGCTACGGGCTGGGCAATGCGCAGGAACACGCCTTCCCCGCGAGGGTCCAGGCGCGCATCGACCGGGCCGCACTGCCCTTCCGGGTGGTAAACGCGGGCGTCGGCGGCGACACCAGCGCGGGAGGCCTGCGGCGCCTGGAGTGGCTGCTGCGCGCCCCGGTGCGCGTGCTCGTGATCGAACTGGGGGCCAACGACGGCCTGCGGGGACAGGATGTGGACGCCCTGCGCGGCAACCTGCTCGCCGTCATCGGCCGGACCCGGGCCCAATACCCGGAGGTCGAAATCGTGCTGGCGGGCATGCAGGCGCCTCCCAACCTGGGTGAGCGTTACACAGAGAGCTTCAGGGCCGTCTTCCCCGAGGTGGCGAGCGAGGCGGACGTCACCCTCATCCCGTTCCTCCTCGAAGGCGTGGGCGGCATCCGCGAACTCAACCAGGCCGACGGCATCCACCCTTCGGTGGAAGGCCATGCGATCATCGCCGAAACCGTCTGGGCCAGCCTGGAGCCGGTACTCAGGCGCATCGATGCCCGCTGACCGCGAATCCCCCTCTCCACGCAGGAGCGCCCGATGGCGGTGAAGTTCTTCAGTTTCCTCGCGTTGGTCTTCATCTCCCTGCTCCTCATCGGGCTCATTCTCCCCGGCACCTGGGCGGTCGAGCGCTCGCTGGAGATGCCCGCGGTCCCGGAACAGGTGTTCACCTACGTCAACGACGTGTCGCTCTGGGATGCGTGGACCGACTGGCCCGAAGCCGCCGCCGAGCGTTTCGGCCCTTCCAGCGGGGTAGGCGCGGGCCGCAGCTGGGACGATCCGGAGTTCGGCGACGGGGTTTTCACCATCGTGGAGAGCGTTGCCGGGGAGCGGGTTCGCTACCTCGTCGAGGTCGAGGGCGGGTCGATGATCACCGAGGGGACCATCGCCCTGGACCGGCTTGAGGACGGCACCCGGGTGACCTGGCGCGAGACCGGCGACTTCGGGTGGAATCCCATCCTGGGATACGTGGCGCGCGCCATGGACCGCCTGCAGGGACGGGAGATGGAGGTGGGGCTGGAACGCCTGAGCGAGGCGAGTTCCCCCTGACCGGCGTCCAATTGCCGGCCCGAATCGAGTTCGGCCAGGGCGCCTAGTTCAACTGGCGCGCCATCTCCAGCAGTTCGTCGTTGCTCCGGGTCCGTCCCATCAGGCCGAGCAGCTCCGTCATCGCCTCCGCCGGAGACTTGCGCGACAACTGGCGGCGGAAGGCCCGCGACAGGGTGAGCGCCGCGGGCGAGAGCAGGAGCTCCTCGCGCCGTGTGGCGGAGGCCACAAGGTCGATGGCCGGGAAGATGCGCCGGTCGGCCAGCTCGCGGGAAAGCAGCAGTTCGCTGTTGCCCGTGCCCTTGAACTCCTCGAAGATGACCTGGTCCATGCGTGATCCGGTGTCCACGAGCGCGGTCGCGACAATGGTCAGCGATCCTCCGCCCTGCGGGTCGCCGATGTTGCGCGCGCTACCCAGGAAGCGCTTCGGCTTCTCCATGACGCTGGCGTCCAGACCGCCCGAGAGCGTGCGCCCGCTCCCCTCTTCGACGTTGTTGTGGGCACGGGCGAGGCGCGTGATGGAGTCCAGGATCACCACGACATCCTGACCCATCTCGACCCGCCGGCGCGCGCGCTCCATGGTGATCTCGGCAACGGCCACGTGGCGTTCGGCCGGATAGTCGAAGCTCGAGGCGATGACCTCGCCGTACCCGCACATCTCCATCTCGGTGATCTCTTCCGGCCGCTCGTCGACCAGCAGAATGAAGAGGTGGCAGTCCGGATGGTTGGTGACGACGCCCTGTGCCACGCGCTGGAGGATGGTCGTCTTCCCCGCCTTCGCCGGAGCCACGATCATCGCCCGCTGCCCCTTGCCGAAGGGGCAGAAGAGGTCAATGACGCGGTTGGTGAAGTCGGGCTGTCCGAAGTGCGTGATGTCGCACTCGAGCTTGAGCTGGTTCCTGGGGTGGAGCGCGCTCAGGCGGGTGAACTCGGGGCGGTCGCGCAGCGAATCGGGCGGCTCGCCGTTGACGGTGACGACCCGCGTGAGCGGGGGCGCCTTGCCGTTGCGGGGCCGGTTGCCGACATCGCCGGCGATCTCGTCTCCGGTGCGCAGCCCGAAGCGCCGGATGACCTTGGGGCCGACGTACACGTCCTGCTTGGAAGCGGTGTAGCCGAACTTCTGCAGACGGATGAATCCGGATCCGCTGCCGAGGACCTGGAGAATACCTAGGGGTTGCCTGTCCGACACGATACGGGTAGGGGGTTGCCGGGTGCGACGGGATCTCGCGGCCCCTGGAGCGCGGCCGCGAAACGGAGAGACTGCGGTGGTTCTGCCTTACAGATTGGACAAGGTGCCGCCCGCGCACAAGTGCAACCGGCGCCGGAACGCTTCCGCGCCCGGCGCCGATCCTCCCCTCCGCCGCCCCTCCGCCCCGTTGCGGGCCTACAGGCTCATGCCCCTCCATGGCCGCCCGACTCGGTTCGACATCCGCCAGAACACCGCCCGCCGCGGCGCCGCGCGCCGGACCGAAATCCCCCGGCCCACGGGGCCGACGGGCCCCGCGCGCATGACCCCGCCTCGCCGCAGACGCGCCTGATCCTCCACCGAGCCGCTCACCTGCATCTCGCCGCCGTCGCGCATGATCGTGAGCGTCATGGCTTCGCCCTCCTCGTAGGAGCGCAGGATGCGGCGCACGTCACCCGCCGAGTCTATTGTGCGCCCGTCGATGGCCAGGACCACGTCGCCGCCCTCGAGGCCCAGCGGGTTGTCCTCGTCGGCCTCCGTGACCAGGGCGCCCGCCTCGGTGTTGAAGTAGCGGCCCAGCTCGGGGTTCAGCGTCACCAGGCTGATGCCGTGCGATGCGCGCAGCCCCATCACCGCGATCGCCGAGCCTCCCTCCGGGAACCAGGCGTAGTCGTCCCATTGCTCGCGCATCTGCTCCGCCACCTCGCGGGCCCGCTCGCTGGCCTCCCGGGCGCGCTCCCGGGCCTGGTCCATCACTTCCTCCATCCGGTCCGCGTCGAACCCCATGGCCATCCAGGTGGGGCGAGGTTCG
>JAJEBS010000076.1 GCA_022822425.1 Gemmatimonadota bacterium | reverse complement strand
CACTCCCGGCGTCTGGTCGCGGGCCGTCAGGTAGCCGGGCTTGCCGGTCACGGCCATCATCTGCAGCCTCCCGCCGGCCGCCAGCACTCCCGGCTCATCCGGGATGAAGCGGTAGAGGCCCGCGCCGGGCCGGTTGCGGCGGCCCGGGACGTACCAGGTGTCCTCGGTTTCGTATACGATCCCGGTTTCCGGATCGACCGCCACCGCCTCGTGCACAAAACGGCCCATGGCCGTGAGGGGCACCGGATCCACGGGCCCGGTCGCAGCCGCGGGCACCTCGAAGATGTACCCGTGTGGCCTGTCGAAACCATCGTCCTGTCCCTCGGTGGTTTCCTCGCACGACAGCCAGCTTCCCCACGGGGTGGGTCCCCCGGCGCAGTTCACGCGCGTGCCCGCAAGTGAAGCAAATTCGTCCACCAGTTCGACGCGCAGGTCGTCGCCCTCGCCCATGATGCGCACCTCGACCGAGGTCGTGCCCCCGCTTCCGGTACGATCGTAGAACGGCGTGCCGATCGGCCGTGAGGAGTCCGCCGGGTCGCTCATCTCGTGATTCCGGATGAGGCGCACGTTGCCGTTGGCCATCGGGAACGCCGCCATCCCGTCGAACGCGTTGGGGACCAGGAACCCCTCGCGCACCGGCGAGGGAACGCCGCCCGAACTCAGCCGCACGCAGCGGAGGTGCTCGGCGATCTCGAGTTCGGGGCAGTCCGGGGACCGCACCAGCGGCCCGTAGGGCTCGATGATCCACGAGCCCGGATCATCGGCCTCACCCCGCCGTCCGTTGGCGCACGCCACCAGACCCGTCAGGGACGGTGCGAACGCGGCCAACCCCCCGGCTGAAGCCAATTGCGAGAGAAACTTGCGTCGTCCCAGGGTCATGTCGGAATTCCGGGCAGGTGTTGGAGAAAGGCACCGTTCTGCATTCGGTGCAGCGTCGCGCATTCGATCGACCGGACAACGGCCACGCCGGTCGTGCCACGCATGGATTATGGCACCAAACCGGGGTGCGTGCTCGGGGCCTCCTTGTCAGATCAGCCGCAACTGCTCCCCGACAGGCCGCAGGATGTCCGGGTCGTCATTGGAGACGCTGTTCACGCGCGCGCTGACGGACCACCGTTCGTACGGCCCGGGATTGGGGGTGCTCAGCCGGTCGAGGAGCTCGTGGGCCTGGCTGGAAGGGTCAAGCCACTCGGCGAACCACTCCGGATCCACGATGGCGGGCTGGCGATGGTGGATGTCGGCGAGCGAAGCCGAGGCCGGCGTCGTGACGATCGCGAAGGACTCGATGACTTCCCGCCGCGTCTCCCAACGCTCCCAGATCCCGGCAAAGGAGATGTGCCTCCCCTCGGCCAGCGTCAGATGGAACGGCTGCCTCGCCTGCGAGGGTCCCCGCCATTCAAACCAGCCGTTGGCGGGAACGAGGCAACGCCGCTCGCGGAAGGCGTCCGCGAATACGCCCTTCTCGTGAATCGTCTCGGCGCGCGCGTTGATGAGCGGCGGTCCCATTCCCGCATCCCTCCACCACGGGGGAACCAGGCCCCAGCGGAGCTCCGAGATGCGCCGGCTGCCGCCGTCATCTACACGGCAGACCGCGAAATCCTGCGTGGGAGCGCCGTTGTAGCGGGGCTCCCGCGCAAACGAAGGCGGAGGCCCGGCCACCCCGTAGAGGTCGTAGACCTCCCGCGGCGACAGCTTCTGGGTGAATCGACCACACATCAGTCAGGTGTTCGCCATCCCGTCCTCGAGCTCGATGCAAGAGAGAATCCGATGTTGCTTTCCCGGCACCCCCGGTCCTACCGTCCACGGTGGGCATGATGGGTACCAGAGGCCCACCGGAACGTCGTAACCTGCAACCTGGCGGCATGTTCAAGACGGGCTACATCCTGAATCGCCGAGCGGACATCGTCTGGTTCCTCGGGCTGCCCTTTTTCGCCGTCGCGATGGCGCTGGGCTTCCAGGCGTGGCTTCCCTATGTGGCGGTGGCGTCGATCAACCTGTGGATCACCATCCCGCACCACTACGCCGGATGGGTGCGCTCCTACGGGATGCCCGATATCTGGGAACGCTTCAGGAACCGCCTGATCGCCGGCCCGATCGTGATCGTCGGCTTCACCATCCTCGGCCTGCAGTTCGCGCCCATCACCCTGCTGCTGCTGGTCACCGCCTGGGACCATCAGCACAGCCTCATGCAGCAGCACGGGCTCGCGCGCATCTACGACTTCAAGGCGGGCGCCGGGCTCCCCTCGACGCGCCGCTTCGACCTCGGCCTCCACTGCGTGCTGTACGGGTACATGTTCGTCAGCGCACCCATGTTCCGGTTCCTGTGGATCCGGGAGCTGCACCGCATGCACGTGCCGGTGTCCGCGGGCTTCGTGGACGGGCTGCTGACGGTCAGCCAGATCGTGCTGGTCGGGTACCTGATCGTCTACGCGCTGCACCTCCGCCGGGTCGTGGCCGAGGGCGGGATCATCAATCCCGTCAAGTACCTGTTCATCGGGGCCAGCTACTTCCTCTGGTACTTCGTGGCCTGGCAGACCACCTCGATCCTGCTCTATGCGGTCGCGCACCGTCTCATGCACGGCGTTCAGTACATCGTCATGGTGTATTCCTACATGCGCCGCACCGCGAGCAAGGGGACCTCCAGACCCGGTTTCTGGTCGCGGGTGACGGGCAGGGGCAGGCTTCGCTGGTTCCTGGTGGGCGGGGCGGCCTACGCCGTCCTCTTCCAGCTCCTCATCAACCGTCCGCTGGACGAGTTCGGGTTCGGAGTGGTGAACTTCGCCCCCTATCCCGCGCTGCCCGAGTTCGGGATCCCGGCGCTCGACTACTCCAGCGGATACGCGCTCTTCTCGCAGATGATGGTCTACGCCTACGGGATCATGCACTACTACCTCGACTCGTTCATCTGGAAGGTGCGCGACAAGCAGACCCAGAGGGGGCTTTAGCAGCTGATGGAGGACACGCAGGCGTGATCTCGGACTGGTACCGGCGCTACCGCATGCTGATCGGCATCTACACGATCGCCGTCATCGTGGGAGCCCGGGAGTATCTGGTGTCGCGCGGGCAGGATCCGGTCGACTTCCTGAACGAGAAGTGGGGGGACATGACCGACGTGGTGTCGGCCATCAACCCCGGAGACCCGGACACGGAGTTCCTGGAGGCGGTGCAGGCGCTGCAGCGGGGCGACGAGGAGACCTTCCTGGAGCACATGGAGGAGGCGCTCACCTCGGACGTGAAGCACAACGACCTGATGCTCCAGTCGTACGCGCAGCATCTCCTCAACACCGGGACGGACCACGAGCAGGTGAACGCGGCCCTCAACCGCTGGCGCGAGAACCATCCCTTCTCGGCCGAAACGGTGTTCCTGCCGCTCGCGACCGGGCCGCGGGGCGCCACCGACCTGAACGACCTGAACCGCGCCTTCGCCGAGGTGCCCTGGGTGACCGAGGCCAGGATCGAGTCCTACGGCGACGGCGGAGCCCAGCGCTGGCGCGCCACCATCACCTTCCGGCCGGGGCAGCCGGTGGACATCCGGGACGCGGTCGCCGCGGCGAGCGTGGTGGCCCTGCCTCCCGGCCAGCGGCATCTGTACGAAGTGACCTGCGTGAACCTCACCGACTGCAGCGCCGAGCGGCGGTAACCGGGCTCGCGGACGGCCGGCCGGGCATCGCACCGGGCGAATCCGACGTCCCGTGCGGGAGGGAAGCCTGAGCCGCGTCCTCAAGGCGCGTGAGGGCATCGACGACGCGGATCGAGGACCTCCGTCCGCGCGTTGCCACGGCATTTCGCAACGGCCGCCGCCGGTTTTGCATCCCCTTTTGTGAAACAACCGCGTTCGGCGCGAACTCCGGACCGGGCAAGGCCAGCTGCGTCACGGGGGTGCACATGACCGAGACCAAGTCCCATTCGCAGCCGGAATCCCGACTGTCCAGGCGCATCGCCATCTGGGTTGTCGTCCTTCTGGCCGTGTATCTCGCATATTCGGCAACGCATTTCTGGGGGAGGCCGGATGCGGTCCCGGATTTCCTCGAGATGGTGGCGAGACGTATACCCGGCACGGTTGTCCAGATCCTCCCGCCCGCGGTGTTCGCCGCGGCTCTGAACGGCTGCGGCATTCTCGGAGAGGGTTCTGCCGGTTTGCGGCGTCGCCGCTGGATCCTCCTCGCGATGCTGGCGGTGGCGGCATACGCCCTGCCGTCCCTTGTGCTACCCATGTTCCCGAGGTGGACTGGCGCCGACTGGTCGCTTCCCAGCGCGCTCGTCCATTCCGTGAGGTCCTCGCAGGCCGCTGCGGAGGCCGCGACAGGAAACGAGGCCGCAGGGTACTTGCGTAGAGCGGCCAACGATCTGGGGACGCTGCTCGTACCGGTCGCGAACGCGGCGTTTGTCTTGTTGGCGGCCGTGCTGGGTGATCTGACCGGAGGATTGACCCGCAGGCTGTCCACCTGGCCTCGCTACGTCACGCGGTGGCTTTCGGGCGGACTGATGTTCGCGACGTTCTGGATTCCCGTGGCCATGGCCGATGAGCTGGTTGGTCACCAAGGGGCTTGGGGAGGACTGCTGTTCGTTCTCCCGCTGTGCCTGCCGCTTGTTGCGGCAGGGATCGTGTACGCGTTCGTCCGGCCCGATCGGGGCTCTGCCCGTTGACGCCCCACGATGCCGGCGGCGGCTTCGACCGGAAGCGATTCCATGCGGGAGACCCCGCGCTGTTTCGCCATCTGGTCCGGGAGACGTCTCCGCGAATGCTTCGAGTGATCCGTGGCTATGCCCGTGACGACGACCACGCGGCCGATCTGTTGCAGGTCTGCTGGATCCGGATCTACAGGAAGCGCGTGCGTTTCTCCGGGACGGGATCCTTCCTCGGGTGGGCACTGACCGTGTGCAGGAATGTCTGCCGGACGGAAGTACGCAAACGTCGGCTCGGCCCGCTCGTCCGCCTTGACGACCGCCGCGATCTCCCGGACCGAACGCCCGGTCCGGCTGCACAGTTGCAACGCCAGGAGCAGGCGGCTGCCCTCTACGCCGCGCTTGAACGGCTCCGGGTGCGCGAGCGGGACGCAATCCTGCTGCGAATCATCGAGGGTCGGAGCACTGCCGAGGTGGCTCGGATGCTGGCGGTAAAAGAGGTGTCGGTTCGCTCGCTGATCCATCGGGGCCTGAAGAAGCTGCGCCGAATGGACTGGCTCGCCGATAAGCCCGTTGGGCAAGGAGAATCCCCATGATGAAGAAGCTGCGAGCGCTGTCGGGTCGGCGCGGTGCTGGCCGGTCCGACATGGACGCCGAGAAGACCGACCGTCTTGTTTCGGCCATCCTGGAAGGCGATTCGGCGCAAACGGCAGATCCGGCCAACGGAAGCGCCGACGAGGAGGAACTCGCGTTGCTCCACCTGATCGCCTCGATCCGGCAGGTCGGCACCTCCGACACGCCGCTCCCCGAGCCCGGCGTGGACACCATCATGGGCGCCCTGGAGCGCGCGGCGCGGGACGTTCCCCGACAGGGTGCGTGGCGGCAGTGCCTGGGAATGATTGCCGGCTTTCTCGCTTGCACATTGACGCTCGGATCCGGCCTGCTTCTCGTGGGCGGAACCGGCTACCCCGGACCTGCGGAGGCAGTCGCGACACCGGTTCTGGCCGCCGCGGTCGCTTCTCTCGCAGCCTTGGCAAGCGTCCTGGTGCACATGCGACCGCAGTTGCTACGGCCAATCCTGCCGCTGCTGGTGCTCGTGGCGCTCGGCATTGCGGCATGCGCCCCGAAGCTCCCGGACACATCGACGGTCGAGGTCGAGATTGCCCCTTCGGCGCTCACGACCTTCCAGGAGGGCGACGAGTTGTGGGGGGTGCGCGACATCATCGAGTCCGGCGAGGTGATCTGGGCGCTCACCGCGGCCGCACCCTTTCTGCGCGCGTACGATCGCTCCGGCCGCATCCTCGCCGACATCGGCAGGTCAGGCGAGGGTCCGGGGGAACTCCTCAATCCCTGGATCCTGTCCGCGGCGGATTCCTCCGGCGGGGTGGTCGCATGGGATCTCGCGACCCGCCGGCGTTCCCTGTTCGATGCTCAAGGCAACTTCGTGACCTCAACGCCCTCGCCCATCACCCGGGAAACCGTTCGTGCCGATATCAGAAGCGTGACGTTCGGGGATCCCTTCCGGGTCGTCGACGACGACACCGGAATCTGGACGGCCAGCTATCCCGGAGGAATCACGCGGGGCGACGACTTCTGGGGCGGCAGGATCGTGCGCCATGCGCGCGGTGATTCCGAGGCAACCACGGTCGTGGACTTCGCCGTTGACCTTCCCGGCGCCGCAAGCCGCGTTCAGGCCATGGGCCTCGCCCCGGTGCCCCTGTGGGACGGTTGCGCCGACGGCGTCGTCGCCGTGCTTGACCCGGCCGACCGCAGTCTTCATCTCTACCGCCCCGGCGGCGCCAAAGTCAGGCAGATCACGCTGCCCTGGACCGGTCGACCGCTGTCGCATGAGGAGCGCCTGGGATATGTGCGCGGGATGATGCTTAACGAGACGCGGGGAACGAACTTGAGCGACGACGAGATCGACCGCGCCGCAGCGGAAATGATCGCGCGTGCGGGCGAGCACCTGGCGGCGGACGCGCCGGTCGGCATCGATCTCCGCTGCTCCCCTGGACGGATCTGGATTCAGGAGTTCGACGGTTCGTTTCCTCCCCTCGGATACGGCAGGACCTGGCGGACGGTGGCCCTGGACGATGCAGGCCCACAGTTCCAGAGAGTCCTGTTCCCCGATGGGTTCACGCCCTTTCGCCTGACCGACTCGGTGGCGATCGGTGTGGTGACCGACTCCTCGGACTTACAGCGTGTAGCGGTCGTGCGCCTGATCCCCGGTACACCGGCGCCCATGCCCGCTCGGCAGGTCTTCCCGTAAGTACAATGGGCGCTCGCAGACGATGGGTTCATCGCCGATGTCTGCCATTTTGGCAGACGATTGCCCCGAAGCCTGCCATTTTGGCAGACTTTTCCCGCAGAGAACCTACCTGCCGATGGGCACCGAGATCAGCGGCACCATCAGGTCGGGGTCCGGGTCGGGGAGCGGGGCCTCGCCCTCGGACTCCAGAATGAAGCTGAGGATCGCCGCCACTCCGCCGGCAACGACCCCCACGAACGCGGAGGTGGCGAGGCCGTTGAGCGACCGCCGTTCCGTGGCCAGGATCCCGGTTTCGGGAATGCGCAGGGTCTGTTCCAGGCCGACCGCCTGGAAGCCCACCTGCCGGCGCGCGACTTCCACCGTCAGCAGCAGATCGCCGGCGTCCCGTCCGACGACCGTCCCGCGCAGCCGGGGCAGGGCCGAGTCCACTTCGTGGACCTCGCGGAAACCGTCGGCCGCATCCTGGGTGATGTAGACCCGCACGGGCTCCCCCGGCGCCGCCGCGGCCGTCTCGATCGGCACGTAGCGATAACACGCCGAGGACGGGAGAAGGATCGCGACAGTGCAGATGGTGAGCCCCACGGTCGTCCCTCGCATGGCACCTCCCGGACCGGGCGACGGCAGGTTCGAACGACGGGTCCGTCTCCCCCTGGATCGATGGCGTATCGGGTTGACGATTATCGCCCGGTCGCGCACCGGCGCAACCCCGGGACTGTCTGGCCAGGCACATGCCCATGCTCGCGCCGCTGCTTGCGTGACCCCCACTCACGGCCAATTCTACACGTTTGCGGTCAACCCCTCTATCCACCAGCACCTGCGCCGCTTGAGACGGGCGGTTCGTCAACGTGCGGTCTGGGATTTCCGTCCCAGGGGCATTTTGGCAGGAGTCTGTTTCGCGGCGCACCGGGCGCAACCCCGGTGACCTGCGTCGCCGAAGGAGGGCTCCATGTCCCGATCGTCCCTGTTGCTTCCGCGCACACCCCGCGCACATGGCCGATTCGGCAAGGGAGGGCTGGCCGTTCTTATTGTCGCGGGCCTCTCGGTCCTGGCCGCCGTGCCCGCGCAGGCGCAGAACGGCCGCATCACCGGAGTCGTCACCGACGCCCAGTCGGGCGGGCCGGTGGGCGAGGTCCAGGTCTACGTGGTCGGCTCCACGCTGGGGACGCTGACCCGGTCGAACGGTCGGTACCTCATCCTCAACGTGCCCCCGGGTTCCTACGAGCTGCGGGCGGAGCGCATCGGCTTCCAGACCGTGACCGAGTCGGTCGACCTCGGGGCCGACGGCACCGTCACCCAGGACTTCGCCATGACGACCGAGGCCCTGGGCCTTGACGAGATCGTCGTCACCGGCGCGGCGGGCGCCGCCCGCCGGCGCGAGATCGGCAACGCCATCGCCCAGATCAACCTCGCCGACGTGCCGGAGCGCCAAGCGGCTGTTTCCGACCTGCTGCAGGCGGCTGCGCCCGGCGTGCATGTGCTCGGGGGCAGCAGCGAGCCCGCCCAGGGCAAGCAGATCCGCCTGCGCGGCAACTCCAGCGTGGCCATGTCCAACCAGCCGATCATCTACGTGGACGGCGTCCGCATCATGGACGATGCCTTCCCGGTGGTCTCGACGCCGGGCACCGGCCTGGGACGGCCGTCTCTCATCACGGTGACGCCGCTCGACATGATCAACCCCAACGACATCGAGCGCATCGAGGTCATCAAGGGCTCGGCGGCGACCACGCTCTACGGCACCGAGGCCTCGGCCGGGGTCATCCAGATCTTCACCAAGCGCGGTTCGGCGGGCGCGCCCGTATGGACCGCCGAGATACAGCAGGGGACCGGATGGATGCAGCCCTTCGGAGCTCCGGGCGGCGACTTCATCCAGATGGAGCACTACATGCGCGACGCCTGGTGGGGCGGCGGCTACGAGGGCGGTCAGTACGCGCCCGACTGCGTCACCGACGACGACCGCTGGAAGGGCGTGAACCAGAGCGCCAGCGGTGCCTGCAGCTGGCCCGGATCGGTCTGGTTCCAGAACTATCTGCTCTCGGTGCGCGGCGGGGGCCAGGCGCTCCAGTACTTCATTTCCGGGCAGTATCAGGACGACAGCTACGTCCTCGCCAACGACGAGCTGACCAAGTACAACTTCCGCGGCAACTTCACCATGACGCCGGTGGAGGATCTGCAGATCCAGTGGAACACCGGCTACACCAGCCAGTGGCTGAGCGGCACGCCCTCCGGCAACAACGCCGAGGGCATCCAGCTGAACGCCTTCCGCCAGGAGCGCAACTACGTGGGCTCGGGGGATCCCCGCGAGATCGCCAAGCTCCTGGAATACGAGTTCGACCAGCGCAACGAGCGCCTCAACTCGGGCATCACCCTGACCTACACGCCCCAGGCCCAGCTGACCAACCGCTTCACCTTCGGGTACGACTTCTCCAACCAGGAAGGGGAGAACCAGCGCAACTTCGGCTTCTTCCTCAAGCCGCTGGGCTCGCGCACCAACGATACCTTCCAGAGGCGTGTGCTCACCTTCGACTATGTGGGGACGTACACGCTTCCGGTTACCTCCAGCATCAACTCCAACTTCTCGTGGGGCGGACAGGCGATCGGCGACTCGCAGGTCCGATTGCGCCTGCTGGGCGAGGACTTCCCCGGTGCGGCCGAACCCACGGTGAGTTCCGCGGCCATCAAGGTGGCGGAGGAGGATCGCGAGAAGGTCTGGAACGCGGGCTTCTTCTTCCAGAACGTCTTCGACATCAGCAACAAGTACTTCGTGACCGGGGGAATCCGGGTCGACGGCAACAGCGCCTTCGGTTCCGGCTTCGGACTCCAGGTCTACCCGAAGGTGAGCGGCACCTGGGTGATCAGCGACGAGGACTTCTGGGATCCCGGCTTCGGCTCCATCAAGCTGCGCGCCGCGTACGGTCAGTCAGGCCGCGCGCCGGGGGCCTTCGACGCGGTACGAACGTGGAATCCTTCCGGCTATGCGGGCACGCCGGCCTTCACGCCGGACAACCTGGGGAATCCCGATCTGGGGCCCGAGGTGACGCGCGAGTGGGAATTCGGCTTCGACGCATCGTGGCTGGATGACCGGTTGTCGGCGACCTTCACCTACTTCGATCAGCGCACGACCGACGCGCTCATGTTCGTGAGCTCCATCCCCTCCCAGGGTTTCACCTCGAGTCAGCTCGAGAACGTGGGGACCGTCGACAACTCCGGTCTCGAGCTGCAGCTCGACGCCACGCTGTTCCAGAGTTCGAACTTCGGCGTCGATGCCGGGCTGGGCGTGAGCACCACCAATTCGGAGGTGGTCAGCCTGTGCAAGGGTGAGACCGAGCCGAGCGACGTGGTTCTGGCGCGCGACCCCGGCGCCAAGTGCATCGATCGCTTCTCGGATCTCAACGGATGGATCATCGAGGGACAGGCGCTGCCCGTGGAAATGGGACGCCGGGTCACCAATCGGGACGAGATCGCCGACCCGACGTTCGCAGACAATCCGGACACCCCGGCCCAGCCCGGGAGGACGGGTGAGAATGTGATCATCGGGCCGCAGCTGCCCACCCACATCATCACGCCGACGCTCTCGCTGCGCTTCCCGAACAACATCCTGCTCTCGGCCCGAGGCGAGTACCAGGGCGGGCACGTGGCCTACATCAACGAGATCTCCATCAGCCGCTCGGTTCGCTCCCCGCTCTGTTTCCCGTGGTACGTCTCGCCCAAGACCTCCATCGAGTTGAAGCCGGATACGCCGGCCATCTGGCGCGAACGCTGCACCCCGGGATTCGCGCGCGACTACTGGTTCGACTCCGACTACTTCAAGCTCCGGCAAGTGAGCCTGACCGTTCCGGTCGACGCCGTGTTCCCGGAGAGGGTCTCGAACGCGACCTTGACCGCTACCCTCAGCAACTTCATGGACTGGTACCGCGAGATTCCCTGGTACGACCCGGAGTCGCTGGGCAACTCGCCGGCTCTCGACGACGGAATCGGCAACCAGACCGAGCGGGTGCCGTCCCCGGTAACCTTCCGGATGTCCGTCCGGGTCACCTTCTAGGGGAGGGCTGAGCGATGAACGAGAGAACAGACAGGAACATCAGGGCACGCTTCAGCAGGACCCTTTTGCTGGCCGGAATCTCAGGCTTGATCGCATCCGGCTGCGAGGTCACCAACCCCGGGCCCATCCAGGACGAATTCCTGGCGCAGCCCGCGTCCCAGCAGGGGCTCGTCAACGGCGGTGTGCGCCGTCTGGCCGAGCTGCTGACCTACGGTTCCTACACCCACGCAATCCTGGCGCGCGAGCTGTTTCCGGGCGGCCAGACCGGCTTCATGGGCCACGACCCGATCACGCAATCCGGACACATCCTGCCCGGAAGCTTCTCCAACCGATGGAACGACGGGGTGCAGGCGCGTTTCATCACCGAGACGGCGATCAAGCGCTTCAACGAGGTGGACGCGCCCAGCAACATGCTGTACCAGGCGTACCTGTGGAACGCCTTCGCCTACCGCACCATGGGAGAGTGGTGGTGCGATTCGGTTCTCGGTCCGACCGATCCCGACGATACCACTCCCGGTAGCTACGAACAGGGATCCAACGGCAACTTCAACCGTGCCATAGACAGTTTCACGGCGGCCCTGGGATTTGCCTCGACCCCGGAGGAGACCCACGCGGCGCGTGGCGGACGCGCGGCCGCGCACGCCTGGCTCGGTGACTGGAGCGCGGCCGCGGCCGACGCGGCGACGATCCCCGACGACTTCGTCTTCTGGATCAACTACGACGACGAACTCCAGCCCTACTACAACACCATCTTCGAGGCCAACGCGCGCCAGCCGGCGGGATCCTACTCGGTGATCTACACCTTCTTCGACGAGTACTATACGGAGACCGGGGATCCCAGGACCCCGTGGTTCGAGGACGCGAACATTCCCTACGCCACCGCGAGCCTGGACACCTATGGCCAGGTGGAATGGAAGAACCAGGCCAAGTACAACAGCCGCAACGACGACCAGCGCATCGTCAGCGGCTGGGAGATGCGGCTCCTGGAAGCGGAGGCGGCGCTCAACGCCGGGAACTGGCAAGCCGCCATGACCCTCATCAACAAGGTGCGCACCCGCAACATCAGCGACACCACCGGAGAACCGCTCGCCCCCTGGTCCGCGATGAGCATGGGGGAGGCGTGGACCGCGCTGAAGCGCGAGCGCTATATCGAGCTCTGGCTCGAGGGACGCCGGCTGGGTGACGAGCGCCGCTGGGCGGCGACCGGCACCCCGGGAGATCTCGACACGCCGGACTGGGAGAGCACGGCCTTCGCGCCGGGGTCGCGCACGAACATGTTCACCCGCAACCCGAGGTCTTACTGCTTCGACATTCCCGAGTCGGAGCGTGACCGCAATCCCAACGTTCCGCCGATCAGCTGATTCGGGGGACTTGACGCAAGAGCCGGGTCGCGGGGGCCGATCGCCCTCGCGGCCCGGTTTTTCGTGGTCGGGGTTCGACGAACTATCAGAAGTAGCGGTAGTCGCGAAGGTTGACGGTGAATCGAGTGCCCCGTGACAGCCACACCCGCGTGACACGATTGCTCCATTCGAGGCCCCCCGGTCCCGGTCCCCCTCCGCCGGTCGGGCTTCCGAAGGCTTCGGCAAGTCGAGCTTCGATCACCGATGACATGTCCGGGTCCAGGTAGATGAGCTGGATTCTCCCGACGCGGCCCCGCCCTTCGTCGACGCCCACGGCGATGGAATCCGTCGTCCCGAACAGTCCATCGGTCCGGCCGATGACGGTGAGTGCACCGGATCTGCGGGGAGACGTTTCCAGCGTCTCGGGAAGCGGCTCGCCGAGCGCGATGGCTGCGCCCCCGACCAGCTGAACGGCACGCGGAACCGAACGCATCACGGAGCTGGGGACGGGGGGCGGGGAGTCGCAGTCGACTTCGATCAACCCGACCCGGCGCGACCACCGCAGATCGGTGTAGTCGTCGAACGTTCTCACAACTCCCGTCCACGCTGCCTCGCTGGTTGCCCGCAAACGTGCAACCACTCCGGAGTAGCCTGTGGAAAACGAGAGACGGAGCGAATCGTTCTGAATCCCGTAGATCATGAACCGGTGCCGGGTGGGTAGAGCCTCCTCCGGAACCACGATCTCCCAGGCGTCCCCGAAGCGGGCCGCGTCTGCAAACGGGCCAGCCAGGCGAATCCGAGACGGCATTTGGTAGAACACCGAGTCGCCGGCGAGGACCGCTGCCGCTCTTTGGCGATAGGGTGAGTCCGGACCGAACTCGCCCAGCCTCCACTCGCCACTGGTGCTGACGTCGTAGCAGCCGAGCAGATCCGCCTCGGTCAACTGTCCGGACGCTGACGCGGACCAGGTGCCGGACGCCAAAAGCAGCGTGGCCACGTACCTGGAGCGTGCTCGCATGCCGTGCCTCTCCCGAACTCGAGGGTGAGGCCGAAACGTAGATCCCGCAGGTGAAGCGGGCGACCCAGGGGATACGAAGGCAGGCCTGCCAACCAGTGCTACTAAGCCTGTAGTTGACAAACCGGAACCTGCTCTTCATAGTGCTACTATATCATTAGTATTTATGCCGCAAGAAGAAGCGCCTGCGGAGCCGGGGGGAGTGGCCACCCAAGTACCCGGCGAGCCCGGCCCTGGCCCCGAGGAGGAACCCGTGACAACGCTCACCGCCCGCGAAATGGACGTCATGTCGGTTCTGTGGGACCTGGGATCCGCCACCGTCGCCGAGGTCAGCGACCAGCTGGACGACGACCTGGCCTACACCACCGTGCTCACGGTTCTGCGCATACTGGAATCGAAGGGGCTCGTCGGCCACGAGAGGGAGGGGCGGGCGCACCGTTACCATCCCCTGCTCGAGCGCCGGGAGGCCGGCCGGTCGGTGCTCGACCGCCTCCGGGAGAAGGTCTATTCGGGGTCCACGGAGATGCTCGTGGCCAACCTGGTCTCCGACGAACGCCTTTCCGCGCAGACCATCAGGCGCCTGCGCAAGCTGCTTGACGACCGACTCGAGAAGGAGGAGCGACGATGATTGCCGCATGGATGCTATGGTCGGCCGGCATCGGCGTGCTGTTCCTGGTCGCGGGCCTGGCGGCCGAGAGGCTCCTCACCGTCTACGGCCACCCGACGCGATGGGTCTGGATCGTCGCCGGAGCAGCGACGACCGCATTGTCGGTGCTGCGGATTCCGGGCGGCGCACCGGAACAGGCGGCTCCTCCTCCGGGCTACGTGCCCCCCCTGCTGGAGCCGCTGGCGGTGACGGTCGCTCGCGATTCGCTGCTCCGCTCCTTTGACGACCTGCTCGTGCTGGGCTGGGTGGTGCTCTCCTCGCTGCTCGTGGTGACGGTGCTGTTCGCCTTCGCGCGCCTGGTGCGAGAGGGAAGGTCGTGGCAGCCCGGTTCCCTGGGCCATCGCACGGTGCTCTGGTCCCGGGATACCGGCCCGACCATAGTCGGCCTCCTGCGGCCCCGCGTCGTGCTGCCCGCGTGGGTGCGCGCGGTCGGCCACAGGGAGCAGGAACTGATCCTCGCGCACGAAGAGGAGCACATCCGCGCCGGCGACGCCCGGCTCCGCTTCCTGATGACGCTGCCCCTGTTCGTCTTTCCCTGGAACCCCGCCCTCTGGCTCCAGCGCCATCGCCTGAACCTCGCCGTCGAACTGGACTGCGACCGGAGGGTGATGCATCGGCTGCCCGGACACCGCCACGCCTACGGGAACCTGCTCCTGCGCGTCGGCGCCGGACGCAACGGTCTTCATCGTCTGGCGCTCGTGTCGCTGTCCGAGGGGCGGTCGCAACTCGAGCGTCGCATCCGCGGGCTGGTTGAGAGGATGCCGCGCGCGCGGCGCATCCAGGCAGCACTTCTCCTGCTGGGCGCCGCGGCCATCGTGACGCTGGCGGTCCTGTTCCCGCGCATTCGCGGTGAAGATGCATCCGCACCGGACGAGTTGGTCGAGCTGATGGCGGAACCGACCCCGACCCCCTACACGGTGCGTCCCGATCTGGTGAACGAGCGGGAGGTCATGCAGGCCCTGCAAGCCGAGTATCCTCCCGAGCTCAGAGACACGGGCATCGCCGGCACCGTCAACGTGCACTTCTTCATAGACACCGAGGGTGTCGTGCAGAGGGTTCTGGTAGCCGGGACCTCCGGCCACGAAGAGCTCGACTCGGCGGCCCTGCGGGTTGCCCGTGTCTTCCGGTTCACCCCCGCGCTGGACATGGACGAAATCGTCCCGGTGTGGATCGCCATCCCCATCACGTTCACCACGCGCGATGCGGCCTCGGCCGACACCGCTCCGGTGCCTGAGGAGCTGCGCCAGGTCATCGACAGCATCTTCCGCGGACAGGTGGACGACCCCGGCGATCTCCCGGCGGACCTGCCTGAGGAGTTGGCGGAAATCGCCAACCGCATCCTGCGTGAACGGGCCGCCGATCCCGGCGATCGCCCAGCAGACTCCGACGTGCCACAGGAGGCATCCCTGGCGGACGCGCCGACCTTCACCCCCTACACGGTGCGTCCCGACCTGGTGAACGAGCGGGAGGTGCAGCGGGCGCTGGAGAGAGAATACCCCCCGATACTGAAGGACGCGGGAATCGGAGGGACGACCAACGTGCACTTCTTCATCGACACCGAGGGCGTAGTGCAAAGGGCCCTTGTCGCTCAGGCGTCCGGCCACGAAGCGCTCGACGAAGCTGCCTTGCGGGTAGCTCGCGTCTTCAGGTTCACCCCGGCACTCAACGAGGATGAGGTGGTGCCCGTATGGATCGCCATCCCGATCACGTTCCAGACCAGGTGACGAACCGGGACCCTTCCCTCGCGCGGCGCAGGACGGCGCGCATGAGGACCATCAGTTCTCGCATAGCCGATGCGGCCGGCGTCTTCGCGACCACTGGGGCGGGAGGGCTCGAACCTCCAACCTCCTGGTTAACAGCCAGGCGCTCTGCCGGTTGAGCTACACCCCATCACGATCGGCTTGCGACGTTGGCGCCCGACCCGGGACCGGGGTGAGCGCGACTCCAGAATGAAGCCACACCGGTGCCCGCGTGTCAACATTGCTTTCCGACCGCGTGTCCAGAGAGTTAGGTTACCGGGCTTGCGCGCGCACGGGGTCAACCGTCCCGAGGCGGCGTTCGCCGAGTGTCCGCCACAACCCAGCCCGTTCCGAGAGGGGCTCATCTCGAATGATTCTCAAGCTGCTCGCCGTACAGGCCATTCTCGTGCCTGCCCAGGGCGACGTGCCGGCCCGCCCGCCCGCGGTCGCCGAATACGATGGTTCCGCAGGGCAGCTCGAGGTCGCCACGCCGCGGCTTGAAGACCCGGACATCAACATTGACGGCAGGCTCGATGACGCTGCCTGGGAGGGCGCGGCCCTGCTGCGCAACTTCAGCCAGTACGATCCGGTCGAGGGCATCCCCGCGGTCCAGCCGACCGAAGCGCTGGTACTGGTAAGCGACGACGCCATCTACTTCGGGGTTCGCGCCTGGGACAGCGATCCCGGCGGCGTGCGCGCCTCCCTCAGCGAGCGTGACAGCTGGGGCCGGGCCGACGACTACATCCGCGTCGTGCTCGACACCTTCAACGACCGGCGGCGCGCCTACAACTTCATGGTCAACGCCTACGGCGTGCAGCAGGACGGCATCTGGGTCGAAGGCGGCCAGGGCGGAGGCGGTGGCGGCCGGGGTGGCCGCGGCGGCGGAGGAGGCGGTGGCGGACGCCGGGGCGGCGGATTCGGTCCCCCGCCGGTGGACTACAACCCCGACTTCATCTGGGAATCTGACGGCCGCCTGGACGACCAGGGGTACACCGTCGAAATGCGCATCCCGTTCAAGAGCATCCGCTTTCAGAACGTGCCCCTGCAGTCGTGGGGCATCAACGTCATGCGCCGGGTCCAGCGCACCGGCTATCAGCAGTCCTGGGCGCCGCTCTCGCGCGACAGGGCCAACCAGCTCGAACAGTCCGGAACGCTGGACGACCTTCAGGATCTGGATCCCGGCCTGTTCCTCGAAATCAATCCGGTCGCGACCGGCAAGCGCCTGGGCGCATACGACTCCGAGGCGGACGCCTTCCGGCACGACGATCCAGCCGGCGACTTCGGCTTCTACACGACCTACGGGCTTACTTCCAACCTGACCCTGGACGGGACCTACAACCCGGACTTCAGCCAGGTGGAAGCCGACGCGGGCCAGATCGCGGTCAACGAACGCTTCGCTCTCTTCTTCCCCGAGAAGCGTCCGTTCTTCCTCGAGGGAATGGACATCTTCCAGCTGCCCAAGCAGCTCGTCTACACCCGTTCGGTCGTGGATCCGATTGCGGGCGCGAAGATCACCGGCAAGGTGGGGAGCTTCAACGTCGGATACATGGGAGCAGTCGACCAGGTCTCCTCCGACCTTTCCGCAAACGACGCCGTCGTGAATCTGGTGCGTCTGCGCCGCGACCTGGGAACCAGCTCGACCTTCGGGCTGACCTACACCGACCGCACCCGTTCCACCGACGTCTTCAACCGCGTCATGAGCGCCGATACGCGCCTGGTGATGGGAGGCCGCTACACCCTGCAGCTCATTGGGGCGGGCAGTGTCCGGGGCCTGAGCGAAGGCGGCTCGGAATGGGGCACGCTGACGTCCGCCAGCTTCGCGCGCACCGGACGGACCTTCTCGTTCAACGGCGAGTTCGAGAACCTCGAACCCGCGTTCGAAGCCGCCAGCGGCTTCATCCGGCGCGTCGGGCTGACGCAGATGCAGGGGAATGTCTCCCTCAACAGCATCGGGCGTCCGGGCGATCTGATCGAGCGCTGGGGGCCGTCGCTCTCCGTGCGCACGCTCTGGGACCACGACACCTTCTGGGACGGCGGCAAGACCGAGGAGAGCGAAATCCGGCTCACGGGCACCGCCTCGTTCCGCAACAACATCACGCTGTTTCTGACGGGCACGCGCACCGACTTCTTCTTCCCGGCAAGCGACTACGGTGGGCTCTTCACGCGCGAGCCATCCGACATGCTGGCCCCGCTCTCCGTGAGCCAGTCGCATTTCGAGGGCCTGTACGGAGCCAGCCTCTTCCTGATGGCCAGCTCCTGGAGCAAGGTGCGCGGCAACGTCCGCTTCAGCTGGGGGGAGACGCCCCTGTTCTATCGCACGCTTGACGTGCCCATCGAAACCGCGGAGCAATACTCCGGCAGCGTGAGTCTGAACCTCTATCCCTTCACTTCCCTGCAGGCCGAGGTCGGGGTCAACCACGAGACGCTCATCCGCAAGCGCGGCGGAGGCCGCTATTCGTCGGCCACGATTCCGCGCATCAGGGCCCAGTATCAGTTCACCAAGGCGCTCTTCCTGCGGAGCATCGTCGAGTACGCCCACCGTGATCGGGAGCCGCTGCTGAACCCGGTGAGCGGACTTCCGCTCGAATACTGTTCCGCCGACGCATGCAGCGCCCTGTCGACGTCCATTGGACACGACGTCCATGTCGAGGTGCTGCTCAGCTACGAGCCTTCACCGGGCACGGTGATGTACGTCGGCTACTCGCGGGAGATGGAGGACACGGGCGCCTTCCGATTCCAGCGGATGAGGCCCCGGGCGGATGGACTGTTTGCGAAAGTGAGCTACCGGTTCCGGCTGTAACGTTGTCGTCGTTGCCCCTGCGAGATCGGAACCCGAGCACTCGCGTGGTCGAGACCGGAGGCGAGGCACGGGCGCGGAGCCGTTATTTTCGTTCCAGCACCGCGGTGCGCCGGCATCGCTCGCACATCAACCAGACGCGGTCGCGCACGTACGAGACATCGGAGCGTGGGCGGACATCGCGCCGAACCATTGCCGATCGGCACCTGGGGCAAAGAAGCGGCTCACCGCCGTCCAGGCGCTCCTTGAGGAGACGCTCTTCCCCGGGTGTGAAATTCATGGCGGTCCAGCTCCCTTGCGCGGCAGGCGTCGCGTCACGGGGTTCGGCTGAAGCGCCGTCCCCTTTGCCACGTTAAGAGGCCCGCTTTTGGCAAAACAGGCGATTGAAATCGAAGGAACCGTAATCGAAGTTCTCCCCAACGCCACCTTCCGTGTCCGTCTCGAGAACGGACACCAGATCCACGCCTATCTCTCCGGCAAGATGCGCCAGCACTACATCCGCGTGCTGGAAGGGGACCGGGTCAAGTGCGAGATGTCTCCCTACGACCTTTCGAAGGGACGCGTCACCTATCGGTACAAGTAGTTCCGCGACATGTCCCGAGCCGGTCCGCCCCGCACGTCCTGAGTCAGTTCCCTTCCTGACTCCGTCTGCACGGAAGCCCCGGGTCATCCCCCCCTGCCATCCCAACGCCCGCTCCGATGGGCGAGCTTTGTGGCGGCACGACAGCGAAGTGGACCGGATGGCGCGCGTTGGGGGACGATGCTCGGTATCGCGCAAAGCATCAAGCGGGAGCTGCTGGGCGAGAGCCCGCAGATGGAGGGTGTTCGACGCCTGATCGCGCGCGCGGCGGACGTGGACGCTCCGGTGCTCATCACCGGAGAAACCGGGACCGGCAAGAGCCTTGCCGCGCGGCTCATCCACGCGCACGGCGCGCGCCGGGGCGCTCCGCTGGTTCCCGTCAACTGCGCCGGAATCCCGGAGGGCCTGTTCGAGAGCGAGTTCTTCGGTCATCGCCGGGGCGCGTTCACGGGCGCCGTGGAGAGCAGGCGCGGGCTCTTCGAGGTTGCGGATGGCGGCACCCTCTTTCTGGACGAAATCGGGGAGCTTCCGCCAACGCAGCAGGCGAAACTGCTGACCGTGCTGGAGGACCGCGAAGTGCGCCGGGTAGGGGATGAACGGCTTCGCTCCCTGGACGTGCGGGTCGTCTGCGCGACCTCGCGGGACCTGTCGAAGGCGGTGCCGGCCGGCGGCTTCCGGGCCGACCTGTTCCACCGCATCGCCGTGATCCGCATCGCTCTCGCGCCCCTGCGGGAGCGACCGGGGGACATCCCCGTTCTGGCGCACATGCTTCTCCAGCGGCTGATCGAGAGGTACGGGGTGCGGACGAAAACGCTGCCGGTTCGTGTCGAGGAGATCCTGGTTGAGTATGCGTGGCCCGGGAACGTGCGCGAGCTCGCGCATGTGCTCGAGGCGGCCGCCATCTGCAACTCCCGCAAGCGGATTTCCGCAAGCGGCGTGCAGGAGGTGATCCGGTCGCAGCCCGGGAGCGCAGATCGTGTCCGCACACCGCCATAGCCTGGTGCCGGCGAGTTCCGTCGTCCGGGTGTTGCAATGGCCCCAGCGCGGATCTACCGTATCCGCTGCCAGGTCTGCCATTTCAGCGCCGGTCGGCGTGAAGTCGTCCGGTCAGCCCGCGGAGGTCTCGATGCGCAAGGGAGTTTCAGCAGTCGCCGTCCCGGTCCTCTGGTTGTTCGCCACTGAGCTCGGTGCCGGCGTGGGCGCGCCGGACGAAGCTCAACAGCGGGGTGGGCAGGAAGCCGATGATCCCGTCCGCGAACTCGTCTCGCGCCTCACTCTGGACGAGTACAAGGCCACGCTCAAGGGCCTTACCCGGTTCGGCGACCGCCGTCAGGGCACGCAGCGCAACCGCGACGCCGTCGACTGGATCGAAGCCACCCTTGAGGACTTCGGCTGCACCACCACCGAGCGCGTCCACTACCAGTATCCGCCCGCGGGCGCGCAGCCGCGACGCTCCTTCGCCACCCCCGTGCCCCGTCCACCTCCACCGCCGCCCAACGAGAATACGGCCACCTCGACCGGCGGCGACGTCGGCCGACGCGGCCCCGGTCCCGGAGGCAGCGTCATCTTCGGCTACCGGGCCCGCACAGGCGTGAACCGCGACCCGATGGCGCAGCCCGACGAGCGCATCCGCGAGCTTAACCGCGAGGAGCCGGTGGACGGGGAGCGGTCGCAGGTCTACTGCACCAAGGTGGGCGCGACACGTCCCGACGAGATGTATATCCTCGGAGCGCACATGGATGGGCACGGGGTCAACGAGGCCGTGGACGACGACGGTTCCGGGACCGCTCTGGTTATGGAGCTCGCGCGCGTCTTCAGCTCCCCGGACGTCGAGACCGAGCGCTCGATTCGCTTCGTGCTCTGGAACAACGAGGAGACCGGCCTGAACGGCGCGCGCGCATACGTGGAGCAGCGCGAGGCGCTGCAGGGCGTGGAGGACCCGCCCGGGTCCGGCAGGTATCCCGAGCCGCGGTGGCTTGGGATGGTCCAGCACGACATGATGCTCTGGGACCACGGCGCACCCGGCCCCGACGGACGGGTAAGCCGGGATCAGCGCCCCGAGGCCGACGTCAATATCGAGTTCCAGTCCAACGCGGAGCTGGCGACCGAGGCCATGGAGCTGGCGTTTTTCTTCAAGGCCGCCAACGAGCAGTACGCGACCGACTATCCCGCTACCGTCGGTCCGCACATGACCAACACCGACTCGACCCCCTTCATGCACCTCGTTCCCGCGATCAGCCTGCGCGAGAACGAGAGGGGGGCGCAGGTGGGCGCCGGCTGGAACCCGAACTGGCACCAGCCGACCGACGTGTGGACCACCTACACCGACGACGACTTCCGCCTCGGCCTGAACGCTGCCCAGACCACGCTCGCGGCGATCGCGCAGTTGGTCGGCGCGACGGTGGAACGGTGAGAGAGGAGCGACCATGACGAACAGAAACCGGACGATCCCGCGTCGGGATCTCGAGAGCGGCATGGGGCTGGCGTTTGAACGGCTGGCCGCGGGCATCGGTGCGGCGCTGGCTGGCGCGGTGTCCAGTATCGTCCTGGCACTCCTCGCAGCATCGGGGCTGGTGGCGCAGGGGCCGTCACTGGCTTCGGCCGCACCTGTTCCGGAGGACGTGACCTTCAGCCGCGACGTCGCGCCCATCCTGCAGCGCGCCTGCGTCCGCTGCCATCGGGACAACGGCGTGGCACCGATGTCGCTCGTCACCTACCGCGATGCGCGCCGCTACGCGCGCCGAATCGCCGAGCGGACCGGAATCCGCGATCGAGCGGGCGCGATGCCCCCGTGGTACGTCGAGAAGGACATCGGCATCCAGCACTTCAAGGACGACATGTCGCTCGACGACCGGGAAATCGCGACGATCGACGCGTGGTACGGCGCCGGTGCCCCGGAGGGTGACCCGGCGGACATGCCGCCCCCCCTCGAGTTCGACGACGACATCGTGTGGACCGCGGGTGAACCCGACATCATCGTGCGCCTTCCGGAGGTGATGGTCGAGGGAGACGCGCCCGACTGGTGGGGCGAGATCGAGAGCGTTCCGACCGGTCTCACCGAAGACCGGTACGTCAAGTCCGTCGAGATCCGCGAGGTCAACGACGTGCCGTCGACGCGGACGGGTACCGAGCATGAGGGACGTCACACGGTCGGTGGGCGGTTCGTCGTGCACCACATGATCTGGAGCACGCGCGTGCTCGAGGGCAGGGAATCGGGGGTCGGCGCCGAGCGGACTTCCACCGACGTCGGCTGGCCGGTGCACGAGGTCGGCCGGGAGCCCGACATCTTCGACGAGGACGCGGGACGGCTCCTGCGGGCCGGATCGTCGATCGTGTCCAACTCCGTGCACCTGCACTCCAACGGCCGCGATACCCGCGCCCACCTGGAGATCGGCTTCCGCTTCCATCCCCCCGACTACGAGCCCAGGTACAGGCGGACCAGCTTCGGGCTCGGCAACGGGAGCGACATCGACATCCGGGCCGGGGAGTCGGGACAGGAGCTGCACGCGTACCGGGTGCTGAACCAGCACACCAAGATCGTCACCTTCGAGCCCCACCTGCACGCCCCCGGCATGCGCATGTGCCTGGAGGCGATCTGGGGCTTCAACGTCGAGACCATCAACTGCGTCGGCTACGATCACAACTGGGTGCGCGGCTACACCTACGCCCAGGATCACCAGCCGCTGCTGCCGAAGGGGACCATTCTCCACATCATCGGCTACATGGACACCTCCGAGGAAAACCGGAACGTGCCCGACACCCGCAACTGGCAGGGCTCCGGCAACCGCTCGGTGGCGAACATGTTCATCGACCTCGGAATGCGGGTGGAGCTCACCGACGAGCAGTTCGTGGAGGAGATGGCGAGGCGCAGGGCGCGGCTGGGGCTGGGTCCCAACGACCACGTGATCGGCTGCCCGCTGTGCATGGTCATTCCGGAGAACGGGAACCCGCGTTACTACGCGGATCCGGACGCGGTGGATGGCCAACGCGCCGGGGCGACGGGCAATCCGCCGCCGGGCTCCCGCAACCGGTAGCGGCGTGAGGATGGGTACGAGGACCCGCCGAGGTCGTGTGGCGGGCGGCAGCGGGGCCGGGCTCCGTGCCGCATCCCGGATGAGTGGTCGTGTCGCGGCGCTTGTGCTCGCTGCGGCCGCGTGGGCCTCCGACTCCACGGCGCAGACCTATGCCCGCGGCCAGAACGTGGCGCCCGCGTTCGAGGGGTGGGAAAGGAACGAGGACGGCTCGTTCAACTTCCTGTTCGGCTACATGAACCGGAACTGGCTCGACGAAGTCGATGTGCCGATCGGGGAAGACAACGCCTTCTCGCCCGGCCCGACCGACCGCGGCCAGCCCACCCACTTCCTCCCGCGCCGCAACCGTTTCGTGTTCAAGGTCCGCGTCCCTGCCGACTGGGGCGACCGCGAACTCGTGTGGACGCTGACCAGCAACGGGGCGACCGAGCGGGCCTACGCGACCCTGCGGCCGGACTACATCGTGGACAACACGGTCGTCATGTCCGAGACCGGCGCACTCGGGGCCGGCTCCAGCAGCCCGGAAATGCGCGCCAACCAACCGCCGGTCGTCAGTCTCGAGGGTCCGACCGAGCGAGAGACCTCGGTGGGGCGGCCGGTCACCATCACAGTACACGTAGAGGACGACGGCCTGTTGCGCCCCCGCCGCCGCCGGGCACCCCCACCTCCCGAGACGGCCGAGGATTCCGCGCGCGCCGACTCGATCTGGAACGCGCCCCCGACCTTCAGCCGCCGGCAGCTTGCGCCCCCGTCCCGCGTCACCGTACAGAAGGTGAACGGCCTGTTCATGTCGTGGTTCCTCTACCGGGGCGAGGGAGGCGTCGCGTTCGACCCACCCCAGGTGAAGGTGTGGGAGGACACCCGCACGGGCGCCAACTCCCCGTGGGCCCCGCTTTGGTTCCCGCCCGAACCCCCGGAAGACGGCCGCTGGACGGTGAGCATGACCTTCGACCAGCCCGGCACATACCTCCTGCGCGGTCGGGCCGACGACGGCGGTCTGTTCGCGGACGTGGAGCTAACCGTGGTGGTGCGGCCGGCCGCCAATTGAGCCGGCCCTCCGGCCAAGCCAGATGACGCCCACCTTTGCGGCATCCAGCATGCTCAGGACTGCTCTACGTGGGGCAGCCTGCCCTTATTGACCGTATACCAGACGCCCAGCGCTCCCAGCGCCGTCCAGGCAGGTCGGTCGAGCCTACCGGCCCGATGGGCTTCTGCAGCCAAAGCACGGTCGCCCAGGCCCGGGAGGTTCTCCCGGGCCTGGGAGCAGCCGCGCCAGGACCAAGTCCGTTGATTGCCGACTAGTGCCGAAGACTACAGCAAGAAGTTCCTCACCAAGTCGACGCCACAAGACGCCCTGTCGATGCCCCACTTCATCCCGCACCCGGCTCGACCGAAAAACGTGCGGCCCCCGCACTGAGCCATAGCGTCGTCAGCGTTGGCGAGACACCGGTCGAATTGCTCGCTGGGTGTACATTCCCGCGGACTGCCGTACATGGTGTAACACTCTGCCAGCAGTGGTCCAGCTCCAAGAGCCAGAGCCGTTGCGAGCGCGAGACCGAGTCCGGTGGTTCGCACCACGGGGTTTCTTACGCGCATCATATTATTCTCCTGTGGTTTTGAGGTGGATGATCAAAAGGAGGCCGTCACATCCTTGCTCGGGCCAGATCGATAGGAGATCAGTGGTTACATGACGCAATCCGCCGCGTCCAGGATCAGCTCGAACGTGCAAGTGAGACTGTCAAAGAAGCCGTCCGCCTTCCCCAGGCATTCGCCGTAGCTCTCTACGGCTTCGCCCAGGCACCCTTTGAATACCTTCCCCTGTGCGGCCAGCACGGGTCCGGAACCCAGCGCCAGCGCCGCCAGCAGAGCGAGGCCTGCTCCGGTCAAGCGGACGAATCGTTTGGTTTTGGCGATCATAGCTCTCTCCTGGTATGGATTTGACTGTGCGGGCCGTCTTGTCGGCCTGCGTGAGCGGAGCAACCGTTTCGCGCGAGTGGGCTGGATCTTCACTGCGGCGGCGTCTCGGGAGCTGTATCACGGTCGAGTTCGAGGGCCTGGTTGTATCGACATGGTGTGCTCGTCGAGGTGGCGACCAGTGGGACTTTTTCTCGTGCTGTTGTGAGTGAAATCGGAGCCCCTCATCCGCGAATCGGTGCCTGTTCGCGGGTCACTCATCCACGTCTCGTACCGAAG
>JAJEBS010000179.1 GCA_022822425.1 Gemmatimonadota bacterium | reverse complement strand
CCCGGATCGCTCTGCAGGTTGGGGTCGGCGCCCTGGTCGAGCAGCCACATGGCCAGGTCGAAGTGGCCGTTCAGGATCGTCATGAGCAGGGCTGAACTCAGGTCGCCACCGGTGACCCGGTCGATGTCGGCGCCGCCTTGCAGGAGCGTCTTGACGACGTCGTGGTGGCCCTCGCGGGAAGCATAGTGCAGCGCGGTGTTGCCGCCCTGCCTGCCTACCAGCTGGTCGTAGGAAAGCCGCGCCCGGGTCTGGCCGCGGGTGGTGGCCCGGCCGGCTGGCCGTTCCTCCTCCTCGTCGGCTTCGTCTTCCTCTTCCTCGTCATCGTCCTGGCGAGTTCCGTCGACGGGCGTGTCGGAGATGATGTCCTCGCCGAAGAGCGCCGTCAGGCGCTTGTCGCGCTCCGCGATCAGCACCCTGTCCTCCCGCGCCATGGCCGGGTAGTCGATGACGTTGGTCTGGATGGAGGGGTCCGCGCCCGCCCCGAGCAGCGTGCGCACCACGTCGGTGCGGCCGTAGGCGGAGGCGAACATGAGGGGCGTCTGTCCGTTGGCCGATTCCTGCGCGTTCACGTCGGCGCCCTTCTCCACCAGGGCCACTGCGATCTCCGGATTGCCTGACCAGGCGGCGTAGTGGAGCGCGGTCTCCCCGGTCTCGGTGGTGGCCTCGAGGTTGGCGCCCGCGTCCGCCAGCAGGCGCACGATGCCGGCATGGCCGGCGCGGCTGGCCACCATGAGCGGGGTAAACCCGCCAAGCCGGGTGGCCGCCTCCAGGTTCGCTCCCGCGAACACGAGTACATCGGCCAACTCCTGCTGGCCGTTGTCAGCCGCCCAGTGCAGCGCGGTCATGCCGTCGCCCTGGGCCGCGTTCACATCCGCACCCGCGCGCAGCAACTCGCGTACCTCTTCAGCATCGCCGCGCATGGCGGCGTCGGCCACCGGCGAGTCCGGGGGAACAGCTGCCGAGATCAGCAGCGTCAGACACACCAGGTTGATCTTCCATGCGGCCTTCATCGGCCCTCCTTCAGTGCGCGCACTCTCTGTTCCGTGACCGCCGGCAGGCTGCGACGATTCCCGCTCGAACACATCCTCCCGACTAGCGGCTCGAGGTCGCGTCGTCGGCGTAGGAGGCGGGAAGCCTCATCAGCATCTCACCCGTGCTGTCGCCGAAGCTGTCCAGGTCGTCCAGGCCCAGCCTGTGGAGCAGTGTGAGCATGGCGTTGGCCAGCGGCGTACCGTCGGGAGCCTTGACGTGCAGTCCGCCCTCGAGTCCCATGGCCTGTCCGCCCACCACGACGAAGGGCACGCGACGGTGGTTGTGCAGGTTTCCGTCGCCCATGGGCGATCCGTACACGACCATCGTGTTGTCGAGCAGCGTGCCATCCACTTCTGCCGTGTTGTCGAGCTTCTCGAGCAGATAGGGGAGCAGGCCGACGTGGTACTTGTTGATCTGGTAGAAGCCCAGCACGCCCTCGTTGCCGGACGCGTGCGACTGCGGGTGGAATCCGCCCTCGCAGCCGCTCTCCGGGAAGACGCGGGACGACACGTCGCGGCTCATCTTGAGCGAGAAGACCCGGGTCATGTCGGTCTGGAAGGCGAGCGCCTGCAGGTCGAACATCATCTGCACGTGCTCAGTGTAGGAGTCGGGCACGCCCACCGGAGCCTCGGGCAGCTCGCGCTCGAAACCGCTGGTGTTGCGGGCCTCGGTGCGCTCGATGCGCCGCTCCAGTTCGCGCACGTCTTCCAGGTAGTGTTCCATGCGGACCCGGTCCTCGGGCGGGAGGGCGGCGCGAAGCCGCGCGACCTCCTCGGTGACCCAGTCGAGGATGCTCGCCTGGGTGCGGCGCCGCCGCGCGCGCTCCTCGGGCGTGCCTCCGGCTCCGAAGAGCTGGTCGAATGCCACGCGGGGATCCCGGGTCATGGGCAGCGGATCGGTCGGAGAGGCCCAGCTGACGGAGTCCGTGTACGCGCAGGCATACCCGTACGAGCAGCCGCCCGACTGGTCCACGTTCTCGATGCAGAGCTGCATGGAGGGAATCGCGGTCTCCTGGCCGAAGCGCTGGGCGAAGAGCTGGTCCATGGAGGTGCCCACGTAGACATCGGAGCCCTCGGTCCGCCGCGGATGCGCCTGCGTCAGGAAGGTGGCGCTCGAGCGGAAGTGGTCTGCCCCGATCTCCTTGGGGGCGAAGGCCTCGGCCTGCCGCACATCGGTGTTGCTGATGATGGTCAGGCGATCTTGGAAGCCCTCCAGCGGCTGGAGCGCGCTCGGGCTCAGATCGAAGCCGCGACCCAGCTTCGCGGGAGCCCACAGGTTCTGGGTGGCGCCCCACTCGTTGCTCCCCGCGGCTCCGTGAGAGTTCTCGATGGCGATGAGCCGCGGCTTCTGCACTTCGGCGGCCACATCGCCCCAGAGCCTGCGCGCGGGAATCATGCTGTCCAGGAGGGGCAGCGCGAGCGCGACCCCCGAGCCCCGGAGAAACGTCCGCCGCGGGATGTGGGTTCCGGTGATGAACTTCATGTCGTGCTCCTGTCGATGACGGGTCGGGCCCTGTCCTGCTGTCTCGTTATCTGCCTTCAGCGTTGTGCTTCCGTGGCCAGCTCCGCCGCCCTGCGCATGCGGAAGGCGTCGCTCTCGACGATGCCGAGGATGAACTCGGAAGGACGATAAGCGTTTTCTTCGGCTCGCCGCACGATCCGTCGCACGGCGGGCATGTCGTAGTATTCCACGCGGCGTCCCAGGGCGTAGGCCATCAGGTTCGCCGTGAAGTTGCGCAACACCGGGGTTCTCAGCCGCAGCATCGCCTCGTGCAGGTCGGTGGGGCTGGTGAGCGGGGTGCCGTCGTAGAGCTGGCCCCGGGTGTCGAGCGCGATGCCGTTCTCGCGAATGCGCCAGCGGCCCGTGACGTCGAAGTTGTCGAGCGCCAGCCCGATCGGATCCATGAACTGGTGGCAGGCGTTGCAGACGACGTTGGCGCGGTGGATCTCCATGCGCTCGCGCGTCGTGAGCATGCGCGTGCCCTCCGTACCCTCGGTCTCGTCGAGGTCGGGGATGCCCGGTGGCGGCGGCGGCGGTGGCGTGCCGAGGATGACCTCCATGACCCACTTCCCGCGCAGAACCGGGGAAGTGCGGTTGGCGAGCGAGCTCTGGGCGAGGACGCTGCCGTGGCCGAAGACGCCGCGCCGCCTTTCCGTCGGGTACTGTACCCTGCGGAATTCCTCGCCGACCACCCCGGGAATCCCGTAGTGGTTGGCCAGGCGCTCGTTCACGAAGGTGTAGTCCGCCGTGATGAACTCGGTAACGGGCCGGTCTTCCTGGAAGAGATGGTCGAAGAACAGTTCCGTCTCGCGGATGAGCGCATCGCCGAGCTGCTGGTCGTAGTCCGGGAAGAGCACCATGTCCGGGTTCAGCTTCTCCAGGTCCGACAGGCGCAGCCACTGCGCCGCGAAACGGCTGCTGAGCGCGCTTGAGCGGGGGTCGGCCAGCATGCGCAGCGTCTGTTCGCGCAACGTCCGTCCCGAAAGCCGGTTGGCGCGCGCCACGCTCGCCAACTCCTCGTCCGGAGGTGACGCCCAGAGGAAGAAGGAGAGGCGGGATGCCAGATCGACGTCGCTGATGCGATACGTCTCGCCCGGCTCCACTCCCTCCGGCCACTCCTCGAAGCGGAAGATGAAGTGCGGGCTGGCGAGGATCGCCTCCAGCGCATAACGGATGCCCCCTTCGAAGCCGGACTCCTGCTCGCCCTGGTCGTAGAAGGCCATCAGGCCGGCAAGGTCGGCGTCGTCCACCGGCCTGCGGTAGGCGTCGGTCGCGATCCGCTCGATGATGGTGCGGGCACACGGCCGGACTTCTTCCGGCCCCGTGGGACGGCAGGAGAAGATGTTCCGCCGGCTCGGGGTGTCGGAGACGCCGGTCACCCTGGCCGGTCCCTTGATCACCAGGTCGCGGATGTGGGGCGGCATGGTGAGCCCGTAGCCGATCCCGATCTGGGTGTCGGCGATGCTGTGCCCGTGCGCCGAAAAGAGGTCGTCCACCGGACCGCGCTCGGTCGGGATGAAGACCGCGGAGACGCGGTGGGGACCAGCGCGCACCTGGATGGGGCCGGTCTCGAGAATCAGGCCCTTGCCGCCGGGATCGACCTCGCCCATGAAGCGGTCGACGGGAAGCAGCGCGACCTGCTCGCCGTCGATCGAGATGTCCACCTGCTCGCCTGGCTCGTTTCGGCCGAACAGGTAGCCTTCCGGAGAGTAGTGGAAGGAAACGCTGAACTCGTAGGTCCCGTCGGCGGGGAAGTTGTGCACCACCGAGGTGCCGCCGCGCGAACCGTAGGGCGCGCCCGGCACCCGCTCCCGCTGCGAGGCCAGCCGGGGGATGCGGTAGGTGGTCTCCTGGTTCCCGGCGAGCGGGTTGCCGACCGCGAGGCGCGAGATTTCGCTGGCCGCCTTGAGATAGGCGCTCAGAAGCGTCGGTGAGAGCGCCTGCACGTCGGCGATGTTGTCGAAATTCGCGCTCTTGGTGTCCAGCGGGAGGAAGTTCGCCGCATCGATTTCGATCTCCAGAAGGTCGCGGACGGAACTCTGGTATTCGGCGCGATTCAGCCTCTGGAAGGTGCGGCCGCCCGGGTTGGGGGCTTCGGCGGCGGCCCGGTCCATGTTGGCCTCGAGGGTCTCGACCAGCATGCGGAGGGTGTCGCCACCCGGACGAGGGATCCCCGGGGGCGGCATCATCTCGGCCCGCAGCTTCTGGATCATCTTCTCCGCAGTCTCCGGTGCGGTGGAGGCGGCGGCGACATCGAAGCCGATCAGGGAGAGATTGCCGGTCTGGAGAAAATCGTTGTGGCAGACCTGGCAGTAGCGCACCACCACAGCGGTGAGCTCTTCGTTGGAAGCGGCGGCGTAGCCGTGGCCGGCGATGGCCGAAGCGGGCCGGACCGCGTCTGTCGCGGGTTCCCGATCCGGCCCGGCCGCACCCTGCCCGACGAAGCCGCTCCCGCCGGCCAGCAGAAGTCCCGAGATGAGGCCGGACGCCGCGAGTCCACGCATGACATTCCCCTCCACGATCCTGAAGACGTCTAACCGTAGAGGAATAGCCCCCGGGGTTTCTGCGCGCAAGTTGACGAAGCCGCTAATGTTGTGTCCATGCTTCCTCTCGTTTCAGCGCTGCTCGCCCCCCTGGCCGGGGTGCTCATCTACGTCACGCTGCACCACCGGGCGCGCACGGTCCGGCTGCTCGATACCGCCGTCATTGTCGCGCTCCCGCTGCTCGTGGCGATCCAGGTGGTGCCGCATGCCTGGGCCGAACGGAGCCTGGTGCCCGTCGTCCTGGTGGCGCTCGGGGCCGGGCTGCTTGCGGTGGTCGAGCGACTGTCGCACACCCTGGCGCGTTATACCGACGACTTCACCATCCTGTTTGCCGTGCTGGGCATATCCGCGCACGCGCTGCTTGAAGGGAGCGCGCTCACGGCCGGCGCCTCCCCCGCCTTCGTCCTGGCGGTGGTGGTGCACCGGGTGGCGCTGGGATTGCTGATCTGGTGGCTGGTGGCGCCGCGCCACGGCACGCTCTTGGCAGGCGCCGGGGTGGGTGTCATCCTGGTGGCGACGGTGGCGGGATACGTGGTGGGCGGTGGCGTGATGACCGACCTGGCCTTTGTCGACAGCGAGCTCCTGGAAGCCTTTGTGGCGGGTACTCTCCTTCATGTGGTCCTGCACCAGGGACGCGAGGACCACCGGCACTGAGGGCTCGACCGGGCGCGTCGTGGACCACCTGATGGCGACGGCGGCGAGTCAGGGGTCGTCCACCTGAGCCTGGTAGAGGCGGCGCCCTTCCTCGAAGGTGGCGAGAACCTCCTCCTTGTGCGCGGGGTCGTCCCAGCGGTCCATGAACCGCAGCTCGTACAGCACCTGATCGATCCAGCGCACGAAGAATGCGGCGTCTTCCCGGGAGCGGATGGGCTCGTCGTCGGCGATGACGAAGACCGGGTTGGTGTGCGCGAACAGGTAGCTGTCCATGGCGCCGTGCTGTGGCGGCCCCAGGGCGCGCGCGGCGATCCAGCCGGAGTTTTCGACCGGGATCTCGAGCTCGGCGCTCAGCGACTTGCCGTCGCCGTCGGCTTCGACGACATGCACCACGTGCCCGTCCTGGACGATCTCCAGACGGTGCATGCGGAACAGCGACTCGGCGGTGGCGTTCACCGTAACCCTGTCGCCCGCGGCGACCTGCAGTTCCTCGCCCATTTCCCTGCCTGAGACATCGAGCGTGAGGATGGGACCGCTGGTCACGAAGGCGCGTCCCGCCGCCATGGCGTCGGCCCAGGCGTCGTAGTCGAGCTGATCCTCGCCGGTGTAGACATACGTGCGCGTGGTGCCGACCGCGGGGTGCCGCCAGATGTCCGACATCACATCCGTGCCCGCCGTCGCGGGAATGCGGGATCCGGTGTTGAGCAGGCGATACCATACCTCGGCCGTTCCCAGCTCGTCGCTCCAGATGCAGGCCACGTCCACGAAGTCCGCCAGGCCGAGGATGGCATCCACGGGCAGCTCGCGGGCGGAGCCGGCTCCGGCGGCATTCGGGTCGCGGTGCCGGAGCCCGAAGGGATGCACGTAGCCGCCGATGCCGCCCTGCTCGTGGACGCGGCGAAGAACGTGGGCGTTGTCGGGGTAGAGGGCGTGATGGGCGGTGCCGACCGAGCCGATGTAGAAAGGCGTGATCAGCTCGACCAGGTTCAGCAGCGACATGTGGGCGAAGTAGCTGGGCCGGTATTCCTCGTTGTAGTAGACGATGGTCCCGGGGTCGTCGTGCGGATGCGGATGCGGGCGGCCGAGAAAGTGCTCCAGGTCCTCGACCCGACTGTTGCCCCAGTAGTTGGCGATCATGCCGTTGGCCACGTTCAGGTCTTCGGCCCGCGCCTTGTCGCCGAGATCGGCCGGGGTGATGAAGTAGTGGCCTCCGTAGTTGGGATGGATATGGTTGTCGCCCGAGTACCAGCCGTCCGCCGCCATGTCGATCCAGCGGTCGAGCTGGACCTCGACGATGGTGTGCTCGCCCGCCCGCACCTCGACGGGACGTGAGACGGGCTCGTATTCGAAGCCGCGCCAGGCTTCGAGGCTCGCCTCGCCGGCGGGGAGGGTCACCGTGAAGCTGCCGTCGCTGTGGAAGTAGTAGTCCTCGGTCACGCTGACGACGCGCGGATAGCTGCCCCGGGGGAAGTAGGCCCGCCCGTCGGCGCCCGTCAGATAGATGCGCGACGGCAGCAGCTCGCCTTCGGAGTCGGTGACGCGCACGCGCAACTGGCCGGTCGGCTCCGACCACGCGTACCCGTCGATGCGCACGCGCCGCGGCTGCCCGCCGCCCCGCCCGACCGTGTACAGGGCGAAGCCCATCCCGCTGTCGATGGTGCGCGGCTGGTCGTCGGCGCCGCCGTTGCGGGCAAAGACGACGCGCTCGCCGTCCGGCGACCATGACGGGAAGTACTCGTCCGTGCGCGTGTGCGTGAGGCGCACCGGCTGGATGCCGCGCAGCGACTTCGCACTGGGGACGGCGTAGAGATCGTTGTTGCCGGACGCGTCGGTGATGTAGGCGACTATGCCCCCGTGGGGGGCGACGACCGGCGCCGCCTGGTAGTTGGTCTCGATGCGGATGAGGAGTTCGGATTCCCCGGTCTCCGCGCGCCAGCGCCAGAGCGAGCCCGAGCCCAGCGCGGCCTCGCCCCGCCGGGACACGAAGACGATGTCGCCGCTCGAACCGACCCAGTCCCCGGCCATGTCGTTCACGTCGGGATCGGCGATCACCGGCTCGGCCGTCGCGCGTGCCAGATCGTACATCCACAGGTCGAAGGTGCCGTCGCGCTCGGTGCTGAAGAGGATGCGCGCGCCGTCGGGCGACCAGCGGGGCCGGAGGTCCAGGAACGGGTGGTCGGTCAGCTGCCGCGATGCGCCCGTCGCCACGTCCACCACGAAGATGTCGAAGTTGCGGTCGATGTCGGCCGCGTAGGCGACCTGGCGCCCGTCGGGCGACCAGCTGGGCTGGGAGTGGTACCCGGGGCCGCTGCTCAGCTGGCGCGCGGTCCCGCCCTCGACCGGGACGATCCAGATCCTGCCCTGATACGCGAAGGCGAGCTCGTCGCCGACGGGCGACCATGCCGGATAGGTGGGGGAAGCCGTCACCGGCGGGGGGAAATAGCTTTCCATGTACATCCGCCCCGCACCGCCGGCTCCCGCGAGCGACGGGTACCCCCCCGGGAACGGGTCCGGGTACTCGTAGGCTTGCTGGGCGGCCGAGGCCGGGACCGGCGTGGAGAGCGGCGCGGCGGCGGCCAGGGCCGGGAGCAGAAGAAGCGTGGGGGAGAGGAGCGGACTGCGGAGGAAGCTGCGTCGCGATGCGGAGCTGTTCATCGGGCGATCTCCACTGGGGTGGGGCGACATTCGATGCAGGATAAGCGTCGCCTGCCCGCGTGACGAACCGGCCGGCGGGTCCCCAGGACAGAAGGGGGAGCCTGTTGGAGGCGGCACACCGGGCGCGAAAACGGAGGAGACCGGTTGCCGTCCGCGCCTGTCGGGTGGAGTTTCCGCAGGAATTCGTACGCCAACCGATCCGCGAGCAAGCAGATGCATGAGAAGAGTCGTTTCGTAGCAGCCCCGCTGGCGACGGGAGCCATCCTCGCCGCCGCCTTACTGACCACCCTGGCCTTTCCGCGCCCCGGGGAAGCGCAGAACCACTTCGAGCCCATGGACGTCTTTGCGCTCGAGTTCGCGGGCGACCCGCAGATCTCCCCGGACGGCCGCCAGGTCGTCTATGTGCGCAACTCGATGGACGTCATGCGCGACCGGCGCCGTTCCGAGCTGTGGATCGTGAACGTGGACGGGTCCGAACACCGGCGCCTGGGCGAGGGAGGGTCGCCGCGCTGGTCGCCGGACGGCACCCGGCTCGCCTACACGGCGGGTGGACAGATTCACCTGCGCTGGATGGACACGGGCGAGACCGCCACGCTGACCCAGCTGACGGAGTCCCCGCGCGGCATCCGCTGGTCGCCCGACGGCCGCCGAATCGCCTTCAACATGCTGGTGCCGTACCCGGCGCCGAGTCTGGTGGCGCCGCCGCGCCCGCCCGAGGGGGCCGACTGGGCCGACCCGCCCATCATGGAGGACCGCTTCAAGAACCGGCAGGACGGGGTCGGCTACCTGGACTTCGGCTACAACCACATCTTCGTCATTCCGGCAGAGGGTGGAACGCCCGTCCAGGTGACCACGGGCGACTTCCAGCACTCCAGCGCGCCCGCCTGGACGCCCGACGGCCGGAGCCTGGTGTTCTCGTCCAACCGCAACCCGGACTGGGTGCTCGACTACCGGAACTCCGAACTGTACATCGCGCCCGTGGCGGGCGGGGAGATCCGCGCGCTGACCGACCGCCCGGGGCCGGACCAGAGCCCGGCGGTATCGCCGGACGGGCGGCGGGTGGCCTTCGTCGGCTACGAGGACCGGACGCGCACCTACCAGGTGAGCCGGCTGCAGGTCATGAACCTGGATGGCAGCGGCCGGCGCGTCGTCACCGCCGGCCTGGACCGCAGCGTCGCCAACCCGGTGTGGGCGTCGGACGGCAGCGGCCTCTACTTCCAGTACGACGACGAGGGCAACTCCAGGGTCGCGTTCGCCACGCTGGATGGTGAGATCGAGGTGCTGGCGGAGGACCTGGGCGGCACATCCTACGGCCGGCCCTACGGAGGAGGCTCCTTTTCGGTGGCCAGCGACGGCAGCATCGCCCTCAACCAGACCCGCCCGGACATGCCGGGGGAGCTGGCGGTGCGACTGCGGGAGGACGACGGACCGCGGCGCGTCACCGCGCTCAACGACGACCTGCTCGCCAACCGCACGCTGGGGGAGGTGGAGGAGCTCTGGTGGGAATCGTCGTTCGACGGCCGTCCCATCCAGGGCTGGATCGTCAAGCCGCCCGATTTCGACCCGAGCCGGCGCTATCCGCTAATCCTGGAGATCCACGGCGGGCCGGTCTCGAACTACGGCGACCGGTTCTCCGCCGAGATGCAGCTGCTTGCCGCCGCCGGGTACGTCGTCCTCTATCCCAACCCCAGGGGCAGCACCAGCTACGGAGAGGAGTTCGGGGACCTGCTCTACCACAACTATCCCGGCCAGGACTACGACGACCTGATTTCCGGCGTCGACGCGGTCATCGAACGGGGATACATCGACGAGAACAACCTCTTCGTCACCGGGGGCAGCGCGGGCGGCATCATGACCGCGTGGATCGTCGGCAAGACGGATCGGTTCCGCGCCGCGGTGTCGCAGAAGCCGGTCGTGAACTGGATCAGCAAGACGCTCACCGCGGACAACTGGTACGGCTACTACTTCAGCCGCTATGACGGGCTGCCCTGGGAGAACCCCGACCCCTACTGGGAATTCTCTCCGCTCTCGCTGGCCGGCGAAATCGACACCCCGACGCTGATCATCACCGGCGAAGAGGACCTGCGCACGCCGCTGTCGGAGTCGTACCAGCTCTTCCACGCCCTGAAGATGCGCGAGATCGACACGGCCGTGATCCGGCTGCCCGGGGCCTCCCACGACATGAGCCGGCGACCCAGCCAGCTGATGGCCAAGATCGCCAACATCGTGGCCTGGTTCGACAAGTATCGGGCGACGCCGAGAGCCAGCTGAGGGCCTGCCCGCGCGCCCCGCCAACCCGTTTTCCTTCACGCACCGGACCGAGTCCATGACCAGCCTGCGCATTTCGCTCACCCTCGTCGTTGCCGTGACCATCGCCAGGGTGGCCGGCGGAATCGTGTCCGGAAGCCTCGCGCTCCTCGCCGACGCCGGATACGGCCTGACCCTGGGCATGGCCCTGGGACCGGCGCTGATGGCCACCGGATCGGACGCGCCCGCCGGCGCCGGGCGGCGCACCTTCGGCTACCAGCGGGCCCAGGTCCTCGCCTCTCTGGCCAGCGCGCTCGTGCTGTGGGCGACCGCGGGATGGATTCTGCTCGAGGCATGGGGCCGGCTGGGCGAGGGTTCCGACGTCGACGGCGGTCTCATGCTGGGTGTCGCGGCGCTCGGGTTGGCGGTGCACTTGATCATCATGCTCGTGCTGAAACAGCCCGGGCAGAAGCACGGGGGCGTCGCGCTCGTCCGGGGGCACACTCTCCCGGGCGTCATGGGTCCGGTGACCGTGGTTCTGGCGGGCCTGACCATCCAGATGTTCGGATGGCAGGCCGCGGATGTCGCGGGCGCCGCCCTGATCGCCATCCTGGCGCTCGTGAACACCTGGCGCCTGCTGGCCCACGTTGTCCACGTCCTGCGCGAGGGCACGCCGGAACACATCGACGTCGACCGGCTCTGCCGCCGGATCGAGGACCTGCCCGGGGTGACCCTGATGCACGACGTGCACGTCTGGACGCAGACGCCGGGGAATGACGCCCTCGCCGCCCATGTCCTGGTCGACCCGGAGCGGCGGGGGGAGATGGATGCCCTGCTCGGTCGCATCCGGACCATCGCCAACGAGGAGTTCAACATCCGGCACGTGACCGTTCAGCTGGAGACGACGGCCGCCAACTGGAAGCAGGATCCCCGCGTTGCCGAGCGGCTCGGGCGGCGCGGCTAGTCATCCACGCGCGGCCGGCGTGATCTCGTGCGGCGAATCCTCGTCCTGAACTGGCAGGACCGCGAAAACCCGCAGGCCGGGGGCGCCGAGGAGCACGTCCATCAGGTCTTCGGCCGGCTCGCGGGACGTGGCTACGAGGTTACGCTGCTGGCTTCGGGCTTCGCGGAGTGCGAGCCGCGCGTGCGGCTGGACGGCATCGAGGTTCACAGGACGGGGGGGCGCTACACGTTCTCCATGGCCGCGCCGTGGTACTACCTGCGCAGGCTGCGGCGCGAGCGCTGGGACGTGGTGGTGGACAACCTCAACAAGGTGCCCCTCTTCTCTCCGTGGTGGGTGTCGGCCCCGGTAGTTCCCCTCGTGCACCACCTGTTCGGGCTTACCGCCTTCCGCGAAGCCTCCTTCCCGCTCGCGGCGGCGACCTGGCTCATGGAGCGGCCGCTCCCGCTGGTGTATCGCCGCCGGCCCACCATCGCGGTCTCGCGGAGCACGCGCGACGACCTGACCGGACGCGGACTGCGGGCTCCCATGGAGGTCATTCCGGTCGGGGTCGACACGGCGCACTACGCGCCCCACCCGGAGGGCCGCAGGACGCCCACGCCTTCGCTCCTTTACCTCGGACGCCTCAAGCGCTACAAGGGCGTCGACCTGCTGGTGCGCGCGGTGGCCAAGCTCGCGCGGGAGGGGCTGCGCGTCGACTTCAAGGTGGCCGGTGCCGGCGACGCCCGCGCGGAGCTGGAGCAGCTGGCAGGGGAGCTGGGCGTGGAGGATCGGGTCATCTTTCTCGGATTCGTGGACGACCGGACCAAGATCGACCTGATGCGCACATCGTGGGTGCACGGGCTCACGTCTCCCAAGGAGGGCTGGGGGATCACCGTGCTCGAGGCCGGCGCCTGCGGCACGCCCTCGGTCGCGAGTGACGCGCCCGGGCTGCGCGAGGCGGTGCTGGATGGAAAGACCGGACTTCTCGTGCCCCACGGCGATGTCGAACTCCTGGCCAGGGCGATCCGGAGCCTGGTCACGAACCCCGAACTTCGCTGGCAACTGGGAGCGGGCGCGCGCGCCTACGCCGAGTCGCTGTCGTGGGACACGACCAGCATCGCGGTGGAGCGCTTTCTGCTTGCGGTTGCTTCCGGCGCGCCCGTGTCCTGAGAACGCGGATCAAGCCCCTCCGAACCCGAGTCCTGCTCCGGCGCCTACCGTCCGGCCGCCTGCCTCCCCAGCCGGATCGCCTCCTCGGCGCCGCCCACCTGCATGAGCAGTCCCAGGAAGCCTTCCCCGACCCGCTGCTCGATATCGGCGGCGTTGGCGGTGATCATGTCCGCGAGCCCGGCCCGCGTGGCCTCGGCGAGGACGGCCTGGTTGCCCTCCTCGGCCGCCTCGCGGTCTCCGCCCAGGGCGCCGGTGAGGCTGCCGATGCCGCACGCCAGCACACTGTAGCCGGGTACGTCGGCGATGGCGGCGGCCTCCGCGACCGCGTCCGGGTCTTCGACCATGAGCATGGCGATCACTGTGCCGTCCGGGTTGGCGGGCGACCAAACGTCCGCGCCCGCATCCTCGAAGAACCCGACCGCGGCGCGCGCCTCCGCCACATTGCGCACGTGCGGCAGGACGACCCCGTCGGCACCCAGTTCGAGCGCCTCCCGCACGCGGGCGCGGGTAGCTTCCTCCCCGCCCTGTTCGATGGAGGGGATGCGCACCAGCAGGGTCTTGCGGCCAACCGCCCCGGGGGAGCGCAGGCCGGTGGCGATCGCCTCGACCGCGTCCGGATCGTAGTTCCGCTCCAGGTTGAGGAAGACGAAGTCCAGAAGCGGATTGCGCGCCAGCTCGCGCCCTCCTTCGACGGTGTAACGCGGCGGCCCCCTCTGTCCCCGGCCCCCGGCGCCCGGCTCCGCTCCCGGCCCTGGCCTGCCGCCCCCGCCCGGTCCTGCTCCGCCGGCGAACTCCGGCGGCACGAACACCCCGAAGGCGGCCAGGTTGCGCTCCCAGAGCCCGATCGTGCCGGTCGCGCGGGCGACCTCCGCCTCCGCCCGCCCCGCGTGAGCGCGCCCGACCGTGAGCGCCTCCGGTGACGTCACGATGAAGAACCTGAAGCCCTGGTCGAGGCGCTCACCGATGTCGTCGGGCCCGGCCGTGATGCCGCAGGCCACGCCGGTCGCGAGGCACTCCGCCAGGACCGTCTGGATGGCGGCCTCCACCGCCTCCATGTCTCCCTCGTAGGCGCGCCGCAGATCGCCCGGCCCGGGGATCACCACGCTCACCCCGGGGGTGCGCACGATCTCGGCCGCGCGCTCGATCCCGATCCGGTCCTCGATGAGCAGGATGTTCACCAGATTTCCGTCCGCATTGCCCGGCCACGCCGCCTCTCCGAGCGTCCCCACCGCCAGTTCCGCCTCCTCGACGCTCTCCACGTGGGGGTAGACGATCGAGTGGGCGCCGGCGGCCAGCCCCGCCCGCGCCCGGGCCCGGGCCGAGTCGGCTCCGTCGCGGATGGGCGGGATGCGCAGCGCCACCGGCTGGGGGGCGTACTCGCCGGCTCCCTCGCGCATCCCCTCCATGTACGCCTCCATGGCGGGGATGTCGAAGGGCCCCGACTCCAGCGAGTAGAAGACGAAGTCGGCCTCGCGGTTGCGCGCCATGCGCGCGCCCTGTCCGGGGGTGTGCTCGCCGGAGAAGATGCCGAAGACCGGCTGGCCGCTCGACAGCAGCTCCACCATGCGGTTGGCGCCCGTCGCGGACGCCCCCTCCCCGGCGCCGGGAGCATCCCCGGTGGGCGCGCACGAGGCGACTGCCGCCGCGGCGAGAACGGGGGCCGCGGCGCACAGGCCGCGGGAGCCGGAGCAGGGTCGTAGCCAGCGCATGGGGAGATCCTCCGAAACGGGAACAGGGACGGGTGACGTGTCACGGATACCGCCGACGCATGCCAGGGCACGCGTAACCGGATCATGCACGCGTGGCCGCGGGCAACGCCAGTAGCGTCCCGCTCCCCGCCCGGCATCTACCGCAGGGCTCAACACTATTGCATCTTCCGAGGTCCCTGCCCGTGGAGCCTCCCAGGCTCCCGGAACCGACGGTCCCGATCCCGAGCGTCCTTCAGCAGCCATCCTCATCGCGTTGCCCACTCCGCTCCCCCGAGCTCCGCTTCGCGGCCCCATGCGAGGCTCAACTCGCCGACCGCGAGCCGTTCTTGCGGCTCTGACGCCCATCCTCCTGCTGGCGGCGCTCCCGGCACCGGCGCGCGCCCATGCCCAGGAGGAAGCCGCGCCCGTGGAGCGGCCCAACGTCTTCTTCGACTGCTCCGGCCCCAGGTGCAACCTCGACTACTACCGCACCGAGATCGACTGGGTGAACTGGGTGCGCGATCCGGCCGCGTCCGACGTGCACGTCATCATCACCAGCCTGGGCACCGGCAGCGGAGGCAGGGAGTTTCGCTTCGACTACCTGGGCGCCGGCGCCTACGAAGGCTACGAGTCCGCGGTCCGGTACCAGTCGTCCCCCACCGACACCGAGCGCGAACAGCTGGACGGGTTCGCCCACGCACTGGGCGTCGGCCTGGCGAGCTTTGCCACCAGTGCCGGATTCCGCGACATCGTGAGCCTGGTGAGCGTCACCCCGCGGGACGTGACGGGCGAGCGCGTGGTCGCGCGCTCCGAGGTCGAGGACCGGTGGGACCTGTGGGTGTTCCGCATCAACGGCAGCGGTGAGTTCGACGGCGAGTCGACCCGCAGGAGAGTGCAGAGCTCCGGCAGCTTCTCGGTGTCCCGGGTGACCCCGACCTGGAAGGTGCGCACCAACGTCCGGACCAGCTACAACCGGCTCATCGTGGAACTCGACGACGGCGATTTCTCGGACACCCGGGTCGACTGGAACTTCAACCAGACGGCGGTCTACGCGCTCGCCGACCACTGGTCGACCGGGATGCAGCTGCAGTCCGCGCGCACGACGCGATTCAACCAGCGTGTCCGGGTGGAACTGACCCCGGTCATCGAGTACAGCTTCTTCCCCTACGAGGAAGCCACCCGGCGCTCCCTGACCGCTTCCTACCGCATCGGCGCCGCGTACCGGGAGTACTTCGAGACGACCACGTACGGCGAGGACCAGGAGACGCGCGCGGAACACTCCTTCGAGGTCGACTTCTCGCAGCGGCAGGACTGGGGCGACGCGGGCGTGACCCTGCAGGGGTCCCAGTTCCTTCATGACACCAGCCTCTACAACATCTCGCTGCGCGGGGACATCGACTACCGCGTGGTGCGCGGCTTCAGCATCAATGCGCGCGGCAGCATCCGGCGGGTCGAGGACCAGATCTATCTGTCGGGAAAAGGCGTGACCGACGAGGAAGCCCTGCTCGCTCTGCGGCTGCGGGCGACGTCGTACGACTACAATCTTCGCCTCGGATTCTCGTTCCAGTTCGGCTCGCTGTTCAACAACGTCGTGAACAACCGTTTCCGGGGGATTCAGGGGTTCAACTAGCTGACGCCCCCACTCGCCCGCATTCGGTCGCGGCGATAACATTCCTCAAGAGACCCGGACCCTCACAGGAGAACTCAGATGGCCCGCTCCTTCTTCGCACTCGCCGCCGCCGGACTTCTGCTGTCGGCCCCTGCTCCGACCCCCGTCTCGGCGCAGTCGGGCGTCGTCCGCTCGCTCGAACACGACTACCGCGTTGTGACCGTGGCCGACGGACTGATCCGCCCCTGGTCGATGGCCTGGCTTCCCAACGGGGACATGCTGGTCACGGAGCGGCCCGGGAGGCTGCGCATCGTCCGCGACGGCAACCTGCTGCCCGATCCGGTGCCCGGCGTGCCCGAGGTTTTTGCCCAGGGACAGGGCGGGCTCTTCGACGTGCTGCCGCATCCCGACTTCGCCGACAACAACGTGCTCTTCATCAGCTACGCGAAGCCGGTCGAGGGTGGCTCCACCACTTCGGTGCTGCGCGGCACCTTCCGCAACGACACCTTCACACCCGAGCGGGAGATCTTCCTGGCGAACTCGCAGGGAAGGGGCCATTACGGCGCCCGGATGGCGTTTCATCCGGACGGCACCCTCTTCGTCACCGTGGGCGACCGCCAGGCCCCGCCCTCCGGCGATCTGGAGGCGCACCCGGCCCAGAATCCGTCCAACCATCACGGGACCACGAACCGCATCAACGAGGACGGCAGCGTTCCCGCCGACAACCCGTTCCTGAACAACTCCGACATCGAGCCGGAGATCTGGGCCTACGGCCACCGGAACGCCCAGGGTCTTGTGATCGACATGGAGACCGGCGCGGTGTGGCAGACCGAACACGGGCCCCAGGGCGGCGACGAACTCAACCTGGTGATGCCGGGCGAGAACTACGGCTGGCCGGTGGTGGGGTACGGCGTGAACTACCGCAGCGGCCTCGCCATCCACAAGGGCACCATGGACGAGAACATGGCCGACCCCAGCCACGTCTGGGTGCCGTCCATCGGCGCCTCCGGCCTGATGATCTACACCGGGGACGCATTCCCGCGCTGGAGGGGCGACATCTTCGCCGGCGGCATGGCGCTCGAGCAGCTCGCGCGCCTGGTCATGGACGGCGAGATGGTGCAGCGGGAGGAGACGCTGGTGTACGGGATGGGACGGATCCGCGACGTGCGCCAGGGCCCCGACGGCCTCATCTATCTCGCCATCGACCATCGCGACGCGCAGCCGACCTCGATCCTCAGGCTGGAACCTGCGGAAGGACGCTGAGCCGGACCGGGACCGCCACCTGACGTGGCGGGGTCCAGGTCGTCCCGGTGCGGTTGCTCCTGCACGAGTCCGACCGAGGCGACAGGCTTGAGGCCGGGCCGCCGCTACCGCTGATCCGGCGGCGGGTACAGGCCGTGGAGGACCGCCCGGTCGCCCGGCGACAGCCCGGAGTGGTTCGCGATGTCGGCCCGGCTCGCGAGCCGCTCCCGGTAGCGCATGAAGTAGCGCACGATGTCGCCGCCGTAGACGAACGAGTACATGATGTCCTCGAAGTCGGCGGTGTGCGGCAGCCCGATCGCGTGCCCCAGTTCATGGACACAGGTGAGGTAGACGATAACGTCCCGGAGCAGCGGATCGCCCGCGGCCAGGCGGGCGATGGCGGGTCCCTGGAGGTCGACGCTCGGCGTCACGTAGAGAAGGGCTCTGGGCCGGCCGTCGACGACCACTGTGCGCATTTCCCCGTAAACGCCGCTCCCCGGGTCGATCCAGACGACGTGGATGAGCGCGTCCTCGGCCGCTGTTTCCGCGAAGCGCAGCCGGCCGCCGCTCTCCCGCGCCCAGGCGTCGAACGCCGCGCGGGCCAGTTCGTCGTCCGACGGCCGGTACCCGGGGATGCCGGCCCCGTTGTCGATGAAGTAGGGTATGGGTTGGCCGCGACCCGGGTCGTCCTGGGCCGCCGCCTGCGAGGCGAGGGCCGTGGCGGCCAGCAGGCAGGCACCCATTGCCGCGGGGAGATGTCCGGCTCCGCGGCGTAGCCGGTTGCGCATCGAGCGGACGAGCATCCCTCCCCCTTCGAGTATGGGAGTACGGATTCAACGGTGGGCAACTCGTAGCGTGCGCGGCGGCCATCGCGCAACCTCACCGCGGGGCGGCGAGGCCGGTGCCGGCATTTCCACGCCGGCCATGCGAGCCATTACATTCGCAGGAGACGCGTAGCGCAGAAGCACATCACGCCATGAGGGGTGTCCCCGGATGAAGGGAACCATCGGCGCAATCGCCGACCTGCTCGGCAGCCATCGCAGCAGCACCGAGCTGAGGCCCCTGAACCTGCTGGGCTTCGCGGTTGTGCTGGTCACCTTCGTGGCCGTATCCTCCGCAATCTTCCATCTGCTGATGGTGCGCGAGGGCCAGGAGCACGACTGGTTCACGGGCATCTACTGGACCCTGACGACCATGAGCACGCTGGGGTTCGGCGACATCGTGTTCCAGTCGGACCTCGGACGCATATTCAGCATGGTGGTGCTGGTGGCCGGGGTAAGCATGCTGCTCATCTACCTGCCGGTGGCCTTCGTCCGCTTCTATGCGCCCTGGGTGGAGGCCCAGTTCAAGACCCGGGTGAGCACGCGGGTTGCCGCGGACCTCGACGGACACGTCATCATCAGCACCTGGGACGACGTGGCCGAGGAGCTCGTCGAACGGTTGGCGCTCTCCGGAATCGAGAGCGTGGTGATCGAGTCCGATCCGCTGAAGGCCGCGTCCCTGCACGCCGACAAGGTTCCGGTGGTGCGCGGAGGCCTCGGGGTGCGCGCCACCTACGAGAACTGCGCCTTTGGACGAGCCAGTCTGCTGCTGGCCAACGCGCCCGACGTTGTGAACACCAACATCGTGCTCACGGCGCGCGAGGTGTCGGAACGGGTTCCGATCGTGGCCACCGCGGCAAACCCCGAGGGGGAGGCGGTGCTGGAACTGGCCGGCGCCAACCAGGTCGTGCTTACGGCTCGACAGCTCGGCAAGCAGTTGGCCAACAGGGTGTCGGTCGGTTCGGCGCGAGCGCTGACCATCGGCCGCTACAGGCAGATCGCGATCGCCGAGTTTCCCATCCGCAACACGCGCCTCGCCGGGATGACCCTGGAGGACGCCCAGGTGCGGGCACAAACGGGCGTGACCGTCGCCGCCCTGGCCAAGAGGGGCCACGTGGAGCCGGGACTGCCGGACACGATGCTGCGGGAGGACTGCATCGGGCTGGCGGTGGGCAACGTGGCCGAGGTGGAGGCGCTCAACGGGTACCTGAGCGAGGGCATCACCTGCGGGGGAAGCGTGCTCGTCATCGGTGGCGGACGGGTCGGTTGCGAGGTCGCGCGGGCGCTGAAGGGCCGGGGGGCGTCGGTTCGGGTCGTGGAGCGCGACCCGACCCTGCGCGAGGGCATCGAGGAGGTCGCGGACGACATCGTGATCGGGGACGCAGCGGACAGCCGGGTGATCGAGCGCGTCGGGATCAGGGAGGCGGCTTCGGTAGTGCTCACCACCAACGACGACGCCGTCAACATCTTCCTTGCCGTCTACTGCCGGAAGCTCAACCCGGATACCATCATCGTGAGCCGGGTTGCCCACCCCTCCAATGTCGAGGCCATCCACCGCGCCGGCGCGGACTTCGCCGTGAGCGATTCCCAGATCAAGATCCAGTCGGTCCTGGGCGCGCTCCGGGGCAGGGAACCGATGATCTTCGGAGAGGGACTCGACCTCTTCAACGCAGAAGTGCCCCGCTCGCTCGACGGCAAGCAGCTGCGCGAGAGCGGCATCCTGGCGCGCACCGGGCTCGCAGTCATCGCCGTGGAAAGCAACGGGGTGGTCAACCCGCATCCTCGGCCCGGGCACGTCATCCGCAGGGGAGAGCACGTGCTCTTCGTGGGAACGGCCTCTCAGCGCGACGAGTTCGAGCGCGTATTCAAGTAGGAGGGCTCTCTCCTACGGGAAGATCCCCCGCTCCGCGTAGATCAGCGCGATCTTGTCTATGGCCATGATGTAGGCCGCGGTACGCAGGTCGACGCCGTGCCGCCGCGCCAACTCGCAGCTGGCATGGTGCGCGTTCACCATGGTGTCCTCCAGGCCGGAGCGCACCAGGTCCTCTTCGCTCGCGCCCTTGGCTGCCATGCCGAGCACAGCCTCGGACAGCTGGTATCCCGTCACGGCCTCCATCGCCGCCAGCAGCCGGCGGTTGCTCGCCTCCTCGAATCGCTTCTCCATCCGTCCCATGCGTACGTGGGAGAGGTTCTTCAGCCACTCGAAATAGGAGACGGTCACGCCTCCCGCGTTCAGATACATGTCCGGAAGGATCAGCACGCCGCGCTCCAGGAGCGCTTCCGCGGCGGCCGCGGTAGTGGGACCGTTGGCCGCCTCCGCGACGACCGAGGCCCGGATTCGTTCCGCATTCTCTCCGGTGATGACGTTCTCGATCGCCGCGGGAATGAGGATGTCGCAGTCGGCCTCCAGCAACTCCAGGCTGTTTTCCACGTCGGCGGTCCCCGGAAAACCGAGAAGCGAGCCGTGCTCGCCGAAGTGCTCGCGGGCCGCGCGCGGATCGATGCCGGACTCGGACCAGATGCCGCCGTTGTATTCGGCGATGCCCGTGATGACGGCGCCGGCGTCGTGCAGGAAGCAGGCGGCGTGGTAGCCGACGTTGCCGAGCCCCTGGATGACGATGCGCTTGCCGCCCACGCCCCGCTTCAGACCAAGGTCCTTCATGAATCCCGCGTCCAGGCAGGTTTCGCGGATTCCGAAGAAGACGCCCAGCCCGGTGGCGGTGGTGCGCCCGCGGATGCCGCCCTGAGCGATCGGCTTTCCGGTCACACACCCCGCTGCGTTCAGCTTGGATGTGGCGATCTGCTCGTAGGTGTCGACGATCCAGGCCATCTCGCGGGCGCCGGTGCCGTAGTCGGGGGCGGGAACGTCGATGCCCGGGCCGATGAAGTTCTTGGCGACCAGCTCGAAGGTGTAGCGCCGGGTGATGCGTTCCAGTTCGGCGTCCGAGTACTTGCGCCGATCGATGCAGACCGCGCCCTTGGCGCCCCCGTAGGGGACTTCGACCAGGGCGCACTTGTAGGTCATGAGGGTGGCAAGCGCCACCACTTCGTCCTGGTTGGCGTGGGAGGCGTAGCGGATTCCCCCCTTGGTGGGGGTCTTGTGCATGCTGTGCTCCGCCCTCCAGGCGTGGATGACCTCGATGGTGCCGTCGTCCTTGCGGATGGGGAAGGTGAACGCGTAGACGCTGTTGCAGACCCGGATCTGCTCGAGGAGGCCCGGGGGGTGGTTCGTGTGCGCGGCCGCCTTGTAGAAGTGGCGGTCGACCTGGGCGGTAAAGCTGATCTCGCTCATGTGAGGTCTCGGGCTGGAGTCGGAAACGCGTGCTCATGGACGCGACGGCGGCCGCGCGGTTCCCGGCCGGGAGGGCACCGGGTGTTTGCCCGGCATTCGCGCCTCTCCGCAGATTGGCTCCACGGATAATCCCCGTCCTCGGCGGATTCCGCAAACAGCCCGCATCCGCGACCCCTGCACGCTTCCGGGAGGCACTCAATGCAATATTCGATCCACGCTTCCGTCGCTCGCCTGTTGCCTCCAGCGGCTCTGCTCGCAGCCCTTGCCGGCGGCGGGGCGGCGTCCGCCCAGGAGGTGGACTACTCCCGCGCCGAGCGCTTCCTGACCTGGAACACCGAGCGCATGATCGCGGGGGCCGAGGTGGTCCCGAACTGGATGGAGATCGGCGACACGGACCGCTTCTGGTACCGCAACAACACGGGGTCGGGCTACGAGTTCGTGATGGTGAACCCGGCCGCGGGCAGCCGCGAACCGCTCTTCGACCATTACCGGCTGGCGGGGGCGATGTCGCTCGCGGGCGACACCAGCTACGTCCCGGACCAGCTGCCCTTCAGCACCTTCAGCTTCGGCGGGAACGAGAGCGAAATCGAGTTCACGGCGAACAGCAGGCGCTTCACCTGCGACATCGCGCGCTACTCCTGCGCGGTGGGGGACACGCTCCCTTCGCGGCTGCCCTTCGTCGAGTCCCCCGACGGGCGCTGGGAGGCCTTCTCGCACGAGTACGACCTGTTCGTGCGCCCGGCGGGGGGTGGGGACTCGATCCGGCTGACCACCGACGGCGAGAAGCACTACGCCTACGGCTACAACGAGCCGCGCCCCAACCAGCTGCGGGAAGGGCCGGGGCCGCGCACCCCCACGCTGGCCTGGTCGCCGGACTCTCGCTACATCGCGGTGGCGCGCAGGGATGAGCGCGACGTGGAGCACATGCACTACATCTCCTATACGTCGCAGCGCCCGCGGCACTTCTCCCAGCCGTACGCACTGCCGGGCGACTCGGTGATCCCGCTCCCGACCGTACACATCGTCGAGCTGGAGGAGGGGGAGATGGCCGCCGGCAGCGGCGTTGGGGAGGATGGGGACGGAGCCGGCGGGGAGACCGTCACCGTGCTGCGTCCGGCCGCCAACCACCGGGTGGAGGTGGCGCCCGTCCCGCATCAGCTCTCCTTCGCGGGCTCCGCCCCGGACTCGGCCTGGAGCGCGGACGGCACCCGGCTGCACGTCAACTACTTCACGCGCGGCTCGCAGCGCGTCTTCCTGGCGGAGATCGACGCCGCAACGGGTGCCTCACGGGTCATCCTGGGCGACTCCACCCGCACCTTCGTGTCGCTCGGGCACCGGGGCGGGGGGTCGAGCGGCGGCACCCCGTCGTGGTACGTCTCCGAGAACGGCGACGACGTGATCTGGTGGTCCGAGCGCGACGGCTGGGCGCACCTGTACCGTTTCGACGGCCAGGGCAACCTCAGGAACCGCATCACATCCGGCCCGTGGACGGTCGGTCAGGCCGTGTTCATCGACGAGGCGCGCCAGCGCATCTTCTTTACCGCGCGTGGCCGCGAGCCGGGGCGCAACCCGTACTACGCGCACCTGTACCGGGTCGGCTTCGACGGCTCGGGACTGACGCTGCTCACGCCGGAGGACGCCAACCACGTCATCGAGTTCTCTCCCGGAGGCAACTACTTCGTGGACACGTATTCGCGCGTCGAGGGGGAACCGGTCACCGTCCTGCGGACTGCGGCCGACGGTCGCGTCGTGCGCGAGCTGGAGCGGGCGGACATCTCGGCAATCGAGGAGATCGGCTTCATCCCCGGCGAGGTGTTCACGGCGAAGGCGCGCGACGGCATCACGGATCTCTACGGCATCCTTTATCTCCCGCCGGATCTCGATGAAAACGCGAAATACCCGATCATCTCGCACATCTACCCGGGGCCCCAGCGCGGGAGCGTCGGGGACTGGGAGTTCAAGGGCGGCGGCGAGAACTTTGCGCTCGCGCAGCTCGGGTTCGTGGTGGTGCAGATCGACCACCTGGGGACGCCGCACCGCTCCAAGGCCTTCCACGACAACTACTACGGCAACTTC
>JAJEBS010000147.1 GCA_022822425.1 Gemmatimonadota bacterium | reverse complement strand
CGCCCTGCTGGCAGCTCGCCCGGACGCGATCGTCTCGGTGGCATTCCAGCTCTCTTTCGCGGGCGCGGCGGGTCTGGTCCTGCTCGCTCCCCCTGTGAGCCGGGTCCTGCGTACGGGCCGGCTTGCCCGCCTCCCGTCGGCGCTGCGCACCGGTCTCGCCTCGGGGATCGCCGCCACGGCCGTCACCTTCCCGATGGTCGCCTGGCACTTCGGGTACTTCGCGACCGCCGGCATTCCGGTGACCCTGGTTGCCGGGCCGCTGGTCGCCGCCGCCATCCCCGGGATGCTCCTCTCCATCATTCTCTCCTTCATCTCGCTCCCCCTGGCGGGCATCTTCGCGGGAGGGGTCGACCTGTTTCTCCAACTCGCCGGCGCCATCGTCGCGCTGGTCGTGGACATCCCCGGCGCTGCCGTCTGGACGCCGCGCTGGTGGATCGTGGCTGCCACCGCCGCTCTCGCCGTGTATTGGCTCGTCGTCCGAGGCCTTGGCCTGCGCCTTCGTCGCCGGGTGCGCGCCGCCGTGTTGGCCGCGTCCCTCGCGGCCGCGCTGGTGGCCTGGCCCATTCCCGCGCTCATCGGAAGCGGAGGGGCCATGGAGCTGGTCTTCCTGGATGTGGGCCAGGGCGATGCGGTGGCCATCCGCACTCCGGGCAGCCGCTGGATCCTGGTGGACACCGGTCCACGTTCGCGCACCTTCGATTCCGGCGAACGCATCGTCGTCCCCTACCTGAGAAGACGAGGCGCGGTGCGCCTGGAGGCGCTCATTCTCACCCACCCGGACCTGGATCACATCGGGGGCGCCAACGCGGTCCTCTCGGAACTGAACGTGGTTCGCGTCCTCGACCCCGGAGCCCCGGCTGCACGGCCAGCATACGTGGCCGCCCTGGAGCGGGCTCAGGCCCGGGGCGCCACCTGGTTCGCGGCGCGCGCCGGGGATCGCGTCTCCGCGGACGGCGTCATCCTGGAGGTACTGCATCCCGGAGGCGCGGCCGACTCCGCGGCCAGCGACGAAGCCAACGACCAGTCCGTCGTCCTGCTGCTGCGCTACGGCGACTTCAGCGCGCTGCTCCCCGGGGACGCCCCCGCGGCGGTGGAGGAGGCACTCCTGGCCGCGGGCCAAATCCCTGATCTCGACCTTCTGAAGGCCGGACACCACGGCAGCCGCACTTCGACCTCCTGGAAGCTGCTGGAGGCCACACAGCCCGAGCTGGGCGTGGTCTCGGCGGGTGCCCGCAATCGCTACGGACACCCGCATCGGATCGTCCTCGACCGCCTTGAGCGCGCCGGCGCCGAGCTTGCCCGCACGGACCTTCAGGGCGTCGTGCGGGTCCGCGCCTTCCCCACGGGGGACTTCACGCTCTCGGTGGAACGCTGCCCGGTACTCCCCGCGTGCTAGCCGTCGCTGGTGCGGCCCCCGGCTCTACCCCTCAGCCCCTGGTCGTGCGACATTGCCAGCCCGCACACCGGACACCCTCACGCCCATCCCCCATCCATGCGCGCTCGCACGCTCGTGCCCACCCTTGAGACGTTCCTCGAAAGCGAGGAGGCCGGCCATTCGTCCGCACCCCCGGACTGGATCCACGTGCTCACCGGCCTCGCCCGCGCAGGCACCCGCATCGCCCGGGTTGTGGCGCGCACCGGACTGACCGGCACCCTGCCTCGCACCGGCGACCGCAACGTCCACGGCGAGGCCGCCACCCGCATCGACCAGTACGCCCACAACGCGGTCGTGGAAGAGGTCGCCATGGACGGGATGCTGTGCTGCATCGTGTCCGAGGAGGCCGAGGACCTCATGCCAATCCCGTCGAGTCATCCGGACGGAGGCTGCATCCTCGCGCTGGATCCCCTCGACGGGTCGTCCAACCTGGGGGTGAACGTCCCGGTAGGAACCATATTCTCCCTGCTGCCCCGCTCCCGCTCCGCCGATGCCACGGGTGCCGGCCTCGCCCCTTCGGAAATCCTCCGGCCCGGCCGCGACCAGATCGCCGCGGGCTACATCCTCTACGGGGCCGCCACCGTGCTGGTCTACACCAGCGGACGCGGCGTGCACGGGTTCATCCGCGACCCCGAGAGCGGCGAGTTCATCCTCAACCGGCGCGACATCCGCATCCCCTCGCCGTCCGCCCGGCACTACTCGACCAACGAAGCCTACACGCGCCGGTGGGATCCTCGCCAGCACGAGCTGGTGCGCCACTTCAAGAAGCCTCCGCCGGAGGGAGCCAAGGGCTTCTCGGCGCGCTACATCGGCTCGCTGGTGGCCGATATCCACCGGACCCTCCTGGTGGGCGGCCTCTTCATGTATCCCGCCTTCCGGGGGAAGCCGGAGGGGAAGCTGCGCCTGATGTACGAGGCGGCGCCCATGGCCCTGATCATGGAGCAGGCGGGAGGAAGGGCCACCAACGGCACCGAGGACATCCTCGACATCCGTCCCCGGGACATTCACCAGCGCACCCCGCTCTTCGCGGGAACGCGGGAGTTGGTGGATGTTGCCGCCTCCCGCCTCGAAGGAGCAGCGGCGGGCTCATAGTCGTACTACCGGGGCTGCGCCAGCCGGCGGCCTCCTACGGGCAGTTCGACGTCACCGTGGCGCGCTTCGCCCTGAGCGCCTCGATGTCCTCGCAGGAGACGCCGGTTTGCTCAAGCCTGACCTCGTCGTCCCTGCCGACCCCCGGGTTGTCGAGGAGCGGCTGGATGTCGCTCAGCTCCCGGTTGTCGTGGAGATGCAGGGTGGTCAGATAGATCATATCGATGAGCGGGCTGAGGTCTGTGACCGCGGTCCGCTCGAGGCCGATGATCAGCAGGTTGTCGAGCTCGGTCAGCGCCGAGAGGCTCGAGAGGGTGTTTCGGCCGACATCCAGCGTCTGAAGCGCCCACAGGCCGACGATTGGATCGAGGTCGGCAATGTCGTTGTTGTAGAGTTCCAGCCGCAGCAGCGATTCGAGTCCCTCAAGCGGCGTGAGATCGCTGATGCGGTTGTGCGACCCGCCGAGCTGTTCGAGCTGGCTCATGTTGCGGACGGGCGACAGGTCGGAGACCTGGTTTTCGCCGAAGCTGAGCGCGAACATGCTGGTCAGCCCGGCGAGCGGGCTCAGGTCCGTGATCGAATTCTCGCGCACGTCCAGGTATTCGAGACCCGTCAGCGCGGCGAGCGGGCCGAGATCCTCGATCCCGTTCTGGGCAGCCAGCAGCTCTGTGAGGCCGGTTAGATTCTCGATGCCGGAAAGGTTGCGAACGCCTGTGGCGTTGACCCCAAGGGACTCGAGAGCAGCCACGCGTCCACAGGTGAGCGATTCCTCCGGCGCGAGGTCGAGCGCGGCGCGCACGCCGGCTTCGAGTGCGGGATCGGCGAAGCGCGGGACCGCGCTCGATTCCGAGCCGCAGCGCTCGCCGGGGCTTAGAGCAGGTCCCGTCGCGTCGCCGCAAGCGCACAGGGCAAGCATGGCTCCGTAGGCCCAGGCACCCACCCTCGCGTTTGTCGATCCGGTCATGGGACCACCCGCCACAGGAGCCGGAAGCCGGGTGCGAACTTGGTCACCGGCGGCTCGGGGAGTTCCTGGCCGCCTCCGTGTCTGCCGACCGTCCGTGCCCAACTGATCGACACCGCCAGGAAGCCGGCGGCCAGACCGGCCGTCTTGACCGGGTCGAAGCGCGGGACCTCGAACCCGTGCACGTCCGACAACCGCACGCCCCGCCTGGGGGGCGCGAACGGCCCGACCGCCACGCGAGCAGAGGCCGAGACGATCGAGTCGTTCACCACGATCGGGCGCCGGATCGTTACCTGGTCTCCGGTGGCGGCCGTCAGGCGGACCTCCGGAGGGCTCTCGCGGGCGATCCAGTTCTCCGGGGTGTCCATCACCGGCTGCCAGCTCTTGCATCCCGATAGCAGCACGAGGGCGAGGATGGCCGCAGTCGAAGACGCGTGTGCCCGGAAATCCCCGGTCTTCATGACTCATGCACCTCCCTGCGTGATTCAGCCTGACTGACGCATTCGCCCCGGTCCGTGGTCCAGAACATATGCGAGGCGGTCGTGTACCTCCAGACTACACCAAGCCAACCTTTCGTTGCCCCGGGGTGATCATGATCTTCGCGACCCAATCGTGGCCACGCCGCGCTGCCACAGCCTCGGCTCGCCGGGACTCCCGCTTTGTTTCCGGCGTCAGGACGGCCCTTTCGGCAGCCTCCAGCACTGCGCTCGTCCTCCTGATCGCCGCCTGCGGCGGGGGTGCCGGGAGCGGGCCCGCGAACTCGCCGGATGCGCCGGCCGCCGGTGAAGCTCAGATCCGTTCCTATTCCCCCAACGAAGTCGCGCGCGCCGAGATCGACGAGCGAGGGGCGAACGCGCACACCGCGATGCAGTTTCTCCGCCGCGTCCGGCCGGCCTGGCTGCGCTCACGCGGCTCAAACTCCCTGACTTCCGCCGGCGCCATGTACCCCGTCGTATACATCGACAACATCCGCCGGCCGGGCGGCCTGAGCGCGCTCTTCCAGGTTCCCCTGAGCGAGGTTCGACGGATGGAGTTCATCGGCCCAGGCGACGCCACGACACGCTGGGGCACGGGCCATCAGTCCGGGGTGATCCTGATCGTCACCGGGCGCTGACCGCCACCCCGTCCGTAGCGATACCAAAAAGAAAACCGGAGGCAAGGCCCGGCGGGGCCCGCCTCCGGTTTCCTGCTTCCGGGGAAGTCAGATCCTCCAGATCCTTCTCCTTCCGGAAGCCGTAGGTCACGGGCGAATCATGAGCCGCCCGTGATGGTGGTGTTGTTCTGGAACTCCGTGGCCGGCAGGTCGAAGCACAGCTGGTTGCCGTACACGGCGCCGAAGCCGTCATCCTGTCCGATCGGCGGATAGGGCCGCATCCCGAGCCGCCTCAAATCCCACAGGTGGTGTCCCTCCAGGAACAATTCCGCAGCGCGCTCTTCGATGAGCTGATCCATCATGCCGTTCATGTCCATCGAGGCCATATGGGGCGACAGGCCGACGTTCGTACGAAGCGTGTTGAAGATCGACGACGCCTGGTCGTAGTTGCCCGCTTCGATGGCGGCCTCGGCGATGATGAGCTGCGCCTCCTCCCAACTGGCCAACTGCACGGGTGAACCCGCGTTGTCATACTTCTCGGCGTACCAGAGGGCGATACCCGTGTTGGGGTGGCCCTCCCCCTGGTCGGTTACCTTGACGCGCGGATCAAGTTCGTCCGTGCATTCCGTCGACATGTCGGAGGGCCAGGGAAAGTTGCAGGGGAAGTCGCGGTAGGGTTCGGCGATCGTGGCGACGTTGGTGTCGACGTTGAACCGCCACTGCGTGTTCTTGGTGACGTTTTCGGCGCTGGAGAATGGCAGCAGCCACTCGAAGCCCTCCGGCACCGCGCTGGCCGTGCCGGCCGCCGCCGATGTCTGTCCCAGATTGAGCTGGGCTCGGGCCTTGCCCACACGCACGGCGTTGAGCAGATCGCCCGAAGCTCCGGCCGCGGCCGACTGGTCGAAGCGTTCGACCGCCACGCCGAAGGCCTCGGCGGGGGTGACGACGGGCCCGTTTTCGACCACCACCAGTTCGCACATCGACTCGGCGAACAGCGTGTAGGTGTAGCCTGCGTACATCGCCACTTCGGCAATCATTTCCGTTCTGCCGGGAACGTCAGCGTCCGTCCACTCGTTCAGGAGACCGAGCACGTATTCGGCGAACCAGCGCGTCCTGGAGAGTGGACGGAAGAGGGCCGGCTGTCCGCTCCCGCAGTCGGCGCTGGCGTATTGGGAGCCGTACCCGCTGGTATCGTGGACGCGGGCGTCCCAGATGTTCATGACGGTGTTGTTGGAAGCGTCCCGCCACTCGTTTCCGGTGATGGCGCTCGCGGACGCGTGATAGGTATGGGCGCAGCGGAACTCGTTGGCCACGCTGGCGACGAGAAGCTGAGCCGAATTCGGATCCTCGAGGTCGCTCGCCACCACTCGGGAAGGCTCTTCCACGCTCAGCAGTTCGTCGAGTGCGTCACACGACGTGAGCAGTGCGATGGGCACGAGGACGAGGGCGGAAGCCTTGATCATCTGCTTTGTCATGACAAGCCTCCTTTACATGCCCAGGCGGACGGTGATGGTGATGGAGGTCAGCGGGGGAACCGCGGAGTCCTCCTGCGGCTCCCGGTTGCCCGAGAAGGTGTTGCTCGGGTCCACGACCTCGGGATCGTGGTGCGGCCACTCCGGCCAGTTGGTCCAGAGCATGGCCAGGTTGCGTGCCGAGAGGCTGAGGCTCCCTCGGGTAGACCTCACCGGACCGAGCCACTCGTCCGGCATCTGGTAGGTGAGCGAGAGCTCGCGGAAGCGCACGAACGACGCCTCGTTGACCCAGAGGTCGTACTCGCCCGTTGAACCGAACTGGGCTTCGGCGACCTTGCGGATGTCGTAGTCGAGCGGGCGATAGGTCAGCTCGCTCTGTTGGATGGCACCGTACCTCCACCAGCCCTGCAGATCGTACTTGGTCTGGCCGATCTTGCCCTGAACCAGCGCGTCCACGGTCAGCCGCTCGCCGATGGTGAACGACGATCCCACGGAAATCTCCAGGTTCGGGTCCGGATGGCCCTGGTAGATCCACGCCTCCTCGTTGCATGGGATGTACGGGGCGTTGTCATCCTCGTCGACGGAATGGCAAAGCATGGTGTCCCTGTTGATCTTGTACGACAGGGGATCGGAGGGGTCCACGTTCGTGACGAACTCGGCGAACGCGACGCTGGGCGCGAACAGCGAACCCACGGGATAGCCTTCGTGGTGACGGGTGGTCCATCCCAGTTGCAGGAAGCAGGTATCCCTCAGTTCCGGCTTGCCGCTGCACGGAAGACCCAGGTTTTCAACCCGGTTCCGGTTTGTGCTGGCGTTGACGATCAGGTCCCAGTCCAGCGCGTTCGACTCCAGGACGCGGGCGGAAAGCCCGACCTCGATGCCGCGGTTGCTGACTTCGCCGATGTTGACGAACTGTTGGGCGAGGAAACCGGTCGATGGCGCTCGATTGCGCGCCACGATGGCGTCCTTGGTGCGTTGGTCGTAGTAAGTGAAGTCGATGGTGAGGCGGTCGTTGAAGAAGCTCGCGTCGAACCCGGCTTCGATCTCGACGCCGCGCTCGGGACCCAACTCCGAGTTGCCGGGATCGTTCGGCCTGACGGTCGCCGAGCCTGTGGGAGATGGGCGCGTAGCGAAGGCGCGTAGCGCAGCGAAGGCGTCGGGCTGCTGGCCGGACTCGCCGTAGGCGGCGCGCAGGCGGAAGGAGTTGGCAAAGCCCGATCCGCCGTCGGTGACCACCCAGGAGCCGCTCACCTTCGGGTAGACGATCAGGTCGAAGTCCTCACCGAACGCGCTGTTGTCGTCGGCGCGCACGGCCCCGGTCAGGAACAGCCGGTCCTGCCACCCGAACTGCTGCTGCAGATAGACGCCGACCGTGTTGTTCTCGACGAAGCCATCGGACCCAAAGCGCTCGGCAGTAGCGTTGACGCTGGAGAGGCCCAGCGCCGGGAAGCGGTTACCGTCGCCTCTCAGGTTCTCGATGGTCCTGGTGTAGACCTGGAACCCGACCGAAGTCGTGGAGAGGATGTCCGCGGTCAGGTCACGGGTGCCGGAGGCGGCGTAGTCGAAGGTGGTGTAGACGACCGATTCCCGTGTGGCGTCCCGTCCGCCCGCCGCCGCGTTCGTCGACCAGAACTGTGCCGATTCCGGGGTCAGGAATGGGTTAAGGTATTCTTCGAGCTGATCGGTCACGTCCAGCCCGAAGGTGAACCTGTGGGTGAGCCAGTCGAAGGGGGTATGGGCCGCGGTGAGGCCCGCCGTCATGCGGTTGGCGTTGTTGAAGAAGTTGTTTCTCTCGTACATCGCCTCGGGCGTATACCGCCTGTACCCCCGGCGCGGGGTGCCGAGTGTGTACGGCGTGGCGCGGATCGCCTCCTCGTAGGGCTGGTCGCCCCCCAGGCGGATGCGAGTGAGGGCGACGCCGGCGTTGGCCGAGATGGTGAGATCCTCGTTGGGCTGGGCCTGGACGTTCACCCGGCCATTGTACTTCTTCGCCCAGCTGTCCTCGGTCACGCCCCGGTCGGACGAAGCGGACCCCGCCACGAAGTACTGGAAGAGATCACTCCCTCCCGAGAGGTCGATGCCGTAGTACTGGGTGTGGCCCGTGTTGAACATGAGGTCCTGCTCGTCCGGGTAATCCCGGAACATATTGATGTCCTCAACGGCGCCGGTGATGTTGTTGATACCCCAGTTGGTGGGCGTGCGTCCTGCGGGATTCCGGAACCACTGCGCGCCCTGCCTGAAGGTGAAGTTCCACTGGGCGTCGCCGACGGTTCCCATCTTGGTCGTGATGTTGATGACCCCGTTGGCCGCCTCGGTGCCGTACAGCGTCGCCGCCGCCGGGCCCTTGATGACCTCGATGCTCTCGATCATCGCCGGGTCGAGGTCGTCGATGCGGGAGACATCGCGCGAGCCGCTCTCCATGATGTTGCTCACCCGCACGCCGTCGATGTAGACGAGCGGGCCGTCGTTGACCTCGCGCAAGGTGGAACTGCCGCGGATCTTGATGGTGGAGGCGCCGCCGGCGTCGCCTGAGCCCTGCTGGATGACGACCCCCGCCATCCGGCCGCGCAGCAGGTCGGAGACGTTCTGGAGCGGTGCGACCTCTGCCACGGACGCGTCGAGCACGGCCACCGAGTTGCCGATCTCGCGCACGCGGCTCGCCGCCGCCGTGCCGGTCACGACCACCTCGTCCAGCTGCAGCGCCTGGGAGGCGAGGAAGAAGTTCTGAACGACCGAGCCGTCGGCTGGTACGTTCACCACCACCGACTCCGAGCGGTAGCCGATGGACTGCACGGTGACCGTCTGCGAGCCGGCCGGCACGTTGATGATGAGGTACTGGCCGTCGGCCTGGCTGAGCGAGCCGATGTCGAGCCCCTCGATGAAGACCTGGGCCGCGTTGATGGGATTCCCCGTGGCCTGGTCCCGCACGGTGCCCGTCACCGTCTGCGCCTGTAGCAGCGTAGGCGATGCCATCGCGAGCGCGATGAGGGCGAACAAGGTGTTGCGTCTCACGGATCTCCTCCTTTCCCGAGTCGCGTTGTGAACATGCGCCGGACCAAACCCGGACATAACCCGGACATAACCCTAGCGCGACATGCGATAATAGGTTGGGAACGGCGGAAGTGACAAGAGCGGGGGCCACCCACCGACTGCCGGCCGGTGCAGCCAGCGGAAATGTCCGTTGCAACGGCGGGCCGGCGTCTGGCGGCGAGTCCCTCCGCTACGTCCGTTCCAGCCGTCTCCTCCTCCGCGCCCGGCCCGCCTCGTGGCGGCGGCGGTCCTCCGGGTCGCTGAGGTCGAGCGGGGGCACCGGGGCGGGGCGGTGCGCATCGTCGATGGCGACGAAGGTGAGGAGGCAGGTGTTGGTGTGCCGCTTCACCCCGGTGATGGGGTTCTCGGCGTCGACCCGGACACCTACTTCCAGGGAGGTGGTGCCCACGTAGTTCACCCGCGCCGAACAGGTGACCAGCTCGCCCGTGCGGATGGGCTCCCTGAAATCGACGCGGTCGATGGCCACGGTCACACAGGGCCTTCCCGCGTGGCGGATGGCGGCGACCGCGGCTGCGCGGTCTACCATGGCCAGGACCTCACCGCCGGAGACGTTCCCCAGGTTGTTCACCTGGTGCGGCATCATCAGCTCGGTGATGACGGTGACGGAGCCGGCGGGCTTTTTCGGGGTGGAATCGACGTCGCTCATGGTGGCGGGAGTACACCGCTTGCGGGCCGGGGTTCAGGGCTCACCATCGAGCGCCTGCCCCGGATGGCCACGGCGCGACCCTCACCGCCGTAGCGGTTGGGTTTCTTCGCTTGCGGCGCCTGTCCGCCTTCGGCAAGCTGCCAGACGGCCCCGGCTTCCTGATCCTCGATGGGCGGAGAGATGCCAGCATGAACCGAAGGCACTTTACACGGCTCGGCGCTGTCGCCCTTGGTGGACTCGCGCTGCCGCGGGGGAGCGGTGGCTTCTCCCGCGTGACGCGCAACCCCGCGCACTGGTCGCGCTCCTCGCCGGGGCAGGAGTTCCGGGTGGACGCTGCCCGCCTGATCGAACGCATGCGCGCGCTCGAGGCGTTCGGGCGAAATGACGCGGGCGGGATCGACCGGGTCGCCTTCAGCGACGCGAACATCGAGGCGCTCGACTGGGTGGCGAGCCACCTGGGCACAGCCGGCTTCCAGGTCGGCATCGACCTGGCCGGCAACCTGATCGCGCGCAAGGCAGGCCGGGACGCGACGCTCCCGCCGCTCATGTTCGGCTCGCACATCGACTCGGTTCCCGGGGGCGGCAATTTCGATGGACAGGTCGGCTCGATGGCCGCCCTGGAGGCCGCGACCCGGCTTGCCGAGGCGGGTCACCGCACCCGCCATCCCCTCGAAGTGGCGATCTTCTCGAACGAGGAAGGGGGCAAGACCGGCAGCCGCATCCTCGCCGGAGAGTTCCTGCCGTTCGAAGTCGACGTCCAGACCGCCTCGGGCTACACCATCGGGGAAGGCCTGCGGCGTCTGGGCGGCGACCCGGACCGCCTCGTGGACGCCCGCCGCGAGCCCGGCTCCATTGCCGCCTTCCTCGAGCTGCACATCGAGCAGGGCGCGGTCATGGAGACCGACGACATCGACATCGGGGTGGTGGAGGGCATCGTCGGCATCATGCGCTGGAACGTGGCCGTGGAGGGCATGACCAACCACGCCGGCACCACCCCCATGGACCGCCGCCAGGACGCGATGGTCGGGGCCGCGCGCTTTATCGACATGGTGCATCGCACCGCGCGCGGGATGCCGGGCCGGCAGGTGGCTACGGTGGGGCGGCTGACGGCGGAGCCGGGCGTCCCGAACGTGATCCCGGGGCGCGTGGTCCTCTCGCTCGAAATCCGCGATCTGTCGATGGAGGGCATCGAGCGCGTCTTCGAGGCGATAAGCGCGCGGAGCGATCGAATCGCCCGCGAGACCGGCGTGACGTTCGCATTCCAGCGCTTCTACACCAGCCGCGCCGCTCCCACCGACCCGCGCCTCCGCGACCTCTTCGGAGCCTCCGCCCGCGATCTCGGCCTGGTGTCGCGCCGCATGCCCTCGGGGGCCGGGCACGACGCCCAGAGCATCGCCCTGCTCGCCCCGGTGGGGATGATCTTCGTGCCCTCCATCGGCGGCATCAGCCACTCCCCGGAGGAGCGCACCGAGGACTCCGACATCGTCAACGGCGCCAACGTGCTGCTCCGGACGCTGCTCGCGCTCGACGAGAGGGGTCTCCCGGGGGAGTAAGTAGGGAGCCGCCGACCGCCGACAAATGGTACTTGATTTAGTACCGCTTGCTCGGTACGTTCGGATTCGTGAGAACCAGGCATCGAAAGGTACTGGAGCGGGTTTTTGCGATACCCACACCGTCGGGCATCAGGTGGCGGGAACTGGAGGCCATGCTGCGGGCCCATGGGGTTGAGATCGTGGAGCGCGCGGGATCGCGGATAGCGCTACGCATCGGACCTGAGAGGATCGTTGTACACCGCCCACATCCGGGCCCCAATGTGGGTCGTGCGACGGTTCGCGACATCGCTTTGTTTCTTGGAGCCGCGGGACTAGAGCCATGATGGAGTACAAGGGGTATGTCGCTGCGGTGGAGTTCGACGACTCGATCGAAGTCCTCCACGGACGCGTGGTGAACAGCGGACCCTATCCGATCGTCACGTTCGAGGCCACGGATGCCGCCCATATTCGCGGAGAATTCGAGCGGTCCGTAGACGATTACCTCGCATGGTGCGTGGAGGACGGCGTTGAGCCCAGGCGTCCTTTTTCGGGCAAACTGAACCTGCGCCTCGGGTCGCGACTGCACGCACTTGTTGCCGCTGCCGCCGCCGCCAGCCACTTGAGCATCAACGCGTGGATCGTGGACGCGATTCGCGGAGCCATTGGCGCCAAGGCCATCGCCCACCATCGAGACGGACGCACCTGATTCCTGCAACAGCCACGAAGTCGGTGGCTTGCCCCTACATCTGATTCCCCCAGCAACCAGCGTTCCAGCCCGGGGCCATTGAGTTGCTCCGGATGCGGCGGACCGGGCACGATCCGGGGAGTGGCGGGAGCAAAGCCGGCGGCGTATTGGTAGGATGTGGGTACGATATCGGATTCCGGACCGCCCCCGCTGGCGCGGAGGCCTCCATGGAGACCTGCCAAATGCCGAGATTCTCCCGCTTGACCATCCTGTCGGCCCTGGGCGAGATCCTGTATCTCGTCGCTGTCCCATGTGTCGCAGCAGCGCTGTGTCTCCCTGGGACCGTGTCCGCGCAGGAGCCGGAGCCCGAGGCCGCGCGCGTGACCATCATGGGCGTCGTCTACGATGTCGTGACCGGGACAGCCATTCCGACGGCCGCCGTATCGCTCGAGAATGGTCGCCAGGGGGTGCTGACGGACGACCAGGGCATCTTCCGGCTGGAGGATGTCGAAGCCGGACCCCAGCTGCTCGTGGTCACCCAGTTCGGGTACCAGAAGAGGGCGGTGGCCGCCACCATCACCCCCGAGTCGAGCGGCATGATGCAGGTGGCGCTCACGCCCCGGCCCATCATGCTCGCCGGCGTGACCGCTACGGTCGAGAACGTCACGGAGATGGAGGCCCGCCTGCGCTTCCGCCGGAGGGCCGCCGGTTTCGCCACCCAGGCCTACGACCGGCGGGAGCTGTTTCGTGCGATGACCGGCACCCCGCTGGACTTCCTGAATCAGCGCTCGATGGTGCGCATCGTGACCTGTCCCCCCGGGACACTGAGCAGTCGGTGCGTGTTTCGGCGGGGACGAGCCATCGAACCCTGGGTCTATGTGGACGAAGCGCTCGCGTGGGGAGGGCTCGACGAGCTGGAGACCTATGCGGTCTCGGACATCTATCTGATGGAAGTCTACTCCCGGGGTTCCGAAATCCGCATCTACACCAATCAGTTCATGGAGCAGATGGCCCGCAAGCCGATGATGCCGATTCCGCTCAACCTCTGGACCCGGCCGGCGCGGTAGGGCCTCCGGCACCGGGACGCCGCTGCGGGGAGCGCCGAGAGCCACGAGCTCAAGCCGAGACGAGGAGCCCGAAACCATACCATGAGTCCGTTCTTCAGTTGTTAAGCCAGATGTGAGGTTCGCATGTATGCAAGGAATCGGATACGCCGGGCGGACGTCCTGTCCGCCGTGTTGTCCCTGAGCCTGGTGCTGTCCGCGTGTGCGGAGGCGCCGGACGCCGGCAGTTCGGACGCAATCGTCTTCGAGGGCGCGCGCGTGATCGTCGGCGACGGGGGCGTGATCGAGGATGCCGTCTTCGTGGTGGAGGACGGTCGTTTCCGCGCGGTCGGTGCGGCGGGGGAGGTGGAGGCGCCCGCCGGGGCCGCCCACATGAATCTCGCCGGCAAGACGGTCATGCCGG
>JAJEBS010000031.1 GCA_022822425.1 Gemmatimonadota bacterium | reverse complement strand
TGGCGCCGACGTGTCGGAGACCCGTCGGCGGCGACCGGCAATGCGGTGGCGGGGCGCCACCGCACGCGCTTCGTGGAACCCGTTCAGACGGGCCTCGGGAAGCGAGGCCAGGAGCGTGATGCAGGCCAGCGATGCCGGGCCGTCCACGTACCCCCGAAGATGGAGCGCTGACTGAGCCTGCCAGCGCCCCCGTCGATGGACACGGGCATCAGTTCCGCCGCGGGGTGGATTATCCTGCCTACGTCTGTTTCCTCCGGTGTTTCGCCTCGCTTGATCCTGCTGCCCTTCGGGCTTCGGTGACCCAAAGGGAGGTGTTCTACGGATTCGATCCGCAATCGGTTTCAATACAGCCGGGGGGACCGAAGGGCTCGGATGCCCATCCACGCCGGTCGCGGCAGTCCATTGTGGGCGGCACCGTCCCCGACCAGATCGGAGGCACCGGGCAAACCGGGGCGGCACGGTTCCGCGGGAACACCCAACGGAAAGAGGTCCAGCTCCGGCCGCTCTCCGGTGTGAATCGCCGCGCCCGGTGCACCGATTCGCCGGATGCTCGGCGCGATCTCCTCGGCAGCCAAGCCCCGAGCGACCAGCGCGATTCAACCGGGCCGGCGACCCGTCCAGCCCAAGGGATCGAGAGCCTTGTTCGCGGTCTCCCGTGTGGATGATCGTCCCGCCCGCGTGCGAGTATAGTGGCTGCTTGAGCGTCTCCATGCCTGGAACGCTGACGACCCGCTTGCAGGCGAGTCAACCTGGAGGCAACGCCCTAATATCTCATGACGTATCAGGATGTCTCAGCAGGTGTCCGGACCATCGGACGGCGTCGCCAATGGGGCGGAGAAACACCTCCGCAACGTTCTCGGGGGCCTCGGTGCTCCTCAGTCCAGAACTCGCTCGCTGGGACGCTACCTGTCACCCGGCTTGCCATCGCAAGGTCTCGATGCGTCACCGGGCTTCTTCGAGTTATCCTTGAGGAGACCCGGTAGTACTCTGAGCCACCGCGGGGGAGACACCGCATGAATCAACCGCAAGTCATCCACTGGAGACGCGACGGAGGACCGCGTTGCGGCCGCCAGCCGAAGGTCCGGTCTCTGAAGCTGACCCGGACGCTCCGGAGCGTGACATGTTCTCCGTGCCTCCGCTACCTTGCGGGCGAGATCGAGGCCGCGCGGGACCGGGCCAGCGCCAGAGCTTGGGAGACCGAATGAGCAAGAGAGGAAACGCTACATGAGCGCGCGAGGAACCTTACTGATCGCAGGATGGGTGTTGGCGACGTTGGTCGCCACGGTCCAGAGTGTCGAGGCGCAGGATCTGCGGCAGCTGCTAGGCAGGCTGCTGCCCGGGGAGGCGGTGAACACTGGAGCCGTCACCGTGGAAGGCGGCCGCATGGGGCAAATCGACATCGCAATCGTGGACTCGGCGCGGTATGTCCATATCCGGGCGCGCGTTGTCGGGTCTGGCGGGATTGAGTTTGCCGCCGGGTACTGCGAGGAAGATCGAGGCTATGTGAGCTCCGGGCCGTTCGATGCCTACGGGTCGAGCGGGAATGGCTTCCGGTATTGCGATCAGGAGTTATGGTTGCGTTGTCCGTCAACCGACGAACCTCGATTCAAGGCGGCTGATTGCGCGGCTGCCAGCCCAATGCGGGTGCGGGTGGAGGCGACAACCGCCAGAATATGGGAAGCGGTGGAGAATCCGCCCGGCGTGAGGACGGGCGAATGGCGGTACTCGCCGGGCACTTGGGAGGTAGTGTGGGATGGGGTGGTAACGTGTGAGAGGGTGGCTCTGAGTGGCGCTACGTCCACGGTTCGCTGCCGGTAGACATGTCATACAAGGCCGCGATCACCATCAAGGAGGCGGTGGACCACATCCACAACAACCGCTACCTGCTCCCGGCCATTCAGAGGGAGTTCGTGTGGTGGCCGCATCAGATCGAGCGGCTCTTCGACAGCCTCATGCGCGGCTATCCGATCGGATCCTTCCTGTTCTGGCGGGTCGAGCCCGAGACCGCCGAGAACTACCGCTTCTACCAGTTCATCACGAACTACGACCAGCGGAAACCCCACAATACCGCCCACGGGGCACCTTCCACCGTGCCCGGCCTGAAAGCGGTGCTGGACGGCCAACAACGCCTGACGGCGCTGAACATCGGGCTCTATGGAAGCGGCAGATGGAAACTACCCCGTCTGTGGTGGAGCAACCCCTGCGCCTTCCCAGAACGACGGCTCTACCTCAATCTCCGTGCGCCTCGGCTTGAGAACGAGGAGGAACTCTCGTACAAGTTCCGCCTCCTCCCTCCGGCACCGGATCCAGAGTGCCCGGGACAGACGCGCCTCCACGCTCAGCGCCGAAGCGAACACGAGTACTGGTATCGTGTCGGCGACATCCTCAAGGTGCCGGAAGCGGAGGATCTGATCGACTTCGTCCATAACGAAGGGCTCTCCGATACACGTGAGCCTCACAAGATGCTCAACCGGCTCCACCGCGTCGTTCACGACGCTGGCATCGTCTCGGCCTACGAAGAAGCAGACCAGGACCCCGAGCGGGTTCTCAACATCTTCGTTCGTACCAACAGCGGTGGCACGCCGCTTTCCTACTCGGACATGCTCCTCAGCATGGCGGTGGCCCAGTGGGACGAGGTTGACGCGCGGACGGAGATTCACGCGCTCGTAGACAAGATCAGGGGCATTGGCGGGGGTTTCTCCTTCAATCACGACTTCGTGCTCAAGGCCTGCCTGATGCTCGGCGACAGCGACAGCATCCGATTCAAGGTCCAGAACTTCCGCCAGTCGAACATCCGGACCCTCCAAGATCAATGGGATCGAATCAAGACCACGATCACGGCTGTGGTGGAACTCGCTTCCTCGTTCGGTTACTCGGGACGGAGCCTGACCTCGGTAAACGCTCTGTTGCCGATCGCCTACCATCTCCACCACCGGCAGCAATCCTTGGGCTCAGAGGACCTCAAAACGATCCGCTACTGGCTGATTCGCTCGCTCCTCAAGCGTGGGATCTGGAGCAGCGGTGTTGACAACCTGCTGGTGGCGATCCGCAGAGCAATGCAGGAGGGATCGTCCCACAACGGGTTCCCGGCTCGTGCGATCGAGGAGGAGATGCGAACGCGTGGAAAGAGGCTGACCTTCGACGAAGAGGAACTCCAGGACCTAGCCGACGCCTCGTACGGCGGAAGGGCCTACAACCTCCTATTCCTTCTGTACGATTTCGTCGATGTGGCCACGAACCGTTTCCACATCGACCACGTCTTCCCGCAGGCGCTGATGACCCCGGCTGGTCTTAAGGAGGTTGGCGTCGTCGAGGAGAGGATCCCCGAGTATCTGGATCGGGTGAACAGGGTAGCTAACCTTCAGATCCTTGAGGGATCAACGAACAGCAGCAAGGGGGCCAAGCTGCCTGCCGACTGGCTAATCGAGCAGTACTCCGAGGAAGAGAGGCGGAATCTCTGTCGCCTTCACGATCTGGGCGACATTCCAACCGAACTCAAGAGCTTCTTGCACTTCTACGAGACTCGTCGAGGCCGTATCCTAGACAAGTTGCGCCGCCGACTCACTTCCGACAGCGGATAGAGTCATCCGACGCTCCGGCGAATCCGTCCGCGTGCGTCAAGGTCGATGCCCAGAGTATTTCGGCGTTGCGCTTCGGCAGGTCGGAACACCCGATACGCCCGGTCGCGCGATGATTCCTGGACACGGTCGAGAGGTCGGCTTCGAGGACCTTCGGAAAGGAGGCGGTGCACGTGCGGGAGTCCCGCCATTCAGGTCCGGTTTTCCCGCTTTCGCGGCACGGTCCAGCAGGGTCCAGTACAATAGCAGGAATGGCAGATCGTGCAGTCCTGGTTAGACTTACGTGATTTCCTGCCGTGATTTGGCCCTCTGGCGATGCGCTACATCGACAGGTTCAACCGGCGCCTGGGCACGTCGCGCGAGGTCAACCCCTACCCCTGGTTCTACTCCGGGGAGCCGGCGATCGACATGGTCGAGCGCTGGCAATGGACCTTTCCCATCATCTTCTCGCCCATCGACCCCAACGTTCTCTACGCCTCCTCGAACCGGCTCTGGCGCACCACCGACGGCGGCACCAACTGGGAGGCGCTGAGCCCCGACCTCACCCGCGCCGACCCCATGACGCTGGGCCGTTCCGGAGGGCCGATCACCGGGGACATGAACGGGCCGGAGGTATACGCGACGATCTTCGCGGTCGGGCCCGGCAAGGTGGACATCGACGTGATCTGGACAGGCTCGGACGACGGGCTGGTGCACGTAACGCGTGACGGCGGCGCCAACTGGACCAACGTGACGCCCCCGGATATGCCGGATTTCGGGCGCGTAAGCCTCATCGACGCCTCGGCGTTCGACTCGGGGCGGGCTTACGTCTCGGCGCGCCTGCCGCTGCTCGATGATTTTCGGTCCCATATCTGGAAAACCGATGATTTCGGGGAGTCGTGGACCCGAATCGTTGACGGCATCCGCGATGACGCGTACGTGAACTCGATCCGCGAGGACCCGAACCGCGCCGGCCTGCTCTACGCCGGCACCAACCACGGCGTCTACATCTCCTACGACGACGGCGGCTCATGGCAGGAGCTGAACCCGGACCTGCCCGACATGCCGATCACGGACGTGATCCCGGAGCACGACGAGCTGGCGATGGCGAGCCACGGGCGCGGCTTCTGGATCCTGGACAACGTCGCGCCGCTGCGGCAGCTGACGCCGGAGACGACGGCCCAGGACCTGGTGCTGTTCGACCCGCCCGCCGCGTACCGCTCGGCCAACGGCGTCATGCTGTCGTGGTGGCTTGGGGATGAGCCCGGGGAGGCGACGCTCGAGATCATGGACGCGTCGGGCGATGTGGTGCGCACCTTCGAGCCCGCCGTGGAGGGCGAGGAACGCGACCGCTGGATGGGCCCGGCGCTGCCGATGACGGCCGGGCTGAACCGCCTGCGCTGGGACCTCCGCACCGATCCCGCCGCGTCCTTCCCCGGGATGGTCCTCTGGGGCGTCGCCACCATGGCGCCCGCCGTCCCGCCGGGCACCTACACGGCACGCCTGACCGTGGACGGCCGCGTGCAGACGACCGAGGTGGAGGTGAGGCGGCATCCGTGGATTACGGACGTTACGGACGAGGACCTGGTCGCCCAGTACGAGTTCGGCGTGGAGATCCGCGACCGGGTGCACGCGTCCAACTCGGCCGTGGTCGCCATCCGGAACGTGAAGGCCCAGTTGGACGACCGTCTGGAGGCGTCGGACGACGAGCGCCTGGCCGAGGCGGGCGAGCGGCTGCGGGAGGCGGCGTCGGCAGTGGAAGCGGACATCTACCAGGTGCGCAACCGGTCGAACCAGGATCCCCTCAACTTCCCGATCAAGGTGAACAACCGGCTGGCCAACCTGCTGTCGATGTCGGAGCGGGGCGATGGGCGGCCGGGGAGCGGCATGTACGCGGTGTTCGAGATCATGGTGGAGCGGCTGGAGGGGCACCTGGAGAGGTTGCAGGCGGTGTGGGATGAGGAGTTGGAGGAGGTGAACGAGGTGTTGAGAGGGGTGGGGTTGGACGAGATCAGTCTGGAGGGGGAGGGGAGGGGGGTGGTGTCGTGAGGGGCGCCTTGCTACCCATCTGTCTGAAGCCGCAAGCTAAAGTGTAAGCCTCGACCGGGCCTTCACGGCAGAAGCATCGGCCCCACCCACATCACCCACACCGGTCCGCCCACAACCGCCGCCCCGACCAGGGTCGGAACGATGGTCCGCGTCCTCTGCCCGCGGGGGATGGAGGTCACGACGAGCCAGTACGAGAGCACGGCGCTGGCGAGGGCGATCAGAATGACCAGGAACTGGGGGATCCCCATGATCGCCGCGACGATAATTTCGTCCGGGCCCCATTCGACGCGCGCCCCGCGGAGCCTCAAGGCGAGGACCGGAATCGACCACGTCCAGTGGAAGGGTGTCACCAGCCCGACGCCGAGAACGAGAGACAGGGGGCCGGGGCCGGATCGGCGGAGCGACAGAATGCAGGCGATGATCGTCAGGTAGGAGACGACCGGTCCCGCGGCGATGCTGGCCGCTACTTGCCACGGTGGAGCAATCGCCGCCGCGGCCTCCACGTCACCGGCGCGCCAGAGCGTGTCGAACTGCCCGTCATCGCCCCAGCCGGCAGAGGCGAAATGCAGGACCGGATCGGGGAATCCGAACGCGGCGAATCCGCCGAAGTGCCCGAGTTCGTGGAGCAGCACCCCGATCGGGAAAGCGATCGCCCCGCCGGCCACCGCGGACCACCAGCGCCCGGACCAGGCCTTCGGGGCCGTTCCGTCCATGGTGTCTCCTGCGTGCGTAGGGAGATCTGACCTCCAGCTCACTCCCCGCCAGCGGAAGTTGCCTCGGACTGCTCTCCGATCATCCGCTGATCAACCGATGATGGGACGATAGTACCTTGGGCCGATCCTCGCTCCGCTAGGGGTGCGGGGCAGCGTTGACAAGCTGTACGATGCATGGTACGGTGTACCTCATGAGGTACAGTTGGCGAGACTCAAAAGACTCCCGGGAGCGTTCTACCAGAGCTCGAGCGGAAGGGAGCCGGTCAAGGACTGGCTCCGCGCTCTGGACGAGAAGAGCAACGGAAATCACATCATGACCAAAGACAAGGGACGGGTGGGCTCGTCCTTCCAAGACTACTTGGCAGAGGAAGGGACGTTCGAAGAGACCAACGCTATCGCCGTGAAGCGCGTTTTGGCCTGGCAGCTGGAGCAGGCCATGGAAAGAAGGCAGATGAGCAAGAGCGCCATGGCCCGGGCAATGCGCACGAGCCGGAGTCAACTGGACCGGATCCTGGACCCTGACAACGACCACATCCGCCTGGACACCCTCACCTCGGCCGCGAAGGTGCTGGATCTCAGTCTTCGGATCGAACTTGTCGGTTAGGATCGCTACTGGAATCGGAGCCCGTGATGCGCATGCTGAACCCGCCTCACCCCGGTGCATTCGTGAGGACCGAGGTGATCGAATCCCACGGTCTCACCGTAGCTGCCGCGGCGCAGGTACTCGGCGTGTCCCGCCCGGCGCTCTCCACGTTTCTGAATGGCCGTTCGGGCCTGTCCGGCATCATGGCGCTGCGGATCGAGAAGGCGTTCGGCGTGAAGATGGACACGCTCATGCGGATGCAGGCGTCCTACGACATCGCGCGCACGCGGCTGCGCGAAGGGGAGATCAGCGTCGAGCCCTAAGCAGATGAGCAAGAACGGGAAACGGACGAGCCTCAGCTCGCGGACGGAGACTGACTACCTGCTTCGCTCGCCCAGGAATACCGAGCGCCTGAGGGAGGCCATCGCCCGGGCGGACGCGGAGGAAGGAGAGCCCGTGGATGTTGAGGAACTACGCCGCCGACTAGGCCTCGAAGACCGATAGGGGATGCGAACCGATATTCCCTCGTTACGTTCAGGTGTGGCGGTATTAAGCGAGCGAGGTGATCACATGGAGACTTGGGCAACCTGTCCGGCGGTCGAGCGTCAACCCTTCACGCTCAGCGGAGCGTGGGTGTTCAAGGGCACGCGAGTCCCGGTCGCCGCCCTCCGGCGCCACCCCGCCGAGCACCAGGTCGCAGGACGGCGAGAGCAAAGCGAGGGATGATGATTCGCGTCACGAAGGTGGAGCCGCGTCGCGGAAATCGGATCTGGCTCCTTTACTCGGATGGAGTGAGCGGAGTGGTCGATCTGTCTGGCCTGACGGGCAAGGGGGTGTTCCAGGCGTGGGATCAACCTGGCGCCTTCGATTGCGTCCACGTCGCAACGCACGGTGCCGTAGCATGGAATGACGAGATTGAGCTGTGCCCTGACGCCCTTTATATGGAACTGACCGGCAAGTCGCCCGAACAGGTGCTGTCGGGACTGGAGAGACGGGCTTGGTATGCCTGAGGTAAGCCGGTTCTACGGGATCGTCATTCGCATGTTCTTCCGGGAACATGGTCCGGCGCACTTCCATGCGGAGTACGGTGGTAAACAGGCCATCATCGGAATCGAAGATCTCGCTGTACTCGAGGGACGGCTCCCACCAAGAGCGCTGGGATTCGTGGCCGAGTGGGCATCGCTCCACCAGGATGACTTGATGGCAGCGTGGAACCGAGCACGTCGGCATGAGGCCCCTGGCAAGATTGCTCCACTGGAGTGACCCGGATTCAGCCAACTCCCTCCAACGCCTCCCTATGCGCCTCCGCCGAATCCTCCGAGAAGCAACAGAAGGTGACCTCCTCGATGCCGGGCGAGGCGCTCAGGAAGTTTGTACAAGTACAGTAATCACCTGACACCCGGCCTCACCGAGGTCAGGTCCTACGCTGCTTTCTTCACCTCCTTCCCGGCTGAGGGTTTGCGGGTTCGCTTTCGGGGGATCCCGGACTTGAAGACGTCGTAGGGCGTCCGTCCCTCCATGCCGC
>JAJEBS010000077.1 GCA_022822425.1 Gemmatimonadota bacterium | reverse complement strand
GACCCGGCAGGACCACGGCGAGCAGCCGTTCTGGATGGGGGTGACGCTGGCCGCGATGCTCGGCCAGATCGGGCTTCCGGGGGGCGGGGTGGGCTTCGGCTACTCGGCGATCAACGCGGTGGGGAATCACACCGGGCACCTGCCGGGCACCGCGCTGCCGCAGGGCCGCAACGCGGTGGCGGACTTCATTCCCGTGGCGCGCATCACCGACCTGCTGCTCGACCCCGGCGGCGAATTCGACTACAACGGCCGGCGCTACACCTACCCCGACACCCGGATGGTGTGGTGGGCCGGTGGCAACCCGTTCCATCACCACCAGGATCTCAACCGGCTGCACCGCGCCTGGCGCCGGCCCGAGACGATCATCGTCAACGAGGCGTGGTGGAACGCGATGGCGCGCCACGCGGACATCGTGCTGCCGTGCACCTCGCCGCTGGAGCGCGACGACCTCGCGGCCTCGCCCCGCGACGGATACCTGTTCGCGACCCGCCGCGTGGTCGAGCCCTTCCGCGAGGCCCGCGACGACTTCGCGATATTCCGCGGGATCGCGCGCGAGCTCGGCGTCGAGTCCGAGTACACCGCGGACCGGGACGTCGACGGATGGCTGCGCCACCTCTACGACGTGACACGCCAGCGCGCCTCGGAGCGGGCGGTGGAGATGCCGCCCTTCGACGAGTTCAGGGACCGCGGCGTGTTCAGGCTGCCCGACCCCGGGCGGCCCGTGGTGATGCTGGAGGCGTTCCGCGCCGATCCGGAGGCGAACCCGCTGCACACCCCGTCGGGGCGGATCGAGATCTTCAGCGAACGCATCGAGAGCTTCGGCTACGAGGACTGCCAGGGCCACCCGCGCTGGTACGAGCCCCTGGAGTGGCTGGGCGGCGCGGGCGCGGTCCGCCACCCGCTGCACCTCGTCTCCAACCAGCCGGTCAACCGGCTCCACGGCCAGCTCGACAACGGCCGGCACAGCCGTGCCGGCAAGATCGACGGCCGGGAGCCGGCGGCGATGCACCCGGCCGACGCGGCCGCCCGCGGCATCGTGGCCGGCGATGCGGTGCGGGTGTTCAACGATCGGGGCGCGTGCCTCGCGAGCGCGGTGCTGAGCGAGGACGTCCGCCGGGGAGTGGTCCAGCTATCGACCGGCGCCTGGTTCGACCCGGAGGCGCGCGGAGAGCCGGGCGCGATGTGCAAGCACGGGAACCCGAACCTGCTCACCCCGGACAAGGGCACGTCCAGGCTCGCGCAGGGACCCATCGCGCACACGTGCCTGGTCGAGGTCGAGCGGTTCGAGGGTGTCCCGCCGAAGGTCACCGCATTCGAACCGCCGGAGATCATGTGGCCGCACGAGGCAGCCTGATATCGAACCCCGCTCAGGGGCTCAGGGTCAGTCCTTCGCGGGCTACCACCGACCCCGCGAACATGCGGCGCGCCGCCGCCTCGATCCCGCGAAGCGCCTCGTCGTCGCGCTCCGGTGCGTGGTGGAAGATGACGTACGTCTTCACTCCGGCCGCGCGACACAGCCGCGCCCCTTCCTCCCAGGTAGAATGACCCCAGCCGCGATGACGGGGGAACTCGTCGTCGGTGAACATCGCGTCGTAGACCACGATGTCGGCCCCCTCGATGAGGCCGACCACGTTCTCGTCCTGCCTGCCCGGCTCGTGCTCGGTGTCCGTGACGTAGCAGATGCTGTGCCCGTCATACTCGATCCGGTAGCCGGTCGCCCCGCCGGGATGACGGAGCGGCGCGGTGCGAATGGCGATGCCGGGCTTCGGAGTCAGTGTCTCGCCGGCCCGGAAGTCGCGGAACGCAATGTCGGCGGCAAGGACTTCGGGCGGCACGGGGAAGAGCGGCGCGCTCATGAGATGACGGATCGCCCTCTCGGTGGCCCCGCTCGCCGGCTGATGGCCGGACCACAACCGGAGCGTGTTGCCGCTCCGGTCGGCGAACGGGAAGAACGGCAGGCCGAGCACGTGGTCGACATGAGTGTGGGACAGAAACAGGTCGACCTCGGTGCATCCTTCCTCGACAAGGGCCGCTCCGAGCCCGCGAAGACCTGTCCCGGCATCGAAAACGAGTGCCGTTTCCCCGCAGCGGAGCTCGATGCAGGAGGTATTGCCGCCATAGTGGATGTAACGCGGATCCGAGACGGGAATGCTTCCCCGGACCCCCCAGAACCGGACGTACATGTGATTCGAAGCGCTCATCTACGAAGCCCCACTCCCCGGGAATTCAGGTCTGCACCGGACATTCTCCGGGCCTCGACGAATCACCTGTCCGAAGCTCCCGAGGTCCGACGGTCGATGCCTCATGGTCCGGATACACCTACAGATGGCGCCGAAGCTCCCGCGTGGAGCGATCCAGGCGTCCCGCGATCATCCTGACGATGGAGGCATGAAAGCGACCGGCGGCTTCAGCATGCTGCAATTGCAGGCGCTTCAATCCGTCGGCGTCGAGACGAAACAGGACGCTCGGGGCGTCAATGCGCAGGCTCGCCGTCCGTGGTCCTTCCATGTAGACGGCCATCTCGCCGAGCACCGCGCCGCTCGTGTAGACGCGCACGACGTGCTCGTCGCCCTCCGCGGTGTCGATCACCACCGACACCGTACCCGATTCGACCAGGTAGAGACTGTCTCCCGGCTCCCCGTGTCGGAACAGCCAGTCCCCCGCGGCATGTTCCTGCCGCTGGAAGAACGGCGCCATGTCGCGAGCGGCCTCCTCGTCTCCCAGCAGCTTGGCCAGTCGGCCTTCCAGAGTGTCGGCGGCACCGGACTCCGATACTCCGCGACGGTCGAGAAGCCGGTCCTCGCACCACGCAACGCCTTCATTGAGCTGGGAGAACTGAAGGCGGTGGACAAGGGCGGCGGCTTCCGGTTCCGCGAAGAACCCGATGTCTTCCAACTGCCGTCGTATCCTTGCGTCATGGCCCGTGATCACTACCGAAACCCCATGACTCTCCGTAACCTGGGCCAGTCTCGAGAAGCTCCTGACCCCCGACGCGTCGACCAGGTCGACATGCTGGAGATCCAGGACCAGGTACTCCAGGCTCGGCTCGTCCGCCGGTGCGAGCCTTGCGCGTATCATGCCCATCAGGTCGCCCGCCGTCCCGAAGAAGATGACGCCTTGCAGCCTCAGGATGAGAATGCGGTCGCCGTCGCGGTCGAGAATCTCCCGAATCTCCGGAGCACGCTCGATGTGGCTGGCGTGGTCCCGTCCCGTGAGCTCGCTCTTGATGCTGGAGAGCCGGCTGTAGGTGATCACGAACAGGACCACCGACACCACCACCCCGAAGAGTATCCCCAGGAGGATTCCAGACCATATGCAAACCAGCAGAATCAGCAGCACCACGAGATAGTCCGCCGGTGGCAGCTCTCGTCTGATTTCCCACCCCCACGTCCGCAGAAAATCGATTCCTAACCAGACGATCAAACCGCCCAGGAGGAACATCGGGAACACGGCGACAAGGTCAATCCCGGCGGCGCCCACGAGCACGAAGCAGACGAGGCGAACGAACCCCATCAGACGCCGGTCTCCGCCCAGACTGGAGGCAAAGGCCGTATCCGTCAGGCTCTGAACCCCGGGACAGCCGCCGACCAGGCCGCAGG
>JAJEBS010000062.1 GCA_022822425.1 Gemmatimonadota bacterium | reverse complement strand
TGAAGCACCCGTGGAGGCGTCGACATGGCGGAGCGGAACTCCGACGAGATCAGGTACACGGCGTCGATCCCACCCGCCTCGAAGGCTTCGCGCAGCGAACCGGACAACCCCTCGGCGTCACCGACCGTCGGGTCGTCGCTGATGTCGCTTCGGCTCGAAGCGATGGGCTCGCCGCGGAACCGGAAGTAGGCGAGCCCCTTGCGGCCGGCGAGGTGGAGGTCGACCTCCACCCCGTCGGTACGCAGCCTGTCAAGCAACTGACGCCCCTCGCGAATGAGGTTGGCGTTGAAGGCTCCCGCCAGCCCCCGGTTGGCGGTCATCAGCAGGACGGCGGCGCGACGGATCCGCTCCGGCTTGCGAAGCACCGGCAGCGCCTCCGCGTATTCCGGCGCATGCAGGCTGGACACGATGGCGCTCAGGGCCTCGCTGTAGGGCCGCGCCGCCCGTACCCGATCGGTGGCCCGCTTCAGCTTGGAGGTCGCGACCAGTTCCATGGTCCGCGTGATCTGGCGCGTATTCTCGACCGAGCGAATCCGGCGCTTGACGTCGCGGGCTCCGGGCATGTCAGCTCGCCCCGCCGTTGCCGGCGGCGTCGGAGTCGGCCAGGTACATCCCGGACCAGGCCTGGATCGCGTCCACCAGGCGGGTCTCGATCTCCTCGCTGAGCATCCCCTCGGAGCGCAGCCCGCTCAACACGTCCTTCGCGGAGGTCCCCAGGAATTCGTGGAACCCGCGCTCCCACTTGCGCACCTCGGCCACCGGAATGGCATCGAGATAGCCGTTGGTGACGGCGTAGATGGTGGCGACCTGGTTCTCGACCGGCATGGGCTGGTACTGCGGCTGCTTGAGCACCTCCACCGTGCGCTCTCCGAGGGCCAGCTGCTTCTGCGTGGCCGCGTCCAGATCCGAGCCGAACTGGGCGAACGCCTCGAGTTCCCGGTACTGCGCCAGGTCCAGCCGCAGGCGTCCCGCCACCTTCTTCATGGCCTTGATCTGCGCGTTCCCGCCCACGCGCGACACCGAAATGCCCACGTTCACGGCGGGACGTACCCCCGAATAGAACAGGTCCGGCTCGAGGAAGATCTGGCCGTCGGTGATCGAGATCACGTTGGTGGGAATGTACGCCGAGACGTCGCCGCCCTGGGTCTCGATGATGGGCAGCGCCGTGAGCGATCCCCCGCCCTGCTCGTCGGAGAGCTTGGCGGCCCGTTCGAGCAGCCGCGAGTGGAGGTAGAACACATCCCCGGGGTATGCCTCGCGGCCGGGTGGGCGCCGCAGCACCAGCGAGAGCTGGCGATACGCCTGGGCCTGCTTGGAGAGGTCGTCGTAGATCACCAGGGTGGCCATCCCCTGCCACATGAAGTGCTCGGCCAGTGCACACGCGGCGTAGGGCGCGATGTACTGCATGGGCGCGGGATCGGAGGCGTTGGCCGCCACCACGACGGTGTAGTCCATCGCCCCGTGCTCGCGGAAGGTCTCGACCACCGCGGCGACCTTTCCGGCGCGCTGCCCCACCGCGCAGTAGATGCAGATGACGTTGGTGTCGGCCTGGTTGATGATCGTGTCCACGGCGATGGCGGTCTTGCCCGTGCCGCGGTCGCCGATGATCAGTTCGCGCTGGCCGCGCCCGATCGGGATCATCGAGTCGATGGCCTTGAGCCCGGTCTGGAGCGGCTCCTTGACCGGCTGCCGCAGCACGATGCCCGGCGCAACCACGTCGATCTGACGGCTGCCCTCGATGGGGGCGACGGGTCCCTTGCCGTCCAGCGGGTTTCCGAGTGCGTCCACGATCCGGCCGATGTACCCCGACCCGACCTGGACATCCAGCACGCGTCCGGTGCGGCGGACCTCGTCACCCTCGTGGAGCTGCGTCCAGTCGCCCATGATCACGGCGCCGATGTTGTCTTCCTCGAGGTTCAGCGCCAGCCCGGTTACCGTCTCCCCGGTCTCGCTGGAGGTGATGTCCAGCATCTCGCTGGCCATGGCGTTGGTAAGCCCGTAGATGCGCGCGATGCCGTCCTTGACTTCCAGCACCTCGCCGACCTCCTCGGCGTGCAGCTGGTCCTCGTAGCGCTCGATCTCGGAAAGAAGAACGTCCTTGATCTCGCTGGCCCGAAGTTGGGAATCAGTATGAGCCATGCCCAGTCCTGTGGTGACTCGAAGGCGTCAGCCTCCGCCGTTGGTTGTTCCAGTGCCGCCTAGGGATGCCGCCAGCAGCGAGTGGCGCATCCCTTCGAGGCGACGTCTCAGGGAGCCGTCGTATACGGTGTCGCCCGCCCGCACCACCACCCCGCCCAGGATTTCCGGGTGGACCCGGAAGTGCGGAATCGCGGTTCGCCCCAGCAGCCGCGAGAGCCGGCCGGCGACGCTCGTCTGCGCCGTGTCGTCGAGCGCGCGCGCCACCGTGACCTCGACGTGGACCCGCTTGTGGTGTTCGTCCAGAAGCTCGTGGTAGCAGAGCGCGATCTGCTCGAGCAGCGCCTGCCGGCGCTTGTCGACCGTGACCAGCACGAAGCTGAGAAAGTGTCCCGGGACGCGACCCTCGAGCGCGGTGCGCAGCACCACCTTCTTGTCCGCAGCCGCGATGCGCGGCGTTGCCAGGAAGGTTCGCAACCCGGGGCTCTCGTTGAGGGTTCCGACCAGGGCGGCCAGCGCGTCCTGGTACGCCTCGACCCCTTCGTGACGCCCGGCGAGCGCGAAGAGGGTTTCCGCGTAGTTCCTGGCGACGGTTTCTTCCCTCACGCGTCGTGCCCCCCGGCCGTGTCGGAGAGCGACGACAGGTAGTCGTTCACCAGTTCCCGGTCTTCCCGCGCATCCAGACGCTGCCGGACCAGCCTGGACGCCGCGGCGAGGGCGAGGGCGACGGTTTCCTTGCGGATCGCCTCCAGCACGGCGTCCCGCTCCACCTCGATCTCTCGCCGCGCGCGCTGCACGATTGCGGCGCTCTCCTGCCGCGCCTTCGCTTCCAGCTCACTCCCCAGGCGGGCTGCGGCCTCCTTCGCCTCGGCGATGATGAGCTGCGCCTCGTGGCGCGCCTCGCGCAGTTGCAGCCTGTGCTCGTCGAGCGCGTCGGACGCTTCCTTGCGCAGCCGTGCGGCGTCGTCGATGGAGCTCTGGATATTCTGCTCGCGGGTCTCGAGCGCATTCAGGATCGGACCCCAGGCGAATTTGGCGAGGAGCAGAAGCAGGATCAGAAAGACGATCAGCGCCCACAGGCTCAGGCCCGTGTTGATGTCGAAAAGCCCCGGACCTTCCTGAGCCAGGAGCGATGCAGGAAGGGCGCTGAGTGCTGCCGCCAGGGCAGCCACCGATAATGCTCTCATAGTCGTACCACCAAAGGTGCCCCCGACGGGCTCCGGAACCGGGCCGGATGCGGGATCCGGCACAGGTCGGCGCCTCGTCGCCGGGGATTCCGGCCTAAAGGGTCTTGTACAGGAATGCGAGCACCAGGCCGAAGAGCGCGGCCCCTTCGATCATCGCCGCCAGGATGATGCCGACGTTGAAGATCCGGCCCGCGGCTTCGGGCTGGCGCGCGATCCCCTCGGCCGCGCCCTTGCCGATGAGCCCGATGCCGATGCCCGCGCCGAGCACCGAAAACCCGAACCCGATGCCGGCGCCCAGGAGGCTCAGGTAGTTCCTGGCCGTCTCCATGTCCATGGCGGCCTCCTGGACCGCAGTCAGTGTCGCGTGCAGCATGGTCAGTCTTCTCGTCCGTGGTGGAGGTTTCGAATTGGTTCGTCGTGAAGCGGAGAACGCCCGCCCGTCAGTGGGCGTGGCGGATCAGGCCGATGAAGACGGCCGAGAGCATGGCGAAGATGTAGGCCTGCAGGAAGGCCACGAACAGCTCGAGGACCATCATCAGCGTGGTGGCCGTGACGGAAGCACCGGCAACCGCCCATCTTGCGAAGGTGAGCTGCGCGAAGATGAAGATGAGGCCCAGGAGAGAGAAAATGAGCGTGTGGCCCGCCGTCATGTTGGCGAAGAGGCGGACCGCGAGGGCGAAGGGCTTGGTCAGCTTGCTGACCACCTCGACCGGGATCATGACCAGCAGCATGACCGGCTTCATCCACCCGGGGATGCCGGCGGGCACGAAGAAGATGGTGCGCGCGTAGCCGGCGGGGCCGAGGGCACGGAATCCGGACACCTCGACCACAAGGAACGTGGCGATCGCCAGCACCGCGGTAACGGAGATGTTTCCGGTCGCCGAGGCCCCCCAGGGGACCAGCCCCAGGAGGTTCATGGTCAGGATGAAGAAAAAGAGCGTCAGAATGTAGGACGTGTACTTGTCGGCGCCCTCGCCGATGTTCTTGCGCACCACCTCGTCCCGGAAGTAGAGCACCAGCGCTTCGATCGCGTTGGCGAACCCCGACGGCGCCTCGTGTACCTTGCGCCGTCTGGCGGTGCGTCCGACCAGCGTGAACACCAGGGCGCAGATCACCGCCGCCAGCAACAGGAACACGACGTGCTTGGTGGGCGACAGGTTGACCGCGAGGGGACCAAGGTGGAGGGGCTCCCACTCCGGCAGATGCCACGCGACACCGAGCGGACCCTCGATCTCGTGGGCATCCACGATGTGGTGCATCAGGGTCCCGCCGAGATCGGGCCCGTCGCCCTCCGCCCCGTGGGCGGGCGCACCGTGCCCCTCCTGCAGCAATGCGGTCGCGATCATGGAGTTCTCCCCATCAGGCTGCTTCCGCCGCGGACCGCATGCGGGCGGCGAGGAAGACCGGTTCGAGCATCAGAAGCACGAAGAAGAATGCCGCGCACCCCAGCAGGGTGGTGACGGGGGAAAGAGCCGGCAGCAGCGTAACCGCCAGTCCCAGGGCGATCACGATCGCCATGCGCACGACCGCGGCGCCGATCCAGACGACCAGCCCATCGGCCGGCCGTGCCGCATGCTTCCAGAGCAGGGCGAAGGCCGCCACCTGAACCGGAAACGTGATGGCGGCCGCAACCAGGAGACCGGCCCTGCCGGGGCCGTCGAGCCAGGGGAACATCACGCCGTTTGCGGCGGCCAGGATGGCGAGGGCCACCCCCGCGTACTTGAGCGTCATCGCTCTTGTTCTTCCCGTTCTCTCTGCCGGCGTGGTTCCAGGACAACGTGGTGGTAGAGGCTGTACAAGCCCGCGGCCGCTCCGACGAAGGCGCCCAGGACGGTGAACACCGGGACCGTCCCCAGCCGGTTGTCCAGCCACCAGCCCACCCACAGGAAGAGCCCGGTCGCGAGCGCCAGGGTCAGCCCCTGCCCCGCAACGCGGGCTGCATCTGCCCGAGGATTCCACGGATCTCCTGCCGGAGCTCGCGGGGGCTTTTCGTCGCCCACCTGGTCAACCTCCCACGGGTGCGATCCTACCCCGGAAACAGCCGACAGAAGCTAGAAGGTTGGCGCATCCGGCGCAACCTCGGGAACGCCCCTTTTTCGCTGGTCCGGGAAGCACGCCCCGGAACCCCTTTTCCACAGCGGCGGCTGGCGCGCCGGGGGCTGGTGCCCGTACCTTCGGCATCGCCCGGCGCGAGCCGGGATCCTGTCCCGACAATCGGTTTATTCTCGCTAGGCTTGCGGAATCTGCGATCTTGCGGATGCGAGAGGCATCCGTCGCCCGTTCCTCGATTCGAACCCGGAGCTGCAGCCTCACATGAGAACGCTCGAGAACACGATGGTGGACGATCGGGATCTGCTGTTGCTCGATCGGGTTGGCACGGTCACGCAGGCGCTGCGCAACGAAGTCGCGAAGCGCATCGTGGGTCAGGAGGCGATCGTGGGCGGGCTTCTCACGGCCCTGCTTGCCAACGGGCATGTTCTCCTGGTGGGCGTGCCGGGGCTCGCGAAGACGCTGCTGGTGTCGACCCTCGCCGACGCCCTCGACCTGGAGTTCGGCCGCGTCCAGTTCACGCCCGATCTGATGCCCACGGACATCACCGGCACCGAGGTGATCGAGGAGGACCGGACTTCCGGGCGGCGGGTGTTCCGCTTCGTGCGCGGACCCATTTTCGCCAACGTGGTGCTCGCCGACGAGATCAACCGGGCCCCGCCCAAGACCCAGGCCGCGCTCCTGCAGGCGATGCAGGAACGGGCAGTGACGGCGTCCGGCGAAACCATGCCCCTTGCTCCTCCGTTCTTCGTGCTGGCGACCCAGAATCCCATCGAGCAGGAGGGCACGTATCCTCTTCCCGAGGCGCAGCTTGACCGCTTCATGCTCGAGCTGCGGATCGGCTATCCCGATCAGCGGGAGGAGGAAGAGATCGCCATGAGAACCACCGGTGCCGACGACGGCCTCGTCTCGCCCGTCGTTGCCGCGGGAGAACTGATCGAGCTGCAGAACCTGGTGCGGCGCGTGCCGGCGTCGCCGGCGCTGATCTCCTTCGCTGTCCGCCTCGCGCGCGCTACTCGGCCTTCGCCCGACGCGCCCATGGTCACCAGGAAGTACGTGAGCTGGGGAGCGGGGCCGCGCGCCTCCCAGTTTCTCGTGCTGGGCGCCAAGGCGCGCGCCGCGATGAACGGGGAAGCCATGCCGTCGATCGACGACGTGAGTGCCGTGGCGGCCGACGTGCTGGCGCACCGCCTGGTGCTGAACTTCGAGGCGGAAGCCGGCAATCGAGGCACACACGACATCATTCGCGAGCTGCTTGAGGAGAGCCGCCAGTGGAGGTAGATCCCAGCAGTACCAGCGCTTCCGAGCCTCCGTCAGGCTGGCGGAGCCGACCTGCGAGGGTCGGATCGGCGGCGGGTTTCCCGTGGGCGGGAGACCTCGGTTGACCACAATCCTGTTGGGCCTGGGGCTGATGCTGCTCGTCGGGTCGGCGCTGTTGACCGCCGCCCAGACCGCCTGCGTGACGGTGGGCGAGTCGCGCATCCGCACCCTCGTGGACGAAGGCTTCCAGGAGGCCGACAAGCTTTCGCGCCTGCGGGAGGAGCCCGTACGGTTCCTCGATTCCTACGTGCTCTTCGACACGGTGTTCAACGCGGGTGCAGCCGGGCTGTGGGTGGGGGCGTCCGCCCAGGTCGGGACGGGGTCCGTGGTGAGTGCCGCGGTCGTGGCCGTCGGCATGGTTCTGGTCGCGGGCGAACTGGTGCCGCGCGCAGTGGCCCAGGCCAGACCGGTTCGGCTGGCACTCCTCGGCGCGCCCGCCTTGCTCCTGCTCGAACGGCTCTCTCGCCCGCTCCTCTACCCGGTGCGGCGATTCGCGCATTACTGGATCCACAGGCCGGGCGATGAAGGCCGTTCCGCCCAGGAGCGGGAGGTGAGCGAACTGGCCGAACTGGGCCAGGAGGAAGGCGTCGTGATGCCGGAGGAGCACGAACTGGCGGAACGGGCCTTTCGCCTGGACGAGACCACCGCCTGGGACGTCATGACGCCGCGCGTGTCCATCTTCGCCTGGAGCGACTCGCTGCGGCTCGGCAACATCATCGACCAGCTGCCCGAGGTGCCGTATTCGCGGGTGCCGGTGTTCGGCGAGTCGATCGACGATGTCACCGGCATTCTCTATGTGCGCGAAGCCTATGCCGCCCACTCCGGCGGACAGGCGCAGGCACGGCTGTCGGACCTCTCGCGGGAGCCCTTCTTCGTCCCCGGTTCCCTGCCCCTGACGCGCCTGCTGCGGGATTTCCAGAGCCGGCGCATCCACATGGGCATCGTGGCCGA
>JAJEBS010000275.1 GCA_022822425.1 Gemmatimonadota bacterium | reverse complement strand
CTCCCTGCGACGCAGTCGTTCACAGCTTCCGTGACAACGACGCACGACTCGACTACGGGCCGACCATCGTGCTGCGCCACGAGGCGGGTGAGGCGGGCGCGTGGTACACCCTGTACGGCCACCTGTCGCGCGACTCGCTGGCGGGGCTTCGCCCGGGACAGCAGATCGCCGCCGGAGAGGAGATCGGCCGAATCGGGCCGTATCCGGAGAACGGCGACTGGGCCCCGCATCTCCATTTCCAGGTGATCTCGGACCTGCTCGACCGCGAAGGCGACTTCCCGGGCGTGGCGCCGCCCAGCCAGCGCGAGGTGTGGCTCAGCCTCTCGCCGGATCCGAACCTCGTGCTCGGGACCCCGGACCTGGCTCCCGCCGGGAAGAATGCGGCCCCGGAGCTATTGGGCGCCCGCCGCAGGCTGCTCGGTCCGTCGCTCTCCATCTCCTACCGGCGTCCGCTGGAGATGGTGCGCGGCCGCGGCGCCTACCTGTACGACGATGGGGGCCAGCCCTACCTGGACTGCGTCAACAACGTCGCGCAGGTGGGCCATGCGCACCCGCGCGTGGTGCAGGCCGGCCGCGAACAGATGGCAGTGCTGAACACCAACACCCGCTACCTGCACGACAGCCTGACCGAGTACGCCCGGCGCCTCGCGGCCACGTTGCCGGATCCGCTCGGCGTCTGCTTCTTCGTGTGCACCGGGAGCGAGGCCAACGAGCTGGCGCTGCGCATGGCGCGCACCCACACCGGGCGCGAGGGCATGGTCGTGCTGGAGGGCGGGTATCACGGCAACACCAGCTCGCTGGTGCAGCTCAGCTCGTACAAGTTCGACGGCCCCGGGGGCGCGGGTCCCCCGCCGTGGGTGGCGTGCGTTCCCATGCCCGACGGCTACCGCGGCCGCTATCGGTCCTCCGATCCCGACTGCGGCGCGCGCTACGCAGAGGAGGTCGGCCGCGCCGTCGATGCGCTCGGGGGACGGCCCGCCGGCTTCCTCTTCGAGTCGATCCTGAGCTGCGGCGGCCAGATCGTGCTTCCGGACGGCTTCCTGCGGGGCGCGTTCGAGCGCGTGCGTGCGGCCGGCGGGGTGTGCATCGCCGACGAGGTGCAGGTGGGGTTCGGGCGCGCCGGCTCTTCCTTCTGGGCCTTCGAGGACCACGGGGTGGTGCCGGACATCGTCACAATGGGCAAGCCCATCGGCAACGGCCATCCGCTCGCGGCCGTGGTCACCACCCCGGAGATCGCCGGCTCCTTCGACAACGGGATGGAGTACTTCAACACCTTCGGCGGCAACCCGGTGTCGTGCCGCATTGGTCTGGCGGTGCTCGACGTGATCGAGGAGGAAGGACTGCAGGACCATGCCCGCCGCGTGGGAGAGCGGCTGCTCGCGGGACTGAAGCGCCTGGTGGAGCGACACGCAATCGTGGGGGACGCACGCGGAACCGGGCTCTTCCAGGGCATCGAACTGGTGACGGACCGCGCCTCGCTCGACCCCGCGCCGCGCCACGCGACCTACCTGGTGGAGCGCATGCGCGACCGCGGCATCCTGCTCAGCACCGACGGCCCCCTCCACAACGTGGTGAAGATCAAGCCGCCGCTGGTCTTCGACGAAGACGACGCCGACCGGCTGGCGAGCAACCTCGACGAAGTGCTGGGAGAGGACGCGTTGCGCCTGTAGCGGAAGTGAGAATGGCCCGAGCGAGTCGAGGCCGTCCAACTCAGGGACGAAGATCGAACGCTTGCCCACGCGCGTTGCGAAGCACCGAAAAGGGCCTCCTGTCGAGGGTAATGATCCGCGTTGTCGCGAGCCTCTCGGCCAGCACCGCGACTGAGGCGTCTGTGGTGCCGAGTGGAAGATCCGCGTATCGGCGGACGAGTCCGGCAATGCGGGGCCAATCTTCGGTTTCGGGAGCCATGACCGTGAACCTGGACAGCCCGTCCACGAACCGGCTTTCCGCTTGAGCCCCGTGGCGGCGTCCGAGGAACCAGGCGACTTCCGCGACGCAAAGAGCCGGGATGACGAGATCGACGCCGGACTCGGTCAGCGCTTCCACGCAAACCGCGTGATCGGGATCGGCGGAGTTTGCGCTCGCCAGCAACGGTCCGCTGTCAACGATCGCCAGCAACATCGTCAGGCCATCGGGCCGCCATCGCTCGATCGAGATCGCGGGCGGCGTATTCGGAGTCCGCGATGATGCCCTGCCAGGGCAGCTTGTCTCCGGCTGGCCGGCACAAGTGCCGCTCAAGGGACAGGCGGACGAGGGCGGAGAAGCTCACACCTCGCCGCCGGGCCTCGTTTCGGGCGAGGTTGGCCAGGCTGTCGGGAATGGAGATGGTTGTGCGCATCATATCACCAGTATGAAGTGTGACACCCAATGCCAGAGTGGCACCGTTTGCCGAAGGCTGTCAAGGGAGGCCGGCCACCTCCCACACCTTCGCCAGGGTGTGGAACTCTCCGTTCTCGCCAAAGCGGTCCACTCCGTCGGGAAGCCGTATCATCGCCTTGCGGTCGAAGCGCTGGCCGGGGACGAGCGCGCCGCGCGCCGCGTCGGTGACGGCGGACACCTCGCAGACGATCCCGCTGGCCTCCAGGTCCGTCATCAGCACCTCGCAAGGCACCTGCCAGATCGGGAAGTGGAGCGCTGCGCCGCGGCTCGCCGCCAGCTCGCGAAACGCCCCCGTGCGCCACTCGCGAATGTGCTCGAGGTGCAGATCGCCGAACACGAAGCGGGCGACCGCGGGAATCAGCGCGACCGCGTCTGCAATGCGCGTCTCGTAGGCGATGCCGGGATGGAGGGGCACGCCCAGCAGCGGCAGCTCCAGATGTTCGGCCTGGCGGATCACGAGCTCCACCCGCAGCTCCTGGTGGGCGATCGTCCGGCTGGCCGCGTCGAAGGTCGTCAGCAGGACCACGGGGCAGGCTCCCTCGCGCCGCAGGGCCCGGTAGGCGAGGAAGCTGTCCTTGCCGCCGCTCCAGAAGAGTACGTCGACGGGCTCGGGCTCCGGACGGAGCGGCGTCAGCCATTGCGGAGGCTCCACCTTCGAGGCGGAGTCTCCGGGGTCGGTCCGTCCGGGCTCGTAGGGGCAGTGCCGGCAGCCGCTCCAGCAGCAACTGCCCCGCTGGCGCAGACCGAACTCGGTGAAGACGGCCAGCCCGGTCGCGGGGTCGATGTAGAAGGTCTCGCGGTTGCGCGAGGCTTCGTCGTGAAGGCGGCGCCAGTCGCCCGGAGTCGCGTCCGGCGGGCTCACGGGGCGGCGTTCTCGAGTTCGAGGCCGGCGCTCTCGAAGTCGAGGGCGACGTTCAGGCGCGGGACGCCGTAGGTCAGCGCCCCCGCGGAGATGCGGTCGACCCCGGTCTCCGCCACCTGGCGCACACGCTCCAGATCGATGCCTCCGGATGCCTCCGTGAGGGCTTTTCCGTCGATGAGGCGCACCGCTTCGCGCATGGTCGCGGGGTCCATGTTGTCCAGGAGGATGATGTCCGCGCCCGCCGCCGCCGCCTCCCGTGCCTGCTCGAGGGTGTCGACCTCCACCTCGATGGGCGTGCCGGTGCCGGGTCGGGCCGCCCTCACGGCCCGGGCGACGCTCCCCGCGACCGCAATGTGGTTGTCCTTGATCAGCACCGCGTCGTAGAGGCCGATGCGGTGGTTGGTTCCGCCGCCGGCCCGCACCGCGTACTTCTCCAGCGTCCGCAGTCCGGGCGTCGTCTTGCGCGTGTCCAGGATGCGGGCGCCCGTGCCGGCGACCGCCGCCACGAAGCGGGCGGTGCGGGTGGCGATGCCGCTCAGGTGTCCCACGAAGTTGAGCGCGGTTCGTTCCGCGGCGAGCACGTCCGTCGCCGGTCCGTGAATGCGGGCCAGGATCCGGCTTGCCGCGACCACGCTCCCGTCCCGGCACAGCGGTTCGCACGCCACCTCAGGGTTCACCAGCGCGAACACGCGTGCCGCGACGGGGAGGCCGGCCACGACCCCCGCCTCCCGTGCCACCAGCGCGGCGTTCATCCGCGCTCCCGGCGGGATCACCGCGCGGCTGGTGATGTCGCCCGCGTCCCCGAGGTCCTCGGCCAGCGCCGCCCGGACGACGCGGTCGACGTCCGGGCCCGACGGAGCGACCAGCCGGCTCACATCAGGCGGGCACGGGCCGCCGCCCGACCGCCAGCATCTGCTCCACCGAGGCGCGTGCCCCATCCGCCACCGCGGCATCCACGGTCACTGCGTGGCGCATCGTGCGAAGCGACTCCAGGATCCCACGCAGGCTGATGCGCTGCATGTGCGGACACAGGTTGCAGGGCCGCACGAACTCCACCTCCGGGTGCTCCACGGCGACGTTGTCGCTCATCGAGCACTCCGTTACCAGCACCACGCTGGCGGGCTTGTTGGCCTCGACCCAGTCGATCATCCCGGCGGTCGAGCCCACGTAGTCCGCCTCCTTCAGGACATCCGAGGGGCATTCCGGATGGGCGATGATCTGCAGCCCCGGCCGGCCCGTCCGGTAGTCGCGCAGTTCCGCCCCGGTGAAGCGCTCGTGCACCTCGCACGAACCTTCCCACAGGATCAGATCCTTGTCGGTCTGGGACGCCACCCACTGGCCCAGGTAGCGGTCGGGAAGGAAGATCACCCGGTCCTCGCGCAGCGACTCGACCACCTGACGCGCATTCGAGGAGGTGCAGCAGATGTCGGACTCGGCCTTGACCTCCGCGGAGGTGTTCACGTAGGTGACCACCGGGACCCCCGGGTACCGCTCCTTCAGCAGCCGCACGTCCGCTCCCGTGATCGATTCGGCCAGGGAACAGCCGGCTTCCGTGTCCGGGATCAGGACGGTCTTTTCCGGGCTCACGATCTTCGCCGTCTCGGCCATGAAGTGCACGCCGCCCATGACGATCACCTCGGCGTCGGTGCGGGCGGCCTGGTAGGCCAGCGCCAGCGAGTCGCCGGTGAAATCCGCCGCGCCGTGGAAGATGTCCGGCGTCATGTAGTTGTGGGCCAGCACGACGGCGTTGCGCTCGGCCTTCAGTTCTTCGATCTGGACGAGGAGGTGCTCGGCAACGACGCGTTCGGCGTCCGGAAGAATGCCCGCAAGGCGGCTGGTCGGGGGGCGAGTGACGGTCATCGGAGGACTTGGCGGTTGGACGATCGACTGCGTGATTCCCGTATCGGTGCCGGAATCCACATGCTCCGGCCCGGGAATATGATGGAGCCCGGGACGGGAGTCCACTGGCCAATGCGCGCGGCAGGCGCGATCATGGGCACGCGGCAAGCCCTCTGCAAACGGCGAACGGACGAGACCCCGAAGATGAACGTGTTCCCCCTCGAGACCCTGGACCGCGAGTCCTCCGACCCGGCCAACTTCACCGGCCCCGGCAGCTTGCGCCGCATCGAGGGCGCCCTCCCCGCCGATCCCCGGGTCAACGTCTACCGCGTGCATTTCGAGGCCCGCTCGCGCACCAACTGGCACACGCACAGCGGGTATCAGATGCTGCTGATCGTCGAGGGTCGGTGCCGCTATCAGAAGGAAGGCGAGTCGGTCGGTGAAGCGGATGCCGGCGATGTCATCGTGATCGATCCGGGGGAGAACCACTGGCATGGCGCGGCTCCCGGCGGAGCGATGACCCACATCGCGCTGAACGTGAACGCGGTGACCAGTTGGGGGGACCCGGTGAGCGAGGAGGAATACGATGCCGGGTAGCGAGGGTTGGATGGGCCGGTTCCGGAAGGCGATCCGGCGCGTGAGGAAGGGTCTGCGGGCCGCGGGCGAGATCTACGAGGGCATCTACTTCGCCCCCTACCGATCCCAGATCTATCGTTCGTACCGGGAGGAGCGGGACACCTTCCTGCTCTTGGGATTCGCGGATCTGCTGGGAGCCCCCAACCCGGTGGCGTTCTACGCCCTCGAGATCTATCCCGACGTGATCGAGGAATTCCACCAGTGGCACGTGCGCATCGGCATGCCCCGCGCTCCGGATGGTGGCTTCAGATGCTGCTGAGACTCTGAGTCGGTGGCCAGGCCGCGCCGCATCCTCGACCGGGAGGTCGTCTTCTTCGGCGGAAAGGGCGGGGTCGGCAAGACCACCCTGGCCGCCACCATGGCGCTCGAAGCCGCGCGCGAGGGGCGCCGCACGCTCCTGGTCTCCACCGATCCCGCGCATTCGACCTCCGACGTGCTCGAAACCCGGCTCGGAGGCGAGGCCCGGGAGGTGCGCCCGCGGCTGTGGGCCCTCGAGATCGATCCCTCGGAGGAAGCCGACCGCTACATCGACGACGTGAAGGCGCGCATCGCCGACAGCACGCCCCCGCGCCTGATGGCGGAGGTCGAGCGCCAGATCGACATCGCGCGGGTGACGCCCGGAGCCGAGGAATCGGCGCTGTTCGACCGCTTCACCCGGATCGCCGAGGAGGCCGGCCACGAATACGACCGCCTCATCTTCGACACCGCGCCGCTGGGCCACACGCTGCGGCTGCTCTCGCTGCCGGAACTCATGGATGCGTGGATCAGCGGGCTCATCTCGCGGCGCAGGAAGGTCAACGTGCTCGGCCGCATGTGGCGGAACGTGGCGGGCGCTGCGGCGGGTGCCGAGGACCCCGGAGAGGATCCGGTGCTCGGCGCGCTCACCGAACGCCGGGCGCGCTTCCGCCATGCGCGTGCCCTGATCACCGACCCGCACCGCACCGGCTTCGTCTTCGTCGTGACCCCGGAGCATCTGCCCGTCGCCGAAACCGAGCGTTCGGTGAAGATGCTCGACAAGTACGGGATCCCCGTGGCCGCAATCTTCCTGAACCAGGTGGTGCCCGAGGACGCGGACGGGGGGCTGCTGGGGGCCCGGCGCGAGCGGCAGCGAGAGTATGCCGATCGGGTGCGCACGAGCTTCTCGAAGTATCCGGTGCACGCCGTTCCGCTGTTCGAAGGCCGGCTGCATGGGCTGGAGGCGCTGGAACGTCTGGCGGGGGCGTTGCCGAGGTCGGAGCGCGCGACGTAAACTGACCGTTCCGCGCCTCGGCACGCAGGTGAGCGCGTACCGTTTCCGCGGGATGCGCCCCGGTTACCTCAACAAAGGATGGCATCCGTGAGCTCAATCGTACTCCTACTGGTCGGATTGTCCGCGTTTGCCACAGGCTACCTGGTCTACTCCCGGTACGTCGCCCGGAAGATCTACCAGCTTGACCCCGACTTCCGTACGCCAGCGCACGAGTTCGAGGACGGGGTGGACTTCCTGCCCACCAACCGCAACGTGCTCTTCGGTCACCACTTCACGTCGGTGGCGGGGGCGGCGCCCATCGTGGGTCCGGCGATCGCGGTCATCTGGGGGTGGCTGCCCGCGTTCCTGTGGGTGGTGCTGGGGACGATCTTCGCGGGCGCGGTGCACGACTTCGGCACCCTGTGGATCTCGACCCGGCACAAGGCGAACTCCATCGGGACGCTCGCGGGCCAGATCGTGGGCGACCGGGGGCGCGTGCTCTTCCTGCTGGTGATCTTCTTCCTGCTGCTGCTGGTGAACGCGGTGTTCGCGGTCGTGATCTCCAACCTGTTCATCGGCAACCCGGGAGCGGTGCTGCCGGTCTGGGGCAGCCTCGTGGTCGCGATCACGGTGGGCTTCCTGATCTACCGCTCGGGCGCCGGGCTGCTGTGGCCGTCGCTTGGGGCGCTGGCGGTGCTCTATTTCCTGATCTGGGTGGGCCAGTCCGTGCCGCTCGAGCTCCCCGACTTCTTCGGCTTCGACCCGACGCCCGCCCAGATCGAGGCTGCCGGGGGCGACCAGGCAGCAGCGGCGGCGGCAGCGACGACCGACGGCGTGCGCGCGGGCTGGGTCATCGTCCTCTTCATCTACGCCTTCTTCGCCAGCGTGCTGCCTGTGTGGCTCCTGCTGCAGCCCCGCGACTACGTCAACAGCCACCAGCTGTTCGTGGCGCTGGGCATCATCGGGCTGGGCATCATCTTCACCAACGCGCCGGTGGTTGCGCCGGCGATCAACACGAACCTGCCACCCGACACCCCCAACTGGTTTCCGCTCCTGTTCGTCACCATTGCCTGCGGGGCCATCAGCGGCTTCCACGGCCTGGTTTCGTCGGGGACGTCGTCCAAACAGCTCGACAAGGAGACGGACGCCCGCTACGTGGGCTATGGGGGCGCGGTCGGGGAGGGGTCGCTTGCGCTCACCGCCATTCTGGCGACCACTGCGGGATTCGCAGTGGTGGTCGGGGTGGACGGCTGGCACGACCACTACGGATCGTTTGCCTCGGCTTCCGCCGGCGCGACCCAGGCGTTCGTGCAGGGGGTGGGATTCCTGGCGCAGGGGATCGGCATTCCCCAGGAGCTCGCGGTCACCTTCGCGGCGGTGGTGGTCATCAGCTTCGCGGCCACCACCATGGACACCGGGGTTCGCCTGCAGCGCTACATCATCTCGGAGCTGGGGAACGAGTACGGGATCAAGGTTGCGCAGAACCGCTGGCTTGCGACCGCCCTGGCCGTCTCCAGTTGCGCCCTGCTGGCGCTGGGCGTCGACCGGGGCGCCGGCGGCATGCGCCTGTGGCCGCTCTTCGGCACCACCAACCAGCTCACGGGGGCGATGAGCCTGCTGGTGATCACCCTCTTCCTCTTCAGCCTCAAGCGGAGGATCTGGGTGACGCTGGTGCCGCTGGCCTTCCTGCTGGTGATGACGACGTGGGCCATGGTGATCAACATGATCGGCTACTGGGCCAGCGAGACCTGGCTCCTGTTCGGCGTGGGCGGCGCGATCTTCGTGCTGGTGCTCTGGCTGGCCTTCGAAGCCCTGGCGGCGATGCGCGTCGCGATTGCGGCCGGCGGGCCCGGGGCGCCGGCACGCCGATGATCGGGCTCCGGCCTGAGGCGCTCCGCGCGCGGTTCGGGGTCGATCGGAGCAGGCGGAAGGTGGGGGCGCGGTGTCGCCGGGTTGGGTCGGGCGTGTTTTTCGCGCTGGCGGTCGCACCGGCGATCTGGGCCGGCTTGCCTTCGGTGGGCGTGGCCCAGGCCGTACCTGCCTCGGTACCCGGTGACCTGACCGCCCTCTTCGACATCGGCGGCGTCGTGCTCGACACCAACGGCGACGAGGTGCCGGACTTCGTCAACGCCTCCCTGGTGATGGGGGATACTCCCACGCTGGCCGAGACGCGTGCGGCCGCCGAGATCGCCGCCCGCCTGGGGTTCGAGACCATGGCGCTGGACCTTCCGCTGGCGCGCGGCACGGAGGCGGACGGGGTGTTGGTCGTGGTAGGCCGGAGCGGGCTGGCCGCATCGGGCCTGGCCTCGCCGGGGGTCGACCCGGCCTCGCTGGACGCCGACGAAGGGGCGGTGGTGGTGCGCGAGGCGGATGGCCGGCGCTGGGTGGTGGTGGTGGGTGGGGGTGATGATGGGCTGGTCGCTGCGGCGCGCATGTTCGCGGGGGTGCTGCCGCACACGCGTACGCTGTCGGCGCCGCTGCTGGGCCGGGCGGGCGACGACGTGGGCGCGGCCCTGGAAGGGTCGGGGGTGGAGGTGGAGCAGGTTCGGCTCTGGCAGGTCCGCGCGCGCGCCGGATCGGACGGGGTGAACCGCCTGATCGCGGACCTGCAGGTAGCCGCGGCCGACGTGGACGCCGCGGCCGAGGTGCTGCGCGCGCTGGCGGCCGGAGAGGATGTCCCGGCCGCGGCCGGGCAGGAAGAGGCGACCGGGCAGGACACGCCGGCCGCGGCGGAACCCGCCGACCCGGCCGACCCCGGGGCGGCCCCCTCCGGGCAGGATGACCCGCAGGCGGCGGATGACGCCGAGGGGTCGGACGAACCGTTCGCCTACCCCGGCCTGGGTTCGGTGGAGGTGCGCCTTGCCTCCGGTCCGGTGGTGCGCATCCCGGGTCGGGCCGCCCCGGAGGCGCCCGGACCGGTCGCGGGTCGGCCGGGCAGCGGTGCGAAGGGGTCGCTCGACCTGTCCAACCTGTACACCCCCGACGGCCTGCTGGGCGACTCGGACAACAATGAGATCCCCGACCGCATCGACGCCCTGATCGCCCCGGGCGCGGCCGCGGTGGAGGCGCTGCCCGACCTGGCCGCCCGCCTCGGGCTGGAGACGACCGGGCTGGTCGTGCCGCTGGTGGAACCCGCCGCCGGCCTGCAGCGCCCCGCCTCCCGTCCCACCCTCGTGCTGGCCGGCACCGACAACCCGCTTACCCAGCAGCTTGCCGACAGCGGCCGGGTCGACCTGGCCGGCCTCGAGGCTGGTGAGGGACTCATCCAGCTGGTCCCCGACGCCTTCGGCAGCAAGCCCTCGCTGGTCGTGACCGGCGGCGACGCCGCGGGAGCCCGCCACGCCCTCGACCACCTCGCCCTCACCCTCCCCCACCTGGATGCCCGGGGCGACGACCGCCCCACCCTCGACCATGTCGAACAGGCCCTCTGGAGCGCGCTCTCCGGCCGCTCCCCCGCGGGCCAGGCCGCCATGGGTCTCTACAAGCTCGACCGCATCCTTGCCGATCTCGCCGGCCGCGATCTCGCCGCCGCCGAAGTTCTCGTCTCCGTCGAGAAAGCCGACCCCGGCCTCGCCGACCTCATCCGCGAGCGGGCGGCCGCCCTGGGCGCCGGCGAGCTGGAGGTGGTGGTCGACAACCGCGACGTGCAGAACGCCGCGTCCATCTTCTCCGAATCCTTCACGCTGCCCTCCGAGGTCGACCGCTTCCGCGCCATCGTCGAGGAAGACGTGCTCCCCGCAGTCGCGTCCGGCGAGCCCGTCACCGTGCGCGCCCGCCTGAGCGAGCCCCCCGAGGTGCGCCGCGCGCTCGAGGCGGAAGTCCTCGCTGCCCTCCTCGAGCGCGGCGCCGACCCCGAGGCCACCGTCGTCGAGGTGCGCTCCGCCTTCAAGCAGGGATACTACTGGCTCCAGGAGGGCGTCCGCCCCCGGCTGGAGGACGCCGACATCGGCGAGATCGTCATCCGCTTCCGCCGCAACGACCCGCCCGAGGAATGGCCGCAGCAGGCCATCCACACCCCCGTGCGCTGGCTGCACGAGATCTTCCCTATCGACGAGGTGCTGGCGCGCGACCTGGGCATCGACCTCGAGCGCATCCGCTTCGAGCAGGTGCTGGAGGGCCCCACCTACGAGGTCGAAGTGACCGACTCGGGCGGCGACGTCATCCTCACCGAGACCTTCGATCCCAAGTGGGTGATGCGTCCGTACGTCGACCGCTTCCGCGACTACGAGCACGTTCGCGTCACCACCGGCTGGATCGAGGCGCGCGCGGCCGGGCGCACCCTCGCAGACGAGCGCATCGTCACCGATCCGGAGGCGTTCTGGGACTACTACCAGAGCACCACCCTGCCGGCCATCTACGACTACGTGATGGAGCGCCACAAGGGCATTCCGCGGGGTGGCAACGCGGACGCGCCCTTCTTCGGCGAGCTGGTCGTCGACGTACAACTCAGCGAGCCCGACTACCGCCTCGAAATCGACAACGAGATCCATTCCACCATGGACGCCCTGCACGAGGAGGTCTACTTCGGCACCATCGAGTTCTTCGACCTGATCGGGCGCAACTCGCGCGGACAGGGACTCACCTTCCCGGGACGCGTCATTCCCGTGATGCTGCCCAGGGCGGACGGTGCGCCCGGAACCGTCGACATCTCGTTCTCCGGCTTCGCCACCTCCCGCCCGGCGGTGGTCGTCAGCTGGCGCGAGCGCTCCGGCGAGACCGGCGAGGAACGGCTGGACATCCCGCGCATCACCATGGAGCGCCCATCGGCGCGGCGCGCGCACGTGCGCGCAGGCACGCCCGGCCTCTCCCACCTCGCCCTGCGCGTGCGCGTCGACACCGACGCCGACATGCGCGACAGCCTGCTCGCCTACGCCCCGCCCCTCCAGGTCGACGAGCGCATGCTCTCCGCCGAGCAGGTAGAGGCCGCCCTCGGCCACATCGAGGCCATGCGCGATCGCGGCATGTATGCGTCCGCGCTGGCGTTCCCCGGTCTGGGATCCCTGGAAGTGCACGCCGAGTGGACGCACGAGGAGGACCCGGAGTCGCGCCGCACCGTCCATCTCGCGGCCAACGGCGCGCCGGAACCCCTCCCCGACTGGCGCACCCTGCTCCCCGACGGCTGGAGCTACTCCGGCGAGCCCCTCGTGCAGTGGGAAACCCCCATGCCGCCACCGGAGGGGCACCGCATCCTCGCCCAGATGGGGGACGCCTTCGAGGAGGCGCACGTCTACAAGGCGGGCGAGTCCTACCTGGGCAGGACCACCTGGGCGATGGACCTGATGCCGCCCATCGAGGCCTCGCACTGGTCGCGCGCCAAGGCCACCACCTACAAGCCGACCGTCATCTATTCCGCGCGCCAGCACGCCAACGAAGTGTCGTCCACGAGCCATGTGCTGCGCCACGCCGAGCTGCTCCTCACCGACCCGGAGCAGCGCCGCAGGCTGGACCGCGTGAACGTCATCATCCATCCCTTCACCAACCCCGACGGCGCCCAACTGGCGTACGACCTGTACACCTCCACCCCCGACTACATCCTGCACGCCGGCTATCTGGGGTCGCTCGGCGTCGACGTCAGCTCAGGCTCCGGCGACGACCATCCCATCTACCCGGAGTCGCATGTGCGGGGCAGGCTCTGGGAGGCGTGGCTCCCGGACATCTTCCTGAACCCGCACGGCTACCCCTCGCACCAGGTGGTGCAGCTCTTTTCCGAGTACACCGGGCTCGTGCGCCGCGGACGCGTCACCGAACGCAACTGGGGATTCAACAAGGGCTGGTTCATGCCCGGATTCGGCTACGTGGACAGCCCGGAGTTCCCCCGGCACCGCGACGCCGCCTTCCAGCTGCGCGACTACATCACCCGGGGCATCAATTCGAACCGCGATGTCTTCGAGATGAACCAGCGCACCTACGCCCGCTACGAGCGCTACGGCGCCGATTTCGACACCGACGCCGACGTCTTCCGCCTGCCCATGACCGACAGCGTGCTCATCCAGATGCCCCTGAAGGGATCTTCAGGCGGCGGGGGAGGCGGCTACAATCCGCGGGTCACGATCTGGAGCGGCGTCACCGAGGCCCCCGACGAAACCGCACACGGGCCCTGGATGGAGCTGGTGGCGAAGGCGGGACTCTCGTGGGACCAGGCCGTCCTCGACTACCTGTACGAAGGCGACCACAAGGTCGAGCGCTCCGGTTCCACGTTCTTCGGCGGGGTCACGCTGCGCATGAACCGCCCGCGCCCGCCGGAAGAGGACGAGGAGGAGGATCCGCCGCCGGTGAGTGAGTGAGACGCGGAGGCCCGTGGGCGCCCCGGACCAGTTGGCATCCATGATCTCTTGCTCTTGAAGAGCGCCTGGTGAGCCAATCCCCTTCGACACGCAGTGTCGTGCGTGCCGCGGTAGCGCTGATCGTGCTTTGGACCGCGGCTTGCGGCGATGCCGGTACAGGACCGCCGCCGCCGGCTCCGAACCGGGCGCCTCTGGCAAGCGGCTCGATCTCGCCTCAAACGGTAGCCGCGGGGCAGACAGTCATGGTGAACGTGGCGAGCTACTTCACCGATCCCGACGGAGACGCATTGACCTTCTCGGCGGCGAGTTCGAATGCCGCGACCGCTTCAGTTTCGGTGTCCGGAAGCGTGGTGACCGTGACCGCGGCCGCTCGGGGAGTGGCGACCGTAACGGTTACAGCCCAAGACCCAGGCGGCATGTCGGCACAGTTGACGTTTACCGTCACGGTGCCCAATCAGGCCCCGGTCGCGGTGGATGCTGTCCCGGCACAGTCCATCTTCGTCGGGGACACAGCTTCCGTTGACGTATCGGCGTACTTCAATGACGCGGACGGAGATGCGCTGACCTATTCGGTGACGAGCTCGGACGCGACGGCAGTCTCGGCATCGGTCGCCGGGAGCGTGGTTTCGCTGACAGCGATCACCCAGGGGATGTCCACGGTCATGGTTACCGCTCGCGATCCCGATGGGCTGTCGGCAGAGCAGAGCGTCGCGGTCACGGTACCCAATCGAGCCCCGACCACTCTCGACACCACCCCACCTCAGACCCTCTCGACCGGGCAGACGATGGAGTTGGACATGTCGTCCTACTTCACCGACCCAGACGGCGACGTCCTGACGTTCACCGCTGCGAGCGCCAATACGGGTGTGGTGTCAGTGGAGACTGCCGGAAGCTCGGTGACGATCGCCGCCGTTGCACCCGGGACCACGAGGGTGACGGTCACGGCGACCGATCCCGCGGGGATATCAATTCAACAGAGTTTCGCTGTAACGGTGCTGAATCGGGAACCGATTGCGATCGGAACCATCCCCGGGCAGTCGTTGGAACCCGGTGAGGCGATGACTCTCGACGTATCTCCGTTCTTCGACGACCCTGACGGCGAAACGCTGAGCTACAGCGCGGCAAGTTCCAACAGGGGAGTGGCGACTGCCACGGTGGCTGGCAGCGTCCTGACGGTAGAGGGAGTTGCAGTCGGGACCGCGAGCATCACCATCACGGCGACGGATCCGGGCGGGCTGACGGCTCAGCAGCGCTTTTCCGTGACGGCAAGAGCGGCCAATCAGGCCCCCGTAGTTGTGGCAACCATTCCCGATCTGACCGTGACGGTCGGAGAAGTGCGCGCATGGCAGGGGGCAGACCACTTCCGCGACCCCAACGGCGATGCGCTGACGTACGCAGCGGGCAGCTCCAACGCAGCAGTTGTCCTGGCTGTGGTGTCGGGTGGCGAATTCGGCATCGGTGCGGTGTCAGTCGGATCGGCCGTTGTAACGGCGACCGCGAGCGACCCCGGAGGCTTGAGCGCCCAGTTGAGCTTCCGGGTCACGGTGCAGCCGGAGGCTCAGGGGGAACTGGTGATATCGGGGGTCGAGCCCGCCGTGCTGGTCGAGGGTGCGTCCGCGAGGATCACGGGCTCCGGGTTCTCGGCCACCGCTACGCAGAACCAGGTGTCCGTGGGGGGTCGTGGCGCGCGGGTCACCTCTGCGAGCGCGACGAGTCTGTCGATCATCGTTCCGCAGAGCGACTGCCTGCCGCCGCGCCGTGAGGAGCTGCGGGTGGCGGTGGGGAGCAGGAGCGACGCGCGGACAGTGGGGGTGACGCCGGAGAGCTTGGAGGTGGAGCCGAACCACTATTGGTATACCTACGGTGGCAACGGCTGCCTCCACCTGTCCGGGAACGCGTCCCGTGGTGAGTACTTGATCGGCGTTACTTCCATTTCGGAGGATCCAGCCTCGCTTACTGGTGTCACTCTGACGGGCACCCCCTGGGATGCCTCCGTCGTGGCAACGGAGAGCGGCCGCATCGTCGTTGCGGCGGATAGCGAAGCGCGCGAAGAAGCGAGCCGAAGCGGAATGGCGGCATGGGCTGAAGGGCCGTTCAGCGCGTTGGCCACGTTCGCCGGGCAGCCTGCATTGCCGATGGCACGCGCATCCGTGGGCGGCGGCATTGACGCATGGCCGCTCGCCGACGACACCCTGCGGATGCGGCGGGCGAGGGCACACAACGAGATCATGGCCCGCAACGAAGCACTGCTACGGAGGCTGGGGCGCTCGACCCGCCCCGCGCTGGCGGATGCCCGGCGCGACCTGCAAGTCGGGGATACGCTGACGCTGTATGCGGACTTCCCCGAAGCTGGCCTGTGCACCAATTCCGGGCAGGTGCGCGCCCTAGTGCGCTTGGTCGGCAACAGTTCGATCTGGCTGGACGACCTCGGAAATCCCGCCGGGACCTTCACGGATTCGGAGCTGGCGAGTCTGGATGCCTTCTATTCGACCAACGTCAAGGGTGTTCATGACGACTACTTTGGGGGGCTATCGGACGTTGACGGCAACGGTCGCTTCCTAGTGCTGATGACCAAGGAGGTCAACCGCGAACCGGACCTGGGAGGCTGGGTCTGGTCCGGAGATCTTTTCCCGAGCACACAGTGCGCGACCAGCAATGAAGGTGAGATCTTCTACGGACAGGTTCCTGATCCACAAGGTGTGGTGGGAGGGGAAGTTTCCAAGCAGGATCTGCTTGACTATTACCCCCAGTTGGTCGCACACGAAGTTACGCACTTGATTCAGGCGAACGCCGGTCTCCATCTGGGTGCCGGTGGATCAAAGTGGAAGACCTCATGGGAATGGGAGGCCGGTGCTTCCTTAGCCGAACAACTCGTCGCGTATCGCCTCTTCGGACACGGCTCCGGTCACGAACTGGGCTGGAGCGCGTACACTGCCTCTCAAGAAGGACGAAACTGGTACTGGAACGCCTGGATAGCGGACATGGCGGCCTTCTTCGGACGAGATGGGCGTGGCGATGGTACCGGAAGAATCCCGCGCGCGCCGGAGGAGTGCAGCTGGATCGGCCGCGAACAAGAGGGCAATTCCGGTCCCTGCTTGGGGGATGCAGTATACGGCGTTCCTTCCATGGTCCTTCGCTACGCGATGGACCGCTGGGGGGAAGACTACGTCGGCGGTGAGCGCGCCTTGATGAGACGCCTCACTGTATCGCCCGTAGTCGGCTTGGCATCTCTAATCGATGTCAGCCCCGAGATGTCTTGGAGACGGGAGTATATCCTCGCCGACTTCTACATCACCCTTTGGCTCGACCTGCAGCCTGGTTACCGTGCCCACGGCATGTCTACTTGGGACCTGCACGATCTCTTCCGACGGCGGCCCTCGAACTGGCAACTCCAACCCTACACCTCCTCCGCCCCCGCTCCCCGCCTCACTGGCCGCCGGGTGCGGGCGGGATCGTCCCTGTACTTCCACTGGACGCCGACCGGTGCGCTCCGCCCGACCAGCATCAAGGTCACATCGCCGACCGGAGGACGGTTGCCCGATCACATCTCCGTGTGGGCGCTAAGGGTGCGGTAGCCGGGAGCGCGCCGGACCACCGGTCAGGTCTTGCCGTGAGACAGCATGATACTATTCGAGCATATCGCATGATACTACTGCTCGGCGCACACCCGAAGAGAGGTCGTGGCGCCGGCGTTCAACGCGCATGCGACAATCTCACGCCAGTGTGCCTCCAGTAGCGCGATGGCGTCCTTAGATTGCAGGCGATACAGGGCGGGAAGCGGTTTGAGGTCGGCGGATGGATGACTTGAGGGCCTCACCGAATGGGCCTTCGCTCGGCCGGTACGAGGCAAGCCAGGCTCTCGACCGTCGGCAACGCGAACGGGAGATCCAATGCATCGATCTGCGATACTACATACTGTCGTGCGCTCGCAATGAGATCCGAAACGTCGAGCGCCGGTTCGGCATCGCTGAATACGAAGCTGCGGGGTTTGTCGGCAAACGGGTTCAGACGATGTACCAGTTCCCAATCACGGACCAGGTTCCAGTCGCCGTCCGCACCTGATTCGGCGGCGACGACGGCGGCGCGGATGGGACCATCGGAGCCGGTGATGCGATCCTGCACACTGAATACGAAGATGGGAGCGTCCAAGCCTTTGATCGTGGCGAACGCTGCGGACAGCGTCACGGCATCCCGAACCGCACGGTCGACAACCCTCAGCCCGACCCCGGCGAGATCCTCCCTTTGCTTAGGTTGCGGTTCTCGGGCGAAGAGAAGGTCATAGCGGTCGACCGTGGAGATCAAGAAGTCATCTTTCCATTCGTCCGGTGGACGGAAGCTCAGGCGATGGTTGTCCGCTTGGTCGGGCCGGCGCCCTCGAACAGCGAGGATCGCTTTGAAGAACGGTACCAGATCCGGAAGATCCACACGCGGGATCTGGCCCGCCAGGGCTCCGAAATCGAAGCGAGCGACATGGCCAATGAGATTTCGTACGGTGTGCACCGCGTCCTCACTGCCGAAAGTCGCGGTCTCGGCATTGAACCATTGGTCGAGCGTTTGGCCCCTGAGGCCGGCAGAGTCGGCGTCGGAGAATACCTTCGTGAACATGCCTGGGGATGCCATCCCGATTACGAGCTGTCGAATGTCCTCGGGATCGTCCATTGCGCCTTGGAAGGCCAAGTTGATTCGAGCAAGCTTCTGGTCCAGCAGATCCCAGATCCGGCTCTCCACCGTGTCCGGGTTCCTCACCGTCACTGCTTCGACAGGATCGGTTTGGCCGTAGCGGCTCACGCGTCCAACGCGCTGGTGCAGGCGCATCGGGTTCCACGGCAGGTCCACATGAATCAAGGCGCTGCAGTTCTCCTGAAGGTCGACGCCCTCGCCCGCCGCTTCCGTAGAAACGAGGAAGCGAACGTCTCCCCGGTTAAAGCGTGCTGCCGCAAGACGTCGGTCCTCCGTCCTGTCGGAGGTGTTGCCAGATGAATCTCGTACATCCTCAACGACACCGTCGCCGTTGATGAACGTCACACACCCGTCGCCGTAACGCTCATGTAGAGCACTCATGAGCAGGGCCTGGGTCGCCTTGTACTCGGTAAAGAAGAGCACGGATCTGTCAGCGAAGGACTCTTCGACCACGGACAGGATGCGCGCGATCTTCGTCTCCTCAGTGACGTCATTTGCCGCCGTGAGCAATTCCTCAAGGGCTGGGATCTCATTCGGGTTGAGGTTGACGCCGCTTAGGCTCTCGGCCACTCGCTCTTCCAGCCGACTGATTTCGTCCAGATTTGCCGGGTCGTCCTCAACTCGTAACTCCTCCAGTCGCGCCAGATCCTCGCGTGATTCCTCCAACTTGGCCTTCGCGTCACGGAGTCGGGCGAGCCGTCGCGCGAGAGCCCGCCGCACTGCCGCCACGGAACTCGACGCGAGTTTCTGCATCGTGATCAGGATCAGGATCACCATGCGTCGATCCTGGAATCCAAGACCGGCGGCATAGGCCTTCCCGGTCATGATGAACTGCGTGAGCTGCTCGTAGAAATGCGTCTCCTGCGGTGAGTAGGCGTACGTCTCCCGCCTTGATCGCACCGGAGTGAATAGCGGCGCACCCGACATGTCTGTGACGGAGTTCTTGTTGTTGCGAATCATGACGGTGCGGAGTTTCTCGATTTGTTCTTCGAGAGGCTGTTCTGGATCAAAATCTTCGGGTCGAAGCAACTTCAGCAGGGAGAGGAATCCCTTGTCCTTGCCACGATGGGGGGTACCCGTGAACAGCACCATAGACTGAACCTTACCACGCTCCTGCAGCCGTTCGACGAGCTGATACGACAACGTGCGGTGGCGCTGTTCGTCCACGTTCATGTGATGGGCTTCGTCGATGAGCACGAGATCCCATGACTCAGCGTCGAACAGGCGCTCCCAGCGATTGCCCTTGTCGAGCCGCAGCGTATGGGCGGAGGCAATGACCCGGTCGTGCGTATTCCAGTAATCGGAGGTGTCTGTGTCGGCATCGGAAACGTAGATCGAGAGCCGGATGTCGAACATCTCGCGCATTCGTACCTGCCACTGTTCGACCAAGCTCGCGGGGGCCAGTATCAGCAGCCTGCGCACCCGCCCGGACGAAAGCAGCGGCATGAGGATGAGGCCCGCTTCGATGGTCTTACCAAGCCCGACATCGTCGGCCACCAGCCATCGTGTGGGCCACGATTCGAGGACGCGCTTGCAGACCCAGAGCTGGTGCGGCAGCAAATCGATGCGGGATCGTGAAAAAACGCCCCAGGCGTCGTTGACTGAGCGAATGCACTCGCCGAGGACTCGCGTGACGACATCCAGCGCGGGATCGAGCCGCCCGGCGGCCAGCCGATCCGTCAGACCGTCGATAGGCTCGAGGTTGGCCGACAGACATTCCTCGATCCCGTGCTCGAAGCGGACAACGACGCTCTCGCCCTGATCCAGCATGACATGACCGGTACCAAAGCGGGGATGCCGGACTGGTGCGTTCGTATCGAAAGGCGCCATCACTGCTCCAAACCGAACCGACGGCGCAGATCCGCCGACGAAGCCACGTGCCGAACAGGTATGTCGAAGGCACGATGAAGATTTGGCGTTGCCGTCTCCAACTCGGACGCCAAGAAGTTGAAGATAGCGCGCGCCTTCTGCGGGTTGGACATGCCGTCATCTGGATCGAGGCCGAAGTTGCGAAGAAACCGGAGTACCTGCTCCGCGGGTACCCAGCAGTCCCGGTACAGATGCTCACCCTCGACAACCTTCAGACGCACGAGTTCCCGTAGCACCCAGTGGCGACCCATATCGAGCGGCGCGGGAGGTGCATCGAAGTGCGTGCCCGCGCCCGTGAGAGCCTGGTCGACTCTCGGCGTGAGCAAGCGAGTGATGTCGTACATGGCCGCCGGGCGTTGTCCAGCCGACTTGAGCAAACGAACATAGACATCCCGATATCGACTAAGTTGGTAAATCGCCGGAAAACGTGACATCCACTTCGCGTAAGGCAGCTTGGCCAATGCACCGTCTTGCCATTCCCGCAGCATCCGCATCCAGGCACCCTCATCGCCGGGGGTCTTGAATACGTTCCACCATCCGCGCTTGTGAACCAACTCCAGGAATGAACGGTGGTGATGGTCCCGGGCAAGACCAAGGCCCCGGCACACTCCCAGAACCAGCAGTGCAAGCCAGTGATCTTCTGATTTGGCTTGGAGTCGGTCTGAAATGTCGCCGTCTCGTCGCAGCCACTCCGGCCAAGCCCGCCTTTCGTACGCAGTGATCACTTCATTACGCACGGCGTCATCGTCCCACCATTTCGATAGCCGGTTGAAGAATGTGTCAGAGTCGATCTGCACCGGCCGTGGCGGCGGCTCTGACACGAACCGCGCGGGAAAGAGGGCTCCCAGAAGTCTCCGGCGAAGCCAGGCTTCTTCGCAAATCTCTTCGAGCAATTGGCTGACGCCAGCGAAATCCCGAAGCCACGATGGGCATGTCCTGAGTGAGATGAGGTGGCGAAGGACGGAATCCTGCAACTCTCCGTCCAGCAGATAGTGAAGCGCGGCGGGTCGAAGGTCCTTCCTGACGTCCATGTACCAATCCGCGATTTCGGCGGCATCGATGCGATGCTGCACCCGAAGCCACCGGAACACGGTCCAGTCTTCGCGGCATCCGATGTACGCCGGGTCGAGAATCCTGTTGCTGGGAGCGAAGGCGGACCGCAGCAATTCGTCGTCATGGTCTCCGTCAGCTCCATCCTGCAATGCAGAGACTTCTTGCAACAGCAATCTTCGCAGAGGCTCCTCACTTCCGTCAGCCGATCGCGCTCTCAACTTGGTGCGCCAAGCAACATTGTGCGGGTCGTTGGCAACCAAATCCCAAGCCGCAGCTTCGGAAAGGGGGCGCAGCGCGTGCAGCCGCGTGGGGGTCAAGAGGTAGTCCCACTTTTCAGCCAGTTCCGCCAAGAGGTCGGCCGGGCGAACCGTGGACGGACGGATGGGGTCGCCGTCCGGCCCCGCGAGAGCGCACAATGGCACGAGGCGTCGGTTGGTTGCGTCGGACACGATGCGCCGACCGGCGACTAGGGATCGGAGGTCTTCATCGTCGATTTCGGCGAGGGCGGCGCACAGATTGGGATCGTCCAAGCCTTCGGTCGCGACTTCCCACGACACCCCTGAACGCAGGGGGGGCAGCAGCGGCGGAAATGGTGCCGGAAGACGGGTGGGCACAACCGGACGGGCAGCCATCCAAGCGGATACGCCGCGATCTTTACCATGCAAATGGAGAAGGAACTCTTGACGTAGCGAATCGCCTTGATCGGTGCCGGAGGCGAGCACCTCCCACAGAGACGACAGGAAGCTCTGACCGTCTCCCCCAAGCATTGGGCCGTGCGTCGACGCTGTGGCACCGGTCAAGACATCGTGCAACTCGATCAAGCCGCTTCCGAGTTCGTCGCCGAGGTCACCGACCGCTTGGAGGGTCGTAGCATCATCAAGCGACACGCGGGTTCGGCCGGGATGAAGTTTGAACGGCCCGTTGACGATGTATCCGCAGGCCCATTCCTCTCTCGTCGGCGTGACGTTCCAGAGGAACGGCACATTCCGGAGGAAGGCGGCCGGAACGCATCTGACCTCAGCGTCTTCGTCTTCTCCGACTGGCAACCGGTCGTCCTGCTGGACTTGGAGACCGAGGGCCAACGCTGCGGTGCCCATGGTTTCTCGTCCTGAGTCCGAGGGCCGGAAACGCAGGACTCGCCAGCGTCCGGGATGGTTGGGCAACTCGGTTTCCGTACCTACCGACCACGCAGATGCGCCTTCTATCTGCTTGCCATCGAATACATGGCCATGGACACCGCGAAATGGTCCGCCTTTCACCACGACTTCCCGCACTTGGCGTGCGAATACCGGCAATAAGGCAAGCGCGTAGGAAAAGCGACCAAACAGCGCCTGGATCAGTTTGCTTGCGTCCGCGTCCCGTCGCAACGGCATCCGAACGAGGGTAGCTCGACGGCCTTCAATCATCCATGAATCGGCATCAGCCGGGACAGCTTGCTTCATGGGAAGCAAACCCCCGGCAATGGAGAACGCGATGAACCCGCTGACCACGGACGGAGATGAGGAGATAAGGTGAACGGACTTGAAGCCGAGGCCAAAGCGACCGGTGGTCGCGGACGCCGAGCGTTCTCCGGGTGCTTCGCCAGGCTTGCCGCTCAGATTCATGAGCATCATGAAGTAGAGGTCCTGATCCCACTGACGGTCTCGGCCAGCCGGGAAGGCCGCGCCGCCGGCGTCGTTGATTGGACGTCCCCAGTGCATTACATCCACGGTGGGCGTGCCACCGACTTCGTGGACACGGACGCAGAAACGGCGCGTGCTGTGTGGCAAAGACCCACCTGTGATTTCAGCGGCCTGAGCGAGCGCGTCGTCGGCATTCTGTGCGAGTTCCAACAGCACGCCGTCGCTTCGGTAGCCGTAGCGGTGCATCAGCTCGTTGACCCGCTTCCAAAGGAATTCCTGATGCTCGCGCGCTCCGATGAGGTTCGCCAAGCGGTCGAGGGATTCTCTCTCGATCCTGATCGTTTGTTGCGAAGGCGCCTGCTCACGTTTTCTTTGCGCCCGCTCAGCCGCTCTAAGGGCGTCCCGGAGCGGAGGTTCGCTATGAACGTCGAGCTGTCGAAGCGTGAGCGGCAGGTTCGCTGTGATGGACGCGAGTACGGGGTTCAGGTCAGCCGCGGAACTCTTGCCCCATTTGGCCCACCAATCCTTCGCCCGCTCACGATCCAGTTTGAGGCACTTGGTTGCCCATTTCTCGGTGGTCCCGCCGAGCAGCTCTTCGAGTTCGGAAGAACTGCGGTTCTGCGGGTCGACGTCACGAAGAGTGATCATCCATGAGGGCCCACGAGGCTGCTTTCCCCACATGGCACCGGGATCCCACTCGGGATCTACGGCGAACAGTGTGTCGGCGTCGGGTTCGGCTGCCATCTCCACCAGCTCCCCGACGACGTTGACCGCATGAACACGATCGCCACGAGCGACCCTTGACGAGACCCGAACGCGTACATTCAAACAAGGATCCTCGCCGTCCGCGCCGACCAACTTGCTCTCGCTGCGCATATCCTCAATGCTGAGGTCTTCGCCAAGCCATTCCTCGGCGAGGCTCTCGATTTCGCCACGCCAGCCGCTCCCCAGCAAACTGAGAAACGCACCCACGGCACCGGGCTTGACTTGATTGCGCCAAGGCTCGAAGTACGATCTCAACGGCTCCAATACGGATTCATTCCGGTGCTCTCGGACAAGGCTCGTCGGGAGTGGCTGGTCGTCGTCATTCAGTCGGAGAATGGGACGCAGTTCGGGAATCAAACGGTGCCGTCGTGCGACGCCGATTTCGGTTCTCGCGACATCTCGGCTCGCGTGCCAATTGCCGTCCTGGGTGGGTAGGTGGAGCGTGGGCAGAACGTCCTCGAAGAAGCCGCTGGTCCCCGTGAAACAGTCCAAGAGTCGCCTGAACATGCGGCCATCCGGAGAGTTCTTTGCTGGCCTACTGGCGGCAAGCTGTGTCAGCATTTCGATCTGATGTTCCGGGGGCACAGGCGCACAGAGGGACTTCGTCAAACTCACGAGTAGTTGGCCACCTCCGTCTCCCAGAACTTGGTTGACGATGTACACGAGCTTCCAACCGGGGTGGACTCCGGCAAGGGTCGTCTCCAGTGCGCAGGCAATCAGTGAATCCTTGACCAACCTTGGCTCCGGCATGACAAGCCAAACGCCGCCACCAACTTGCGCCACTTCGTTGGCAACCAAGGCGTCCACCATCCGCTCTACTTGGCGTCCGCGCCTCATGCGTCCCAGAACCTCTCGGACCACCCCCTCTGCCATCGGCCAAATCTCCTGATCGATGGCATCGGGAAGCCGTTTCTCGCCGAAGGCTCGGTGGGCGGCTAGGTCGTGGACCGCATCAAGCACTTCTCCAGGAGCGATGAGCACCGTATCCGGTGCAAGACCCCGACCATCGCGATCCGGCAACCAACCGCTGACTCTCATGAGTCGGCGTAGGTCAGGCGGCAGGCCCACGGGACCACCGGCGGAACGCATGTGTTGCAAGATCTGTTGGGCGAAAACCCACGGGCGTGAGTGCCTCAACATCAGCTGAAGCACCCCATCTCGATCAAGCTTGGGCACGTCCGTGTAGAGGTGAGCTACAACCGAGTCCGGATCCAGCAGGCGTACACCCGCGAGGAGGTCATCGGGCAACTCAATGTCGCCTGTGCTTCGCGTTGAACACAGTGCACGGTCGTCGAACGCGCCGCGGTCGCCTTCGACGCCTCGGTGCAGGGGCATCCGACGCCAGCGCGCTTGGCCTTCCGGATCCGCGCTGTGCAAGGACTCAAGTAGGTGCTGTGCCTCCTCGTCGATTAGCGACGTCCAGTCCGCCTGGCTATTCAAGCATTCGTCGAGTAGCCGATGCAGTGCTTCGAGATCGGCCTGACCCACTGACAGGTCTTCGAGGATGTCGTGAGACAGCGAGCCCACCAACTGTGTGTCCACGGCACGCCATGACTGGCCGAGAAGGCGCAACAGGATGCGCAACTCACGATGGCGTCCGCCGCCAGTCAAGAAGAGCGCGGCGCGGTCCCCGACAACATCGGCAGCGCGCCCGGCAAGGAGCGCACGCGCAGCCAAGCGAACATTGGCGTTTCCTGAAATGTTCGACACGAGGCGAAGAAGCAGGGGCGTTCGAGAGCCAGGTTCGGCAAAACCCCCGGCCTGAAGCACCGCACTGGCCAGATTCTCGGACTCGGGTGTCGGCACATCGAAGGCGGCGAACGCCACTGCGTCGCTGTTCACCAACCAGACGGGCTCATCCAGCGCCATCGCGAGTTCCGCGACGGCAGCTTTCGGATCGGAGATCCCTTCCGGAGCCTCGGAAGTCGGCCTGGCGAATGCCCGGTGGTTCTCGATCTGGCAACGAAGATTGGCGACAGACCAAGCTTCGTCCTTGTCCTCCGGCAACCTGATCGCTCGGAGAAACGGTAGCCGACGCAGACCGTCATCCATTGGACATTCGGGACGTATTAGGAGGAGTGTCTCTGCGAGGAGAAGCCGGGAGCGCCGCAGGCGCTCCGATTCGCCGCCCGTATGCAGCCGTTCTCCCAAGGCTGTCAGCGCACGATCCAGCCGTTCGTTGTCACGGCTCAAAGTCGGTTGTGACTCGCTTCGGCGGTGTCCAATCGGCAGTAGGAACAACCCCTTCCCGATGACCCCATTACACTTAGTGAGCTCCTCGACAGCCTGTCGAGTAGCCACCCGGGTTTCCACAAGCCATGCGCTTGGGATAACCGCGCACAGACCGCGCCACGCCTCCCGCAACTCGTTGCGAGTTTCTAGCGAGACGGACCATCGAACCGCGAGCGCAAGAGCGCCTTCGCCAATCCGTCGCGCAAGCCATCGGACGAAGGCCGTGCGAATGTCCTCGCGACGCGCATCCGGAGCGAGAACATGCCTCACTACTTCGGCGAGCCACTTCAGAGATTCGATTGATGCGAGAGCATCCACCGGAACACTGTTCAGGAGGCGTTCGAGGTAGTCGACGGTCCAGACGTCGAGTTCTCCTGAGAATCGAGGCGCAACGTCCTCGATGAACACCACGCCGCCTGCAGCCTCCCGGCAAGAGGCCAAGAAGGCCGGGCGAACGCCCTCGGGCGCCTCATCCCAATTCGGGATGGAAAGAACTTGGCCCGCACCAGCGTCCCCAGCGGCCATCGCCTTCCAATGTACCCGGTTCTCCGCGACGACTGGCAGGAGCCAATGCCGTTGCGTCACGCTCCGCATGCGGTTCTTGAAAATGTCTGAGCGGACGACCCGTTCCAACAACCCGTGGGCAGTGCGTTCGTCGACACCCTCAACCGCTTTGGCGAGTGTGCGTGGCAGCAGGGGAAGCAACAGTTCTTCGCATAATCTGCGATTCCAACGATCGCGCATCTTGCCATCACTTGGGGTATCTCCCTCTTCGTCGGTGATCCCGGGAATGGACCTGCGATCGTGGGAAGGCCAGAAGTAACCGTGCAAGATGATCTCCCACGCAGGCGAGGGCCCGTCGCTCGCGACGATCGCGCTGGCCCTCGGCGCGGGATCATCGTCGAGCGGGAGAAACACGGCCCAGCGCATCCGCATCCCCTGTGGGTTGACGTCGCGTTCAACGGGCCGTAGTACCGTCACCGCGGCGTGAGCGAGCGCTTTTCGTGGCACAGTAGCATATCGACCGTTCCAGCTTGCCGTAGACTGCGGCCAATCGGGGTGAGATCGGAGGTTGCGCAGACTCTTGCCGTCAAGAGACTCGATTCCGACCACCGACCACGTCGATGCTCTCGACTCAATCTCGCCACCAAATGATCGCTCGAGAAACCGGGAGCTTTCCTCCCGATAACGTCCCAACCACTTCTCCGCCGGGCGAGCCACGCTCATCAGCGTCACGCTGTCGCCCAAAGTCTTGGGATTCTCTGCACGCCGCGCATCGATGGCTTGAAGATGTCCACACTGCGCCAACAGGAGCGCAGCCGGCTTTGAACAGTCGAACCAGGAGCATAGCTCTTGAGACCTAGGTCGACGATCGGCCAACCAGAATCGACGACCATCGACGCCCCGATCGTGCTCGCTAAGCCGCAACGGAATCCACAGCAGCAGGCCGTCGTCCGTCTCTCCAAGCAGTTGCTTCACGACGCCCCGAAGCCGCCGCCGATCATCTTCGCCCACTTTGTCCCAATCGGGGAAGAGGGGATCGGCGTTTCCGTAGTCGCCGGTGCCGTACCATGGGTTCAGAACCCCCGGTCGCCACTCAGATTGGGCGGCGCCGATGTAGAGGAACGCCTCACAGATGTGGAAGACGCTCTTCAGGCCAATTCCAAAAGTGCCGATCTTAGCGACATCGCCCTCTTTCGCTCCGCCAATTGCCTTGTGCACCGCTTCACGATCTTTAGTGGGAAACGGTCCGTCATTGGCCACCAATAGCGCGGGGCCGCGGAGCAGACTGTTTTTCGCATCGCGCCAGCCGCCCTCCAGCACCGTGAGCGTTAGCCGTCGGGCACAGGCATCGTCAGCGTTCTGAACAAGTTCACGGAAAAGTGTCCGTCCATCCCCAGCATCCTTGTAGACATCGGCCAAGAGATGCCGGATTGCTTTGATTTCGTCGAGTGGATTGCGGACGATCCCGGCGATGTCGGGTGAGGTATCCTCTTTGCTTTCGGCCATGTTCACGGGTCGGGTCGCTAAGCAGTGTTGGCTTTCTTCTGGATCAAGGCGCGCCGCTGTACAAATGTGCCGAACGGCTCATCCTCATCCAGCAGCGGTGGGCGCAGTTCATAGACGCGCTGGTCGCTCGGGGCCTCGGCCACCAAGGACCGTGCCAGGTGTACCGCAGATCGGCGCGCAGGGCGCAACGGCGAAACACCGGAAGAGACACACGTAGTTAGGTTGAGCCATCAGGCCGGCGGAACTGATGCCCGTGTCCATCGGCAGCGACGCTGCCGGTATCAGTTGCCGCCCGGGTTTCGCGAGGCCCGTTTGAACGGGTTCCCCGGAGCGTTCGCGAGGGCGCGCCGCCACCGCGTTGGCGATGGCGGACGACGCGTCTCGGACGCGTCGGCAACGGGTGTTTTGGTGGTCGAGGTTCGGTCTATCCCTCCGGCTTCACGAAGGTGGAGGTCTTGTAGAAGCCGATCTCATCTCCGAGCTGCACATGGCCGACCAGGCGGTAGGTGCCCGGCGGGACCTCTTGGATCTTGATGGGACAGACCGAACCCGCCGGCAGACTCGGATTGCGGCCTTCTACGTGGGCCTTTTGGTTGTCTTGGGCGACGACCCATCCACCCCCGGCCGCGCGTTGCCACTCCGACCAGAACACCGTGAAGGTGGTGCCGCCGACCGGGAAGTTGTAGGGCTGCTGGCAAATGGTGAGCGGAATGGTCAAGCTCGGAGTGATCTCCGCCATGAGAACGCCGTCCTCGCTCAACGAAATCCCAGGCAGGCTGTCGTACTCCTCCTGGTGCACTCTCACCACGATCGAGTCCTGCGTGACCGACAACCCGTCCTCGTTCGTGGCCGTCACCGCGAGCATGGCCACGCTGACGCTGTCCTCCACGGCGCCCGTGCCCGTCGTGGTCACCATGCTGCCGTCCACGGATGCCACGGCCACCGCCTCGTCCGAGGTCGTCGCCGCATAGGTAAGCTCAGCGTCCTCGAAGTACGACGCCACGTCCAGCACAACCATGCTGTCCACGATCATGTCGTGGGTGGGGATCGTGTCGACGATCTCGGGTGGCACGGGGGGCGGCGTGACGGTCACACCGAACTCCAGGCTGGCCGACGCCATGCCCGCATCTGAGGCGGTCACGGTCACGGTGGCGCTCCCCGGCGCGACGCCCGTGACGGTCACCATGGCACCTTCCATCGCCACGGTCGCCACCGCGTCATCCGAGCTGGTCGCGGCGTAGGTCAGGTCATCCCCGTCTGGATCGCTGAAGTTGGCCACCACGTCCACCGTCACCTCGCTGCCAGCGACGACGGTCACGTCGTCGATGGTGCCTTCCGCCATGGGCGGCTCGTTGGCTTCCTCGACCGTCACGCCGAACTCCTGTGTCGCCGAGAGCTCGCCCGGATCGGTGGCGGTCACCGTCACGGTGGCTTCGCCCGCGGCCAGGGCCGTGATGGTCACCATGGCACCGTCGGTCGCCACGGTCGCCACGGCGGTATCCGAGCTGGTGGCGGTGTAGACCAGTTCATCCCCGTCGGGGTCGCTGAAGTTGGCGGAAACGTCCACCGTAACCTCGTCGCCCACGACCATGCCCTGGTCGTCGATGATGCCTTCACCCACGGGCGCCTGGTTGACGGCTTCCACCGTCACGCTGATGCTCTGAGTCGCGCTCAGTCCGCCCGGATCGCTCGCCGTCACGGTCACGGTCGCGGATCCCGCCGCCACCCCGTTGATGGTCACGTTGCTCCCCGACACCGAAGCCGTGGCCACCGCGTCATCGGAGCTGGCCGCCGAGAAGGACAGCGTGTTGCCGTCCGGATCGGTGAAGTTGCCAGCCACGTTGACAGTGACGCTCTCCCCGGCCGGGATCGTCTGCGCGTCGATGCTGCCCGATGCGGTGGGCGCGCGGTTTGCCGGAGGCGGGGGCGTCGGAGGTGTGGGAGGCGTAACAGGGGTCGGTTCGGTTCCCCCGTCACCGCCGCAGGTGGCCACCCCCACGGTGGCTCCCGCCGTAATCAGGACCAGGGCCAGGATTCGGATTGCTCGCATTTGCGCTCTTGCTCCGCGTAGCTGGTGTGCGCTGCGTCTTCAACAGGCGCGGGCCGTCGCGCACGAGGAGACGCTCAGCGTGACGAGCCCGAACACTCGCAAGGCTATGGCATGCGAACAAAGCGCGCAACGCGACAGGAACCGGCCCGGCAGCGCGCGGAAGAACTGCTCCACCAGCCGAGCCGCGATGCGCCCGACCCCTACCGTCCTCTCCGCGACCCCCTCCGGTCCATCGGCGTGCCCAGCCGGTACATCACCCGGAGCATGAAGTACTGCCCGAGCGAGTCCGTCCGCGACTCCTCGATGTAGTTCGCCGAATTGGTGATCGCGACGCCCTGGTTCTGGTTCAGGAGGTCGTAGGCGCGCAGTTCGATCTCGGCGCGTTCGTTGAGCACGCGCCGGGAGATGGCGGCATCCCAGCGCGCGACGTTGCGCGCCTCCCCGAAGAGTCCCTGGTCGAAGACCCGGTGGCGGAAATCCGATTCCAGGGTCCAGGCGTCGCCGATGTGCCAGGTGGCCTCCGCGCGGTACTGGCTGTTGACGTAGCCGCGGTCGAGCTCCTGGTTCAGCGAGTACGCGACATCGTTGAAGTTGAAGCTGACCGAGGCGCGCACGTCCAGCCGGTCCTTCTCGCGGTTGTCCACCCCGATCTCGAGCGAGTTGCGCAGAATGCGGCTCTCGTTGGCCGCGTGGTTCACGAGCTCCGTCCCCTCGGAATAGCTGACGTCGTATTCGAGCTCGACATCGATGCCCAGCCTCCGGACCGGGGTGTCGAAGTTGGCTCCCAGGCTGCCGGACCACTCGCCGCTGGTGTTGACCGGCATCCGGGTCTGAAAGCCGCGCTCGTCGAAAACCCGCGACATCGAGATGTTGTTGTCGGTGTAGGTGAAGCGGGTGAAGGTGCGGAGGTTGATGAAGGTCGCCTCATCGAAGAAACGATAGTCCGCGTTGACCCGGTGCCGGTATTCCGGGCGCAGATCCGGGTTCCCGGAGTAGATGTTGAGGGGATCGGTGTTGTCGCTGTAGGGCTGGAGCTGCGTCAGCGACGGCTCGCGACTCGAGCCCTCGTAGCGGAGCTGGAGCGTCTGCCCTTCCTTGATCTCCTTCTTCAGCCGTGCGTTGCCGAGCAGGTGCGTGTAGCCGTTGGCGATGGATTCGTCCCGGCCCAGGATGACGCCGTCGAGGTTGGATCTCTGCACGCGCAGCCCGAGCGTGAGCCAGGAGCTTTCGGTGTTGCGGCTGTAGCGCGTGCCGCCCTGGAGGTAGGTGTAGGCCCGTTCGAATCCCGAACTCATCCGCGGGTTGTGGACGAGAGTGCCGTCGACGTGATCGTAGACCGCGTTGTTGCGGTCCTGGTGGGTCGCGTTGCGCCGGCCGAAGAGCTCGATCGTGTGCCCCTCCGCGAGCGGCTGCGTCAGCGAGAGGCGCGCCGAATTGGTCCGGGTCCACCCCACGCGAGAGTGGTCCTGCAGGATCTCGCGCACATCGTCGACATCATCTTCGCCGTCCCGGATGCGACTCTCCCCCGAAACCAGCGAGGACAGGTCGGCGGAGACATCGGAGTCCTCGAGGTCGCTCGTCAGCTCCGCGACGATGCTGCGGCCCTCTTCGTTCAGGCGCTTGCGCCAGGTGAGCCGTCCGTCCCCGCCCAGCTCGTTTCCGTCCACCAGGTAGTCGGTGGTGGCGGAATTGAGCATGTCCCCGCCGAGGGTATGCGTTTGCCGATTGGCGAACGAGGTGAGCGACGACGCGCGCGCGTTCCCCCTCATGCGGACCCGCAGCTCGTGCCCTTCCGAGAATTCGAGCTGCCCGTTCAGGTCCAGGCGATGACTCACGTTGCCGGCTTCCTGTTTGCTGGTCTGGTCGACCAGCGACGCGACATCCGATCCGAAGAGGGCCCGCTGCTGCAGGCTCCGGTCCTGGAGATTGTCCAGCTGGCGGATGGTGTAGCTGCCCCGCAGCCAGGTCTCCTCGCTGAACTCGCGGCTTCCGTTGATCCCGAGGCTCATCGTTTCGGTAAGACCGTCGCTCGACCTCCCGCCGCCTCCACCCGGCATGCCGGCGGCGAGATTCGGGAAGCCACCGCGGGAGCGTCCCTGGTTCACGTTGTTCGCGTTCGCGGTCAGTGCCAGCTGGACGGTGGGCGAGAAGCGATTCAGGGAAAGGGAACCGTTGTAGCGCGCCTCGGCGCCCACGGGCGCGGTGAGACGGGCGCGGCTGCCCCCGTCTCCGCCGACGTCGCCCCTGGCGCGGCCGAAGTACCCGCTCCTCGCCTCTTCCCTGAGTTTCAGGTTGATCGTGCGCTCCTCCTCGCCGTCGGGGATGCCCGTGAACTCGGCCATGTCCGACTCCTTGTCGTACACGGCGATCTGTTCGATGGCGTCCGCGGGCAGGTTCTCCAGCGCGACCGACGAGTCATCGCCGAAGAACTCCTTGCCGTCCACGAGGATCTTCGCGACCGCTTCGCCCTGTGCGGTGATCGACCCGTCGGCGTCGACGTCGATGCCCGGAAGCCGCCGCAGCAACTCCTCGACGGTCGCGTTGGGCGGGGTCGGAAAGGCCTGCACGTTGTAGCTGAAGGTGTCGCGCTGGTTCACGAAGGGGACGTGTTCCACGCTGACCACCACCGAGTCCACTTCCAGCGCCGTCACCGCCAGCGCCACCCTGCCGGCGTCCACGTGGGTGTTCGCGACGTCGAAGTCGCGGCGCAGGGTCCGGTAGCCGATGAGCGTTACCTGGAGGATGTAGCCGCCCGCCGGGAGGCCGTCGATAGTGAAGCGGCCGTCCTGGGCCGAGAGGGTGTACTCGGCCAGCACCGAGTCGGGTCTCGTGAGCGCGACCACCATGGCGTTGTGCAGCGCCGCGCCCGTCGAGTCGGTGACGACCCCGCGCACATGGTATTCCCCGGGTGCCTGCGCGTGCGCGGCCGTAACCGGCGAGAGCACCGCGGCGACCTGCGAGAGCACGGCCATCACCAGAAAGGCAGGAACCCGGCCTCCGACCGTGAATCGGTGCCGGGCTCCTGCCCATTCCTGCTTCATCTTCCTGTCCACACCACCACCCCCGGTCCTTCTTCGGCGCCCCGACCCCTGTTCGGGACCCCCGCCGGCGCTCGAAGTTGAACTTCGAACCCGCCGGCTCCCTGCGAGGTTCCTCCCTACAGCGGCCTGTTCGGGTTCGCGATCGTGCGCCACATGTGCGCGACCGGGCTGTTGTCGAAGCCCAGCCCTTCCTTCGGCTGCTTGAACTGGCGCCCGATGATGTCGGTGAACACCTCGATGTTCACGTCCATGTCGTCCTGGAACGCGTAGGTGTCGTTCACCGTGATCAGCCGCGACTCCGCGTAGTACCGGTGATTGCGTGCGAACTCGTAGGCTTCCTTGATGTAGGGCTCCGGGACGTAGTCGTGTCCGAAGATGCGATTGTACATCTCCGGATACTCGTACCCGAACTCATCGTCGGGATAGAAGCGCAGCGGCCCGTGGTAGCGGATGCCCCAGGCGATACGCTCGTCCACGTAGGGCTCGATCAACTGCGCGCCCCACCACCCGTGGTCCACCTTGATCATGTTGAGCACCACGTCGTGCATCAGGCAGGCGAAGATGGTGCGCTCGGGCTGCCCCGTGGTGAGTGCGTGCGTGGCGCTCTGCAGGACGTGGTTCGCGGGTGCGAAGCGAAGCCGGAAATAGTCGAGCAGCGTCGGCGCCTCCGGCATCGGCTCGAATTCCTCTTCGCGGGGCTGGAAGAGCCGCCCGGTGCCGCGCGGCGACCGGGGTCCCTCCTGCTCCAGCTCCTCGAGAGTGATGATGGAGCCGGCTTCCCCGTCCGCCTCCCCTCGCCGTGCGGCGATCTTCTTGTCCAGTTCGTCTTCCATGTAGTGCTCGAGGGCCTCCGCCTTGTCCTCGTGGGACATGACGGCGAGAGCACCTGCGGGAAGGCTTGCGAGGAAGGTTTTGCGATCGACTTCCACCATCTCGACCTCCGGTCAGGGTGAGCGGCCTCCCGTCGCCGCCCGTTTCCGACGACGGGAAGAGCCTTTGCATCCAATTGACTAGTACGGCGCGCGCGAGCGCGCGGCAAGCGGGCCGGGCCGCGTCCGGCAGCTACCCCGCGTCCGCCAGATCCCGCACCGCGTCCGCCAGCTTCTCCACCTTGGCGGCATCGAGCGCTCCACCCACTTCGGCGTCGAGCGCGTCCGCCAGCGAGCGCAGCGCGGAGGCGCGTCCGGACCCCATCATGCCCTCGGCTGCGGCCAGTTCATCCCGCGCCGACGCGATTCGGGCCGCGTCCAGCCCGCGTCGCCGCTCGAGCTGGTCCAGGTAGGCCCGCGCCAGCGCGAAAGTCGCCGGCCACTCGAAGACGGGCTGTCCCTGCGAATTGAGATGGGTCAGGACGACGGCGTTGGCCGCGTCGATTTCGTTCCGGGTCAGGACCTCGCTCGGGACCAGCTCGAGGATGTCCAGCCCGCGCGCGATCTCGGAGTTGACGATCACGCCGTTGTACCAGTAGACCGACCAGCTGCCGCCCATCCGCATCACCTCGCCGTCGACGGGTCCGCGGTCGAAGTACGCGATCTCCACCGGATTGGTGGGATCCGTCCAGTCGATCAGGGAGATGCCGCCCTGGTACCATCCCTGGATCATGATGTCGCGGCCGGGGATCGGAATCAGCGAGCCGTTGTGCGCGACGCAATTCTCCTGCGGCGTTTGCGGCGCCGGCAGCTTGAAGTAGCTCTGGAACACCATCTCCCCGTCCTCGACGGTGAAGATGGCGTTGGCGCCCCACTCCTTCGGATCCGAGGCACGGCACTTGGGCGCACCGCCGCCGCCCCACTCGTCGGTGAACATCACGGTCGAGCCGTCGTTGTTGAACGTCGCCGAGTGCCAGTAGGAGAAGTTGGAGTCCGCCACTTCGGAGAGCCGCACCGGGTTCTCCGGGTCGCTGATGTCGATCAGCATGCCGTACCCCTCGCAGGCCCCGCCCGCGAGCCCGATGGCCGGGTACACGGTGATGTCGTGGCACTGGGTGGGGCCGGAAGCCTCTCCATGCGCCCCTCCCGTCATCTGCTCCATGATCGCCGGCAGGGCTTCGCGCAGCGCCGCGCTGTCGGCGGCGGTGGGGGGACCCTCGCCTCCGCGCTGGGCCACCATCTGCGCCAGCAGCGGCTCGATGTAGCGGTCCGGCAGGACGACCGCCATGCCCATCATCTCGACGACGAAGGCGCCGGTCTCGCGGGCAGCCTCGATCTCGGCGATATCGTCGGGCGCGAGACCGTGCGTGGGAGGCGCCACCAGGTCCTCGAAGATGCGGGGCGAGCTGACGATCGCCGCGCTGGCCGGATCGGCCAGGGGCACCTTGATGACCTCGATGCGGAAGAGCGCGGTGTTGGGATCCTCCTCCGGGGGTGCGTCGGAACAGCCCGGCAGTTCTTCGGCGGGCCGTACCGGAGCCGAGCCGGAGACGTAGACGTAGACGTTCTCGTCGTCGCCGGGGTGCTTGAGCACGGTGTGGGTGTGCGAGCCGCGGCAGGTCTGCACGTTGGCGACGTATTGGGGCGCGGTGATGTCGGAGATGTCGAAGATGCGGATGCCGCGCAGCCGGTCGTGGCTCACGGCCTCCTCGATGCCCTCGCCGCCGCAGTCGAGCCGCCCGCCGAACCCCTCGCCCGACACGAACAGCAGGTTCTCGTAGACGGAGACGTCGCTCTGCGAGGCCGGGCACACGTAGCTGATCACCGACTCGGGGTTGGCCGGGTCGGAGATGTCCCAGATCTGGATGCCGTCGTAGTTGCCCTGGATGGCGTAGGGCCCGGTGAAGGCCAGGTCCGAGTTGGTCTGGCCCACGAAGGGCTCGGGCGGGGGCGTGGCCGAGACCAGCCGCAGATTCCAGATCGCCTCGCCGGCATCGAACAGTCCGGGCGCCAGCCCAACGCGCGGATCGGGCGTGGGCGGGCTCACGCGCAGGGGCGCGAGATTCGCGGGGGCCGCGCCGGCATCGGGCAACGAGTATCCCGCGCAGGCGGGCACGAGAACGAGCAGGGCCGCGCAGGCAAGAAGCGCGGACAGGCGCGCCGGGTCTCCCGCGCGGTCACGGGTCGATGGGAGAGAGGTCATGCGGGTTCCTCGATTCGAAATGAACATGAAGGACGAATGATCACCCCGCGTCGGCCAGGTCGCGCACCGCGGCTGCCAGCTTCTCGACCTTGGCGGAGTCCAGCGCCCGGCCGGCGTCTGAGCCGAGGGCGTCCGCCAGAGAACGCAGCGCCGAAGCGCGCGCCGACCCCATCAAGCCTTCGGCGGCCGAAAGATCATCCCGCGCCGATGCGATGCGGGCCGCGTCCAGTCCGCGATGCCGCTCCAACTGATCGAGATACGCCCGCGCCAGCGCGAAGGTGGCGGGCCATTCGAAGATCGGCTGTCCCTGGGAGTTGAGCTGGGTCAGCGTGACCGAGTTGGCGGCGTCGATCTCGTTCTGCGTCATTACCTCGCTCGTCGTCAGCTCGAAGATGTCGAGCCCGCGCGCGATCTCGGAGTTGACGATTACTCCGTTGTACCAGTAGACCGACCAGCTGCCGCCGCTCCGCATCACCTCGGGGTCGACCGGCCCGCGGTCGAAGAATGCGATCTCCACCGGGTTGGCGGGATCGGTCCAGTCGATCAGGGAGATGCCGCCCTGGTACCATCCCTGGATCATGATGTCGCGGCCCGGAATCGGGATCAGCGAGCCGTTGTGGGCGACGCAGTTCTCCAGCGTCGTCTGCGGCGCGGGCATCTTGTAGTAGCTCTGGAACACCATGTCGCCGTCCTCGATGGTGAAGATGGCGTTGGCGCCCCACTCCATGGGATCGGTCTCGCGGCACTTGGGGGAGCCGCCGCCGCCCCACTCGTCGGTGAACATTACGGTGGTGCCGTCGTTGTTGAACGTCGCCGAGTGCCAGTAGGAGAAGTTGGAGTCCGCCACTTCGGAGAGCCGCACCGGGTTCTCC
>JAJEBS010000225.1 GCA_022822425.1 Gemmatimonadota bacterium | reverse complement strand
CTGTGCACCCTTCTCACGAATGAGCCGCGTCAGTTTGCGCGTGTCGATATCCGCAATCGCCACGGTGTCGCCCTGGCGCAGGAACTCCTCGAAGCCGCGCTCCGAGCGCCAGTTGCTCGTGATCATCGAGCTGTCGCGAATGATCAGGCCGGAGGCATGGATCTTCGACGATTCCATGTCCTCGGCGTTGGTGCCCGTGTTGCCAATGTGCGGATACGTCAGCGTGACGATCTGGCGGCAGTAGGACGGGTCAGTCAGGATCTCCTGGTAGCCCGTCATGGCGGTATTGAAGACGACCTCGCCGAGGGTCTCGCCGCGCTTCCCCAGGAAGAACCCGTCGAAGCGCCGGCCATCTTCCAGGAGCAGGCAGGCTTCGGCGCGCTTCGTGGTCCGGATCAAGGGCGGCGGATGGGTGGAGGGGCGACGGCGCGGCGAGCGCGGAGGAGCGTCGGCAGGAATCTAGGAAGTAGCGGGCGGGCGTCCAAGAGGAAGGCGCGTTCCGTTAGATTGCAGGCATGGTCCATATCCACGCCGACGAATCCTGCCTCGGGAACCAGTTCAAGGACCGGCAGCGGCCCGGGGGAGCCGCCGGACTGCTCGAGTTCTGGCGAGGCGACGCATGGGTTCGCAAGGATTTCTGGCTCTCCGAGGCCGACACGACCAACAATCGCATGGCGCTGATGAGCGCCATCGCCGGCCTCGGCGCGATCCGGCGGCCCGGCAGAATCCGCTTCGTCTCCGACAGCCAGTACCTGGTGCGCGGCATGAACGAGTGGGTGCGCGGCTGGCGCGCCCGCGGATGGAAGCGCAAGCGGGGCGCTGTCGAGAACGTCGAGCTCTGGCAGCGGGCGCTCAGCCTGGCCGAATCCCACGAAGTCACCTGGGAGTGGGTCCGCGGGCACTCGGGGAATCCCAGAAACGAGTACGTGCACGCCCTCGCGGTGCGCGCCGCGACCGAACAACAGGACTCGGGGGGCGCGGTGCCGTCGGGCTTCGAGGAGTGGCTGGAGGAACAGCGCGAGACGAAGGAGCGCTACTTCGATTTCTTCGAGGGAGCGCCGCCCGCGGACTGAAGGCTCGCCCCCGGAGCGTCACGCGGGCGGGAACGTTAAACGAAGCGGCCCCCGGTTCGGCACACCGAACTCGGGGGCCCTCTTCTCGCTGCCGGCACCAGTTCCTTCGCTTGAATCCCGGCCGCGTGCGGCCGACCGGCCCTGGTCCCCTTTCCCGTCGCCGCGCAGCGGGCGGCTTCAGGTGCCCCTTCGCTTTCGGGGCTACTTGCGGAGGACAGCGACCCCTCCGCCGGCTCACCGGGGCTCAAGTCCCGGCTCGCGCCCGCTGCCGCGGCGTCCCGCCCAGCGAGCCTCCGCTCCGAGCTGCTCTCCAAGGATGACCATCGCCATCGACTGTGAGCCTGCTGCGCTCGAAGTGGATTACCATGATAAGGGTCCGTATCGACCGTGTCAAGGGGTGGATGGGACGAATTTCGGACCTTCCCGGGCGGGCGAGGCCCGAGCCAGGCCCTCACAGGATCCCTTCCATCTCCCTCAGGAAGAGGCGCGCGTCGAGCCAGTAGTTGGGGTAGGCGCGCCGGACATCCTCGAGCGAGTCCGTGGAAACGAGCACCACGTCGCGGCCCTCCTCCTCGAACGTGAGGTAATCCGCGGAGGCCTCCTCCAGCTCGTCCCTCTCGTAGGGGATGATGAGCGTCATCCCTTCCGCCGGCCTGCGCTCCAGCAGGAAGTAGTAGGCACCGATGCGCTTGAACGTCGACATGTTGCGGATGAGCTGTCCGTACTCGCGCATGCGCGCCACCACGTTCAGGCGCGTGGAGTACTCCCGCACTTCGCGATGAAGGATGGACTCGGTCGAAGGGGTGTCCGGGACCGTCGGGAATCCCTCCTTGAGGGCGAGCGCCGAACTGGCGAGAGCGAAGAAGCGGAGCCATTCCTGCTCGCCCTCGCTGAACTTGAGGGCGTGGTGCAGGAAGGCTCCGGCGGTTTCCACCGCAGTCGCCCAGGCGTGCTGCAGCCGCGAACGCATCTGGACCTCGATCACAAGCCCGTTGAAGGCGTCGTCGCTCCGGTAGCGGTAGACGAGGTGCACTCCCCGGTATCCGGAGGGTTTGGGACGTTCGATGTAGTCGATGTTGCGGATGAGCTTGTGTCCCGAGTCCAGCGCCAGGTAGGCGTCGCGCAGTTCCCGCACCTGCTCGACGGTGTGGAGCGCGGCCCGGCATCCGCCCAGATCCTGCATCCGCGCGAGCTGCATGCGGGGGAAGCGGCGCAGCTTCGACAGGGTCGACGGCGTGGTCTTGAGCCTCTGGGAGACGACGGCGTCGCCCGCGATGCCCGTGGCCAGGGCGCGGAGCCGGTCGTGCAGCTCGCTCAGGGGGAAGCCGTGGGCGGCTCTCCAGTTGTTGAGCACCTGCATGTCTTCGCGGAACTCGGGGGACGAGCGGTCCCGGTCGGCGGTGGCGAGCGCCTTGCCGGCGCGGTTGATGCGCCCGCGCGAGTATCGGGGAGGGGTTCGGTCCACGGCGTCAGCGGGAGGCGGCCGGGCCTGATGCGGGCACGCCCTCGAGGGAAAACACCTCGGCGAACGCCGACACCACGGCGTCCTCGACGGCCGCCATCGACACGGGACCGCCGACGCATTCGGCGAGCGAGGTGACCTCGCGGCCGTGGATGCCGCAGGGGACGATGTTGGCGAAATAGTCGAGGTCGGGATCGACGTTGAGGGCGAACCCGTGCGAGGTGACCCAGCCGGAGGAGACGCGAATGCCGATCGCGGCGATCTTCCGTCCCCCGGTCCAGACGCCGGTGAGGCCCTCCGCCCGTGCGGCGGGCACTCCGAACCGCGCCAGCGCGCGGATGAGCACCTCTTCCAGGTCCCTCAGGTAGCGGTGCAGGTCGCGGCGCCCGGGGCGGAGCCGGAGGATCGGGTAGCCGACCAGCTGCCCCGGCCCGTGGTAGGTCACGTCCCCTCCCCTGCCCGCCTCGAAGAGTTCGATGCCGCGCTCGCGCAGCTGGGCGTCGCTGGCCAGGACGTGCTCGCGGTGGGCGCTCGATCCCAGCGTGACCACGTGCGGGTGCTCGAGCAGGAGGAGCTGGTCGGGGATCTCGCCGGCCGCGCGGCGGCGCACCAGGCCGGCCTGCAGGTCGAGGGCGCGCGCGTACTCGACCAGCCCCGGGCGGGTGACTTCGAGGGTCGCCGGCTCCGGTTCGGATTCAGCCAGGTCGGTTGCCCCGGGCGGCTCGGCCTTGAAGGGGGCCTGCGCGTAGTGGTCTCTGGCCAGGCGCATCGCAGGAGTCGTCCCGTCGGTTGATGGAGCCCAGCGACCGAGGGGCCCCATGAGAAGCGTGTTCCCCCGGATCGCCCACGAATCTAACGGAACATGACCCGCCGAGCCGCCCGGCTCGCCCCGCCGGCGCCGCGGCAAGCGGGCGGACGGGATCACGTTTCGGGCTCTGTGTCTCGTTGGCCAATCCCATCATCAGCCGTACGTTGGTTCCCGGATTCATACGAGCGCCCGGCCAGGTGACATCCTGCTCCTTCGCCCCCTCCGCGCTCGTCGCTCGACCGAGGAGGCCGGATCATGGCTCCGACCTTGCTCACATCCGGAGATCTTCTGCGGACCGCCGCCATTTGCGGGCGCGCCGCTCTGCTGCTGGCGCTGAGCGCGGCGGCGGCGGCTGCCCAGCAAACGGGAACCATCAGAGGCACGGTGGTCGACGTGTCCGGCGACGCGTTGCCCGGCGTCTCGGTGACGGTGACCGGTTCCGGAGTGAGCGAGCAGGCAGCCACGGACAGCGCCGGCGCCTACGTCTTCACCGGTCTGTCCGCCAGCGACCATGTCGTGACCGCCACCCTGTTCGGCTATCAGTCCCGCGAGCTTCAGGTCTCGCTCGGCGCGGGCGCCATCGAGACCGTCCCGGTCGTTCTGCAGCCCGTCTTCCGGCTCAGTCCGCTCAGTGTCGTGGCGGAGGAGCCCACGGTCTTTGCGCGCAATTTCGTCGCGGAGCCGATGATGAGGCAGCAGTCGACCATCACCGCCGTGACGTCGGTGATCGACAACCTGCCCGGCGTATCCGTGCAGGAGGGGGACGCGTACGCCTTTGACGACTGGTCGAGCAACGTGGCCATGCGCGGGTTCCAGTCGACCATCAACGATGTACAGATCGGCACCACCATCGACGGATTCCCCAACGGCACGTCGGACTACTGGAGCGGCTCGAAGGCGAACCGGTTCGTGGACCCGATGAACCTCGGCGGCGTCGAGGTGTCGCAGGGGACGGCCGACATCGCCTCCCGGTCGGTTGAGGCGCTGGGCGGCACGCTCGATTTCCAGACGCTCGACCCGGCCGTGGAGCGAAGCCACACCGCGTCCGTCACGATCGGCGAGAACGAGGGCCAGCGGTTCGCCGCACGTATTGAGACCGGATCGCTGTTCGGCAGCACGACGCGTGCCTGGGTCGCGGCAATCCGGCAGGAAGCGACCGACTGGATGGAGGGCTCCGCAAGGAACGAGCGGGAGCACCTGGCCGCCAAGATCGTGTCTTCTCACGGACCTCTCGGTCTCACTGGCTACTTCTCCCACGACGACATCCACGAGGATGTCTACCAACGGCTCTACAGCGACGCGGACTTCCGGGCGGATCCGCGCTGGGACCGGCTGATCGGCCACTGGCCGG
>JAJEBS010000303.1 GCA_022822425.1 Gemmatimonadota bacterium | reverse complement strand
CCGCGGGCTGGGCGAGCCGGTCGAACTGGACTGGCACGGCCACAACGACCGCGGGCTGGGCGTCACCAACGCCATCCTGGCGATCGAGTACGGCGCCACCCGGGCGCACGGGACGGGACTGGGCGTGGGCGAGCGGGTCGGAAACGCCTCGATCGACCAGATGCTGCTCAACCTCAAGCTGCTGGGCGAGTGGGACCACGACCTGTCGAAGCTCGGCCGCTATTGCCAGGCGGTGGCACGCTACTGTCGGGTGGACATCCACCCCAGCTACCCCATGGCCGGGGGCGACGCCTTCCGCACCGGGACCGGGGTGCACGCCGCGGCGATCATCAAGGCGCTCAAGCGCGGCGACCGCAGACTCGCCGACCGCGTGTACTCGGGTGTGCCCGCCAACTGGTTCGGCCGGGAGCAGGAGATCGAGATCGGCCACATGAGCGGGCTCTCCAACGTGAGCTACTGGCTGGCCTCGCGCCGCATCCCCGCCGACGACGAGTTGCGTTCGGCGATTCTCGCGCGGGCCAAGAAGTCCAACCGCATCCTGACCGACGAAGAGATCATGGAGATCGTGCGGGCGCACCGGGGCGATCCGGTGGAAGAGGCGATCGCCGAGGGCTGAAGACCCGGGCGCAACCTGGGCGCGTAGCTTGAGCCGCGATGACGGCTCCGGACCATCGAGAGCGGGATCGCGGGTGGTGCTACCTGCTCAGCGGAAGCGTCCACCCCAGCATGAATTCCGTGATGGGTCCCCCGTTGGTCGAGGCCGGCTCGCCCTCGATCGACAGCAGGAGTCCCGTCCCCAGCGCGGCCCCCACCGCGACGGCCAGCCAGGTGCGCGTCCGGTTCAGCTCCCTGCGGGAAACGGTCTCGATGTCGCCGATCGCGAGCGAAACCGGTTCGGTAACCGGCGATCCCAGCTCGGGGAGCAGGTTCAGCCGGCTGCTTTCGCGGTCCACGACCGTGCCCTCGACCTGCGTCCTCCGTTCCAGTTCCGCCGGCAGCCGGTCGACGGCCTGTTCGTATACCCGAACCCGCACCGACTGGCCCGGCGTCACGCTCTCGATGCCGACCTCGGTATAGGTGAAGCAGGCGCTCGCAAACGGAAGCGAGAACATCAGGAGCGCGGGAAGGCCTGATCGCCCGCGAACGCGGGGAGAGGTTCGAACCGAAGTACGTGCGTTCATCGACGAGCACCTGAGCGAGGTCTGAAGAGACGAAGGCGGGACCGGCGCGTTCTTGTATTGTAATGTCGCTCGTCCGGAAACGGGGCGGAAGCAACCCAACCGTCGGCGCGCGAGGGATGGCCCCCGGTCTCCGGCGGCGCCAGCGGTGGACCGTTCGGGCATGCGCGTCTCCAGGTGGGCGGCGCCGGTTCGCAGGCAACGCTTCACTCCCCGGGAATGTCCCAGCTAAGAGACACCCAACCGCCCGGCACGTCCGCCGGCCAGTGCCCGGCACGGCGATTCAGGAGCACCCTCGGAGGAGTTCGCAACATGTCACGACCCATCGCCGCCGCCCTGGCCATGCTGCTGGTTTCCACGTCCGGCGCCCAGCTCTCGGCCCAGAACACTACCGACTTCTCGGCCGTCCTCGGTGCCTGGGAGATGACCCTCGAGACGCCGCGCGGCACCATGACCCAGACGCTGACCTTCGTCGCCGACGGCGACGCGCTGGCGGGCTCGGCCACGGGCCCCAACGGGACCGTTCAGCTTCAGAACGTGGCCTTCGAGGATGGGCGGCTCACATTCCAGGCCACGCTGAGCTTCCGCAATCGCGAGATCACCCAGAGCTTCAGCGCCTCCATTGAAGGAGACCGGATGACGGGCACGGTCGCGGGGCCCCGCGGCGGCCCGCGGGAGTTCACAGCCGTGCGTTCCACCGCCTGACCGCGTCCGGACGCGCGCGACCGCCCGTTTCGCGTTAGCATCCCTTCCACCACATCGCTCCGTCGCCGCGCCTTGCGGGCGATGGCCGGCGAGAGCGACCGGGATGCCCACATGCGGGAGGAGACCATGGCGGGGCTGTCGCGACGCGCGTTCGTTGGGGCAGGCGCGGCCGGCGTGGCCGGAGCCTGGCTGGCAGGGTGCGAGCAGAACGCGCCGTCGGCCGATGACGGCGCGCCTGCGGGCTCACCGGACGATGCTCCCCTGGCCCGGCCGGACGGGGTCGACGACCCCGCATGGGCCCATGTGCGGGCGGCCTTCAGCATCGAGGCCGGCACCGCCTACATGAACAACGCCGGCCTGGGCATGCCTCCCGCGAGCGTCGCACGCGCCGTCGCCGACGGGTACCAGGCGGTCTCGCGCGAGCCCCGGCGGGCCACGGGCGAACTGCGCGAACTCGTCACCCGCCGGGTCCGCCCCGGCCTCGCCGCCTTCCTGGGCGCCGACGAGAGCGAGCTCTCCCTGACCCGCAACGCCACCGAGGCGCTCCACCTCGGCGCCATCGGCATCGACCTGCGCCCGGGCGACGAGGTCGTCTTCACCACCCAGGAGCACCCGGCCGGCCGCCGGCCCTGGCAGCTGCGCGCGGCCCGGGACGGCATCGTGACCCGGGAGGTGTTCATCCCCAGCCCGCTCCCGGACGCCGACCAGGTGGTCGAAGCCTTCGAGGCCGCGCTCACCCCGCGCACCCGGGTACTCGCCTTCTGCCACGTTACCCGGGGCGGTCACCTCTACCCGGTGCGCAGGCTGGCGGCCCTGGCGCGCGAACGGGGCATCCTCACGCACGTGGACGCCGCGCAGGCGGTGGGCATGTTCCCCATCGACCTCCACGCCCTTGGGTGCGACACCTGTTCGGCCAGCCTGCACAAGTGGTTCCTGGGCCCCATGGGCACCGGTTTTCTTTACGTGCGCGCGGGCGCAAGGGACCGCATCCGCTCCGCCTTCGCCTTCGACGCCACCCCGGACAACCCCGCCTTCGAGCCCCCAGGCACCAACGATCTCCCGGTCCGCGCCGCCCTGGCCGCCTCCCTGGCGTTCATGGAACAGGTGGGCATCGACCGCATCGAGGCCCGCACCCGCTTCCTCTCGGACTACCTGAAGCAGCGGCTTGCCGACCTGCCCGGAGCCCGCCTCGTCAGCGGCGCCACCCCGGACACCAGCGGTCCCGCGTCCACGATCTTCGAGTTGGAGGGCGTCGACGCCGTCGCCTCCGTGCCCGTCATCGCCGAACGCGCCTCCATCCACATCGACGAACATCGCCGCGACGGCCACGAGGCCATCCGCGTTTCCACCCACGTCTACAACACCACCGCCGAGATCGACCGCCTCATCGAAGCGCTCGCGGGCCTGCGGCCGGCGTAGAAGCCCGTGGACCAACCCCCTTCGACGTTCGAGCGGCGGATTCAGCCACCGGCTGCCCGACCACGGCCGGCCACCTTGCGCAGGACGCATCTTTCCCGGCCGTGATCTCCACCACCAGCCTCGCCAAGTCCTTCGGCGACCGCACGCTCTTCCGCGATGTCTCCCTGCGCCTCCAGCCCGGCGAGCGCTACGGGCTGGTGGGCGCCAACGGCTCCGGCAAGACCACCCTGCTCAACATCCTGGGCGGCGACGTGGAGCCCAGCGAGGGCTCGGTCTCCATCCCGCGCGGACTCCGCCTCGGGCTGCTGCGGCAGGATCACTTCGCGTACGAGGAAGAAGAGATTCTCCGGGTCGCCTTGCGCGGGAATCCGGTCCTCTGGGAGGCGCTGGAGTCGCGGCAGGAGCTGCTGGCGCATGTCGACGCGGGCGGCCAATTCGACGCCGACCGCTTCTCGCGAATCGAGGAGATCGTCGAGCGCCACGACGGCTACACCGCGGAGGCCAGAGCCGCGGCCATCCTCGAAGGACTGGGCCTTCCCGCCTCCTGCCACCGCGATCCTCTCTCGACCCTGTCCGGGGGATTCAAGCTGCGCGTGCTCCTCGCCCAGGTGCTCGCCGGCGCCCCCGACGCGCTCCTCCTCGACGAGCCCACCAACCACCTCGACATCCTCTCCATCCGCTGGCTCGAGAAGTTCATGCGCGATTTCAGAGGTCCGCTGGTGGTCATTTCCCACGACCACCGCTTCCTCGACAACGTCGTCACCCACATCCTGGACGTCGACTACGAAACCGTCATCGCCTACCCGGGCAACTACAGCGCCTTCCAGAAGGGCAAACGGGCCGAACGCAACCGGCGCGAGAAGGAGATCGCCAGCCGCGAGAGGGAGATCGCGCGCCACCGGAAGTTCGTGGACCGGTTCCGCGCCAAGGCCAGCAAGGCCCGCCAGGCGCAGAGCAAGCTGAGGCTCATCGAGAAGAAGGCGTCATCGCTCGAGACGCTCCCCGGCAGCTCCCGCCGCTATCCCGCCTTCCGCTTCGAGCCCGTCCGTGCCAGCGGACGCGAGGTGCTTAAGGCGAAAGGCGTCCGCAAGTCCTTCGGCGACAACGAGGTTCTCCACGGCATCGACTTCGCGGTCCGGCGCGGCGATCGCCTCGCCATCCTCGGCCCCAACGGCATCGGCAAGTCCACCCTGCTCAAGATCGCGCTCGACGAAGTGCCCGCCGACGCCGGTTCCGTCCGCTGGGGATACGAAACCCACATCGGCTACTTCGCCCAGGACCACGAGGAGCAGCTCGACGAACCCGCACGCACCGCCCAGGACTGGATCTGGGACGCCTGTCCGGGCCGCGACGTCGGCTACGTGCGCGCCCAGATGGGCCGGGTGCTCTTCAGCGGAGACGATGCCGCCAAGCCCCTCGCCGCACTCTCGGGAGGAGAAGCCGCGCGCCTGGTGTTTTGCCGCCTCGCCATCCAGCAGCCCAACGTCCTGGTCCTCGACGAGCCCACCAACCACCTCGACCTGGAGTCCATCGAGGCGCTCGTGGAAGCGCTGAAGCGATTCCCGGGCACCCTCATCTTCGTCTCCCACGACCGCTGGTTCGTCAGCCGGCTCGCGACGCGCATCATCGAGATTACGGCGGGAGGCGTGCGCGATTACCCCGGCACCTACGACGAGTACGTGCACGCCAGCGGAGACGACCATCTGGATGCCGATACGGTGGTGCTCAAGGCGCGCCGGGAGAAGCGCAAGGACCGGGAGGGGACCGCGCCGCCTCGCTGGAGAAAACCCGGGAGCAAGCCCCGCGGACCCGACCCCGCCAGCGAAGCCCGGCGCGACCGCGCCCTCGCCCGACTCGAGAAAATCGAATCCCGGCTGGCCGAAATCGATGCGACGTTCACCGACGCCGCCTTCTACCAGGGCTCCGATCCGGCGGCGATCCGCAAACTCCAGGCCGAACGGGAACGGCTCGCGGCACGGTCCGAGCGCCTGATGGAGGAGTGGATGGCCCTGGAGGAGGAAATCGAAGCGCGGTGATGGCGAAGATCACATGAGCCGTCGTCGTCCCACCTCGCCAACCCGGTACAAGGCGCCCTCCCGGCTGTTCATACTGGACCTGGCACTTGACCTTTCGGCAAGGAGGAGGCCGATGGCCCACGCGAGATGGGTACTGGCAACGGGACTCGCGGCATTCGCCATGGCACGAGCTCCGGCGACCGAGCCTTGAGAACGCCACAACAAGAACGCCACGATCCCACTCTCCACAGATCTCACCCTCTGGTGTGATCTTCCCAACTTGGTTATAATGTGGATTATTTTTTTTGAGGGGCCTCCGGAGCAATGTCCGGGAGAGGAGGAGTTATGGTGAGGCGTCCGGTTGGATGGAAGGAGTTCGCGGGAAGATCTGACACCCGGCTCAACTTCGGCGCGCGCGCCATGTCAGGCCTCGGAGTTTCATTCGCATTCATTGCACTGGCATTGCCGTTGAGCAGCGTCGCGGCGCAGGAGCCCGGACGAGTCGTGGGAAGCGTAACGACCTTGCAGTCCGGTGGCCCGCTGGGGGAAGTACAGGTCTTCATCCCCGAGAGCGGGATCGGAACCCTGACCCGCCAGAACGGGAGCTTCGTCATTCTCGAAGTACCCCCCGGAACCTATGAAGTGCGAGCCGAGAGGATCGGCTACGAGGCGGGATCGCAGGAGGTAGCGGTTGCCTCGGGGGCCACGGTCGAGGTGAACTTCCAGCTGGCAACCCAAGTGCTCGGGCTCGATGAGATCGTCATCACGGGGACCGCCGGCGCATCTCGCCGACGTGAGATCGGCAACACGATTAACCAGATCAACACGGCCGAGCTCCCCAGCAAGCCCGTCGAAGTGGTGGATCTGCTTCAGGCGGCCGCGCCCGGAATCACGGTCACATCGACGGGCGGACAACTCGGCGGCGGCGCGAACATCCGGCTGAGGGGCAATACCACGGTGTCCATGAGCAACCAGCCGATCATCTACGTTGACGGCGTGCGCATGCAGAGCAAGGCGTTCCCCATGGCGAGACCCCGAGCGGCGGGCACTTCGGGAGCTGCGGGCAACGTCCAGGCGCACCCCCTGAACTTCATCGACCCAAACGACATCGAGCGCATCGAGGTCATCAAGGGCTCGGCCGCCACCACACTGTACGGTACGGAAGCTTCAGCGGGCGTCATTCAGGTGTTCACCAAGCGGGGCGCGGCCGGCGCGGCCGTCTGGAACGTGGAAACGCAGCAACGGCTCGCGCGCGCACTGAAGATCGGGAATGAGAGATTTCCCTACCACCGCATCGACCCGTTCCTGCGCAATGGCTACCTCGGCATGTACAGCGCGTCCGTCCGGGGTGGAGGGGAGACCTTGCAGTATTTCACGTCCGGCAAGTACGAGGGAGGGACCGGCATTCTTCCTCAGGACTCGATCGGAACCTGGACCTTCCGGAACAACTTCACGTTCACTCCGGCCGAAGGTCTGCAGGTGCAGTGGAACACCGCCTACGCCAGCACGGGGCAGCGGAACACTCCCGTGGGGGGCAACGCCAACGGGCTCACGCACAACGCTTACCGCGGTTACGCCAACTACTTCAACAGTGAGGACCCCGAAGTTCTCAGCGCCGCCATCTTCACTCAGAGCTACAAACAGCAGATCGAGCGCTTCACGACCGGAGGTACGATCACCTATTCGCCTTTCGTAGACATGACGAATCGCCTCACAGTCGGCTACGACAACTCCCAGCAGGAATTCAGGGGTGAGCGACCTTTCGGCTTCTCGCGCTTCGCCCGCGGGAGCATATACAACGATACCTGGCAGAACCGTTTGCTGACCTTCGACTATGTCGGGTCGTTCAACTTCGGAGTCATCGGAGATATCCGATCCAGCTTCTCCTGGGGCGGTCAGGCCATCGGCGAAGAAGAACTCCGCCTTAACGGATACGGCGAAGGCCTGCCCCCCGGCGCCGACCCGACCGTGAGTTCGGCGGCCACCCTGATCGCGTACGAGGATCGCTCCAAGATCTGGAATGCCGGGTTCTTCGTTCAGAACGTGTTCGACATCTCCAACCGCTACTTCATCACCCTCGGTGCCCGGGTGGATGGCAACAGCGCGTTCGGCACGGACTTCGGCCTTCAGGCCTATCCCAAGGCGAGCGCATCCTGGGTCATGTCGGACGAGGACTTCTGGAACGAGGACTGGGGCTCGCTCAAGCTGCGGACGGCCTATGGACAGTCGGGACGGGCACCTGCCGCATTCGACGCGGTGCGCACCTGGGACCCCGTTGGCTGGTCCGGCCAGACGTCGCTGCTCCCGTTGAACGTGGGAAGCCCCGACATCGGTCCCGAGGTGACCGCCGAGTTCGAGGCCGGGTTCGACGGATCGTTCCTCGACGACCGGCTGACCGCCGTCTTCACCTACTACCGCCAGACAACCACCGACGCACTGTTCGACGTGGCGCAGATCCCGTCGAACGGGTTCTCCGGCGACCAACGTCAGAACATCGGCGAGTTGATCAGCACCGGCGTCGAGATCAGCTTGGACGCGTCTCCCGTGCGCCGCGCCAATTGGGAGTGGGATCTCGGGATCGACATCACGACCAACAGGTCCGAAGTGACCGACATCGGGGGAATCCCACCCTTCGCCGTTGACGGAGATGTCTGGGTGATCGAGGGCCAACCCGCGCCGGTGCTGCGGGGCCGCTACGTCAGCAATCCGGACGCCATCGAGGATCCCGTCTTCGTCAACAACTTCATCCATGGCCCCACGTATCCGACGCTCACCTGGTCACCCAGGACCTCGATCCGGGGCCCCGGCGGCGTCACGCTGTCCGCCATGGGCGAGTTCCGTGGTGGCCACTATACGCAGGAGCGGAACTTCACGAGCGGCGGTGTCAGCCGCAACGCGTGGATGCCGGTCTGCTGGGACTACTACGTGAATCCATATGACGGTCCCACGAACAACTACGTGCCACCCGGCCCGGAGTTCACCAGAGCACTCAAACCGGATACGCCCGCGCTGTGGAGAGCCATCTGCACCCCTTCCACGACGCGCGACAGCCTCACGGCCCGCAGAGCCGACTTCTTCCGCCTGCGCAACGTAAGTGCTCAGATTCCAGTAGACGCGGCGTTCCCCGAGAGGATCAGCAACGCCGTGCTCACCGTGACCGTGACCAACTACTGGAGCTGGTTCAATGACGAATGGGTGATCGGAGACCCGGAGCAGGGCTTTGCCGAGGATTACACCTTTGGCCCCGAGAGCCTGCCACCGCCTACATGGACCTTGAACGCTTCCCTTCGCGTGACCTTCTAGGTCGCCGACCATGCAGACCACCATCAGTACTCGGGAGGCGGGTATGATAAGAGGACACTCGAAGAACACGAACTGCCGCGACCGCCACTCCAGCTCCCCGGTGCTCCTCGCGGTGATCCTTACGGGTATCCCGCTCGCAGGATGTGAGGTGACGAATCCGGGACCCGTGCAGGACGAGCTCGTCAACGATCCCGAGGCTCACCAGTCGCTGGTGAACGGTGCGGGACGGGAGCTTTCCGTCGCGATCAGCCAGATCGGGTATACGGGGGCGATTTCGGCCCGCGAACTCATGCCCGGGGGGCAAACCGGCGCAGGCGGCCATTCTCCCATCGGCCAGGCCGGTCAACTCCTTCCCAACGAAGTCACCATACACTGGAACGCCGCTCAGACGTCGCGGTGGATCGCCGAGAACGCGATCGAGCGCTTCACGGAGGTGCTGGACCCCGCTGCGGTCGAGCCGTCGATTCTGGCCCAGGCATACTTGTGGGCCGGGTATGCGAATCGCATCCTGGGCGAGAACATGTGCGAGGCCGTCTTCGACGGTGGGCCCGCCGAGCCACACTCCAAGTACTTCGAGCGCGCGGAGCAACATTTCAGCGACGCGATCTCGACCGGGTCCGGCGAGGTCGTCACGGCTGGGCATGCCGGTCGCGCTTCGGTCCGGGTATGGCTGGGGGATTGGGCCGGCGCGACGGCCGATGCCTCCCAGGTGCCCTTCGACTTCGAATACCTGGTCGCCGCCGACGACAGCGATCCGGACGTGTTCAACGATATCTACTACTCGAACGGTGCCTCTCCCTACCGAGGCTACACGATCTGGATGACCTTCTTCAACGACTACTACGTCGAGACCGGGGATCCGCGCACCCCGTGGGGCACCGATCCCAACCTTCCGCTCGCCGACCAGCAACTGTCCGGATATGGTCCCGTACCATGGTCGTTTCAACTCAAATACACGTCCCTGGGGGCACCCTTTCGCGTGTCTTCGGGACGTGAGATGGTCCTGATTCGGGCCGAGGCGGACCTGACAAGTGGCAATTGGCAATCGGCGATGGAGCTCATCAACAGGCTGCGTTCCAGCACGGTCAGTGACATGACCGGTGAACCCCTCGGCAATTGGGTGGCGAGCACGTCGACGGAAGCGTGGACATTCCTCAAGCGTGAGCGGTCGATCGAGCTCTGGCTCGAGGCGAGACGGTTCGGTGACCTCCGCCGCTGGGCAAACGCCGGTACTCCAGGGGAAATCGACTGGCCTGATTTCGAATCGATCTCGCAGCTCTTCGTCGACAACCCGCGCAGCGATTGCTTCCCGATTCCGGAGATCGAGGTAAATACGAATCCCAACCTGAGCGGATGATCCGGATCGGGGGCATCGCGGCACTCCTGCTCTGCTGCCCGGGATGCTATACGTTTTCGTCCGCCGATTTGGCGAGTGTGCCGACAGGGGCGGAGATTCGGATCTACCTGAGCAGTCAGGGGATGGCCCGGCTGGCGGAAGCCGAGGGGCAGGGCCTGATCGACGACACTGGACCGGTACTCACCGGGACGTTGACCGAACGTCACGACGATGCGGTCTCCATCCTTATCCCGGTGACGCGCCGCCAGGTCGGCTTCATGCAGGAACCGCTCGGCCAGCGGATGACACTTCCGGTGGCAACGATCGTCACCACCGAACGGAAGCGGCTCGACGCTCTCTGGACCACGGCTGCGGTAGTGGCGGGCACGGGCGCTGTCGGCGCGTTCATCGCCCTCATCATCCGAGGTGCCCGTCACAGCGAGGCACCTGCCTACGACTACCCCGTCGACCTTGTCCCGCGCCCTGTTACCACGCGCATTTTCACGCTGCGAACTCCGGATTCATGATCGGGGACAGGGGCGGCGCCTGACTCGCATCTGGCTGAAGGAGAGCGGGCGCGCGACCATTGCCGGGAACGCCGGAACGCTCCGCTTGTGCCTGGATGATGGTGGTGGCCCGGTACTGGCGGGGACCGCGGGTCTACTGTAGCATTCATGCTGTGGAGTTGTCTGCGACGGGTGGTTTCTGCCTGTTCGGAGGCGGGGGCTTGCACCGGGCCGTGCGCGCAGGGAAGGCGTCCGGCCAGAGGCGGACAGACAAACGAGGGCGTAGCATGAAGGCGTTTGCATCGGTTGTGGCAGTGGCGGGCATCATGGTTGGGTCGTTAGCCACCAGCGATGCAGGTCTCGGCGTCCGCCAGCTCCAAGGCGTCGGTCCGCAGGTCGAATGGGCGGCGGCGGCCAATGCGTACGACGTCGCCCATCTCCCGGCCGCCAACCTTGGCAACGTCGTTCAGCGCTACTGCCAGGTCTGCCACAACGACGCGCTCCTCACCGGCAACCTGTCGCTCGCGGGATTCGACATCGACAACCTGGCCGCGCGCGCCGAGACCGTGGAGAAGATGATCCTCAAGCTGCGCGCCGGGATGATGCCCCCTCCGGGGATGCCCCGCCCGGCCGGCGACACCCTCGAGCTTCTGGTAACTACGCTCGAGGACCGCATGGACGCTGCCTTCGCGGCCAACCCCAATCCCGGCGCCCGCTCCTTCCAGCGCCTGAACCGCGCCGAATACGAACGGTCCATCGGGGATCTCCTCGATCTAGAGGTCGACGCCGGCGAATACCTCCCGCTCGACACCAAGAGCGCGAACTTCGACAACATCGCCGACGCCCAGATGCTCTCGCCGACGCTGCTGGAGGCCTACCTGAACGCGGCCAGCGGAATCGCGCGGATGGCGCTCGGCGATCCGGCCGCGACCGCGAGCGAGACCCAGTACCAGGTCTCCCGCTGGGCTTCGCAGACCGAGCGGGTCGAGGGCGCGCCCCATGGTACGCGCGGCGGCCTCAGCGTCGAGCACAACTTCCCGGCCGACGGCGAGTACGTCTTCCGGGTGTCCTTCCACCACGAGACCACCGGCACCCTGGTCGGCAACGGGCGCAACGCCCTGCACACCGACGAATACCCCGAGCAGCTCGAGGTCTCCATCGACGGCGAACGGGTCGCGGTCCTCGAACTCGACCGCTGGATGCACGTCTCCGATCCCAACGGCGTCGAGATGCGCACCGAACCCGTCTTCGTGCGATCCGGCAGCCGCCGGGTGACCGCCGCCTTCCTCAAGTACGCCGAGGGACCGGTGCAGGACCTGATCTCGCCGCACGACTGGTCGCTCGCGAGCACCGCCATCGCCGGCACCTACGGCCTGCTTGCGCTCCCGCACCTGCGCGACCTGGTCGTCGGCGGGCCCTTCAATCCCGCCGGGGTTTCCGAGACCGCCAGCCGCCGGGCGATTTTCACCTGCCGGCCCACGGACCCCTCGGAGGAAACCGCCTGCGCGACCGAGATCATCTCCCGGCTGGGCGCGAAGGCGTTCCGCCGGCCTCTGGTCGACGAGGACCTGACCGCCCTGATGGCGTTCTACCGCACGGGGGCCGACGACGGGGGCTTCGAGGCGGGCATCGGCACCGCGCTGGAAGCCATCCTGGCGAGCCCGCATTTCGTGTTCCGCTTCGAGGAGCCCCCCTCGAACGTGCGCGCCGATGGGGGATACCGGATCCGCGACATCGACCTCGCCGCGCGTCTCTCCTTCTTCCTGTGGGGCACCTCGCCCGACGAGGAGCTGATGGAGCTGGCCGTGGACGGCCGGCTGTCGGATCCCGCCGTGCTCGACGCCCAGGTGACGCGCATGCTCGCCGATGCGCGCGCGGAGGCGCTGGGCACGCGCTTTGCGGCGCAGTGGCTGCGGCTCCAGGACCTCGAGAAGATCAACCCGGACGTCCGCCTGCAGCCCGACTTCTACCAGCAGCTGCGCCAGTCGATGCTCCGCGAGACCGAGCTCTTCTTCTACAACCTGGTCCGGGAGGACCGCAGCGTCTTCGACCTGTACCGCGCCGACTACACCTTCGTGGACGAGCGGCTGGCGCGGCACTACGGCATCCCGGACGTGGCCGGCGACCATTTCCGGCGCGTGGAGTACCCGGACGACCGCCGCCGCGGCCTCTTCGGCCACGGCAGCATCCTCACCCTGACCTCGCACGCCGGGCGCACCTCTCCGGTCCTGCGCGGCAAGTGGGTGATGGAGGTGCTGCTCGGCACGCCGCCGCCCCCGCCGCCGCCGGGCGTGCCCGACCTGGAGGAGACCGAGGAATCGGAGGGCGGCCGCATGCTCACCACGCGCGAGCGCATGGCGATGCACGCCGCCAACCCCGTCTGCAATGCCTGCCATCAGTTCATGGACCCGATCGGCCTCGCCCTCGACAACTTCGGGGTGTCCGGCAAGTGGCGCATCCGCGAAAACGGCATGCCCCTCGACACCCGGGGAACGTTCTACGACACGACCCCGGTATCGAGCCCGTCCGAACTGCAGCAGGTACTGCTCAAGCGACCGGAGCCCCTGATCCGCACCTTCACCGCCAACCTGATGGCCTACGCGCTGGGACGGCGGGTGGAGTACTACGATCAGCCGCGCATCCGCGCCATCGTTCGCGAGGCCGAGCAGGAGGACTACCGCATCTCGGCGTTCATCCGGGGGGTCATCGAAAGCGACGCCTTCCAGATGAGCGGACCCGAGCCTGCGGTAGCGGAGAGCCAGGGAACGTCCCGATAACGAGTACTGACGAAAGCCGACCGACACGCCATTCCCGCGGAGACATCGATGCACTTCATCACCGGCAAGCACATCCCCCGGCGCACCTTCCTGCGCGGCATGGGCGCCACCGTCGCCCTTCCCATGCTCGACGCCATGACCCCCGCGGGCCGCGCCTGGTCGCGGGCGCCGCGTGCGGACGACCCCACCCGGCTCATCGCCGTCGAGATCGTCCACGGGTCGGCCGGCGCCAACGAATGGGGCGCCACCCAGAACCTGTGGTCCCCCGCGGCCACGGGAAGCGACTTCGACCTGGGCCCCAGTTCCCTCGCTCCCCTCGAGCGCTATCGCGACTACCTCACCATCTTCAGCAACACCGACGTCGCCAACGCCGAGGCCTACCAGCCCAAGGAGATCGGCGGCGACCACTTCCGGTCGAGCGCCGTCTTCCTCACGCAGGCCCATCCCAAGCAGACCGAAGCCTCCGACGTCTACGTCGGCACCTCGCTCGACCAGCTGCACGCGCAGCGCTTCGGGCAGGAGACGCCGATCCCGTCGATGCAGCTCTGCATCGAGAACGTGGACCAGGCCGGCGGCTGCGCGTACGGCTACGCCTGCGTCTACACCGATACCATCAGCTGGGCCTCCCCCACCGAGCCGCTGCCGATGATCCGCGACCCGCGCATCGCCTTCGACCAGCTCTTCGGCGCCGGAGGCACCGCGGAGGAGCGCGCCGCCCGGCGCCGCACCAGCCGCAGCATCCTCGACTGGATCGCCCGCGACGTGGCCCGCCTCAAGCAGGAGCTCCGCCCCTCGGACCAGCGGCGCATCGACCAGTACCTGGAGAACGTGCGCGAGATCGAGCGGCGCATCGAGCGCATCGAGGCGCACAACACCAGCGGAGAGCCCAGGGAGCTTCCCGAGGCCCCGGCCGGGGTCCCGGATTCCTTCACCGAGCACGTCGAGACCATGTTCGACCTGCAGGCGCTGGCCTTCGCCTCCGACATGACCCGCGTCTTCTCCCTCAAGCTGGGCAGGGACGCGTCTTCCCGGGTCTATCCCGAGAGCGGCACCGACAAGCCCTTCCACCCGGCGTCGCATCATGGCGGCAGCCCGGAGGGCGTGCTCGACTTCGCCACCATCAACAAGTACCACGTGAGCATGCTGCCCTACCTGATGGACCGCCTGCGCGAGAACATGGAGGGCGACACCCATCTGCTCGACAAGACCATGATCGTCTACGGCTCGCCCATGGCCGACGGCAACCTGCACAACCACCGCCGGTGCCCGCTCATCACGCTGGGCGGGGCCAACGGCAAGCTCCAGGGCAACCTGCACCTGAAGGCGCCCGACGGCACGCCCATGGCCAACGTCATGCTGAGCCTGCTGCACGCGCTGGGACACGAGGACACGACCAGCTTCGGCGACAGCACCAGCGCGTTCCCCCTGGGAGTGCCGGGCGCCGCCGCCGCGCACAGCGGGACCTGAGCCGACGTCCGGGGCGACACGCGAGACCCGAGAGCGACGCCACTGCGACACGCGATGCCTGACGGCGAGCGTATTCCGATGGAGAGGAAGGCGATGACACAGCTTCCACGCACGATTGCCACTCTGCTCCTGACCTTCATGGTCCTGGCCGCCGCGCCCGCACCGGACTCCCCGATTGCCGACGCCGCCATGCGCGGCGACGTGGAGCAGGTGCGCTCGCTCATCAACCAGGGTGCCGACGTCAACGGTGCCCAGGGCGATGGCATGACGGCCCTCCACTGGGCGGCCGAGAACGGCAGCGCCGCCACCGCCGAACTGCTGCTCAGCGCCGGCGCGAACCCGTCCGCGGTCACCCGCCTGGGTGGGTACACCCCGCTGCACCTGGCCGCCAAGGCCGGAAGCGCGGAGGTCATGCGTGTGCTGCTGGAAGCCGGAGCGAACCCGCGCGCGGCCACGACCACCGGGGGCGCCACCGCGCTGCACTTCGCCGCCGCGGCCGGAAACGGTGACGCCGTCACGGAACTGATCGGGCACGGCGCCGACCCGAACGCGGTGGAATCCGCCTGGGGCCAGACGCCCCTCATGTTCGCGGCGGCGTCCGACCGCGCCGGGGCCATCCACGCCCTCATCGACGGCGGGGCGGATCCGGCCACCACGGCCCGCGTGATCGACATCGCGGCCCGCGACGAAGAGGACCGCAATGCCCAGCGCCGCCGCGACGAGCGGGTGGAAGCGCTCCAGCAGCTGCAGAGCGGAAGCAGTGGCGCCCGGCCGGCCCAGGCCCCGCCCGAACCCACCGCCAGCACCCTTCTCAACCCGGACGAGCCGCCGCCGTCGCTGGCGCGCGACCGCGACCGGACGGTGCCTCAGCCGCTCTCCCACGCCGACCTGGTCGGACACTACGGCGGGCTGACCGCGCTGCTCATGGCCGTGCGCGACGGCCGGCGCGCCGCCGCCGAGGCACTCCTCGACCGGGGCGCCGACATCGACCGGGTGAGCGCCGGGGACCGCACCAGCCCGCTCCTCATGGCCACCCTGAACGGGCACTTCGACCTGGCCCGGGTCCTCTTCGAGCGCGGCGCAGATTTCACCCTGGCCAGCGACGCGGGGGCGACCCCCCTGTACGCGGTGCTCAACACCCAGTGGATCCCCAAGTCGCGGCATCCGCAGCCGACCGACTACACCCAGCAGGAGACCACCTACCTCGAGCTGATGGAGATCTTCCTGGAGGCCGGCGCGAACCCCAACGTGCGTCTCCACAAGACCCTGTGGTACACGGAGTTCGGCCGCAGCTTCCTGAGCGTCGACCGGATGGGCGCGACGCCCTTCTGGCGCGCGGCCTTCGCGCTGGACGTCACGGCGATGAAGCTGCTGGTCGCGCACGGGGCCGATCCCCACATCCCCACGGTAAACGCCCCCCGGCGCTTCCGCGGAGGCGGCCGGGCCGACATGTCGGGGCTGCCCCCCGTGCCGGTCGGTGGACCCGGGTCGTGGCCCATCCACGCGGCGTCGGGCATCACCTACGGCGAGGGCTTCGCCGCCAACGTCCACCGCCACGTCCCCGACGCCTGGGTGCCGGCGGTGCGTTACCTGGTCGAGGAGCTGGGCGCCGACGTGAACGCGCGCGACCGCAACGGCTACAACGCCGTGCATCACGCCGCCGCCCGGGGCGACAACGAGCTGATCCGCTACCTGGTCAGCCAGGGCGCCGATGTCACCGCCGTCAGCCGGCGCGGCCAGACCACCGCCGACATGGCCAACGGCCCGGTACAGCGCATCCTGCCCTTCCCCGAGACGGTTGAACTGCTCGAGTCGCTCGGATCCCACAACAACAACAACTGCGTAGCCTGCTGACCCGGGGGAGTCCCGGCAGGCCCTGGGCAACGGCAGAAGGAGCCATTGAATGACCGGAACCACGTACGTCCTGCGCCAATGCCACAAGCTCGTAGCGATGTCCGCACTGGTCCTCTTTGTCGGAGGTTGCTTCTCCTACACGACAGTGCCACTGGAGACAATCGTCCCCGACCAGCAGGCCCGCCTTGTCCTCGACCAGGACGCTTTTGGACGGGTGATGAACCAGGCCGCCATCGAGGGGTTTCCGGTCCAGGCCATGAACCTGTCCGGCAACCGGCTCAGCGGCCGGGTGGCAGAAAAATCCGCAGAAACCCTGACCATCCAGTTGCGCGGTGCCGGCGCGTCGGTGCTGACCACCCGGATCGCTACCCGTGCGATTCAGGAGGCGGCGATCAGGGAGTTCGACCGCAACAACACCATCATCACCGTCGCGGCAGGCGTGGGCGCGATGGCACTCATGATCCAGGGCGGCGTGATTCCGGCCGGCACGACGGACAACCCGGACGTGGACCCGGAGAACATGATCGGTCTGCGTCTTTTCTCGATCCCGGTGCCTTGACCTCCCCTTGCGCGCCGCGCGAGAGGGGCTCATTCTGATCGGATTGTACCCGGCTTCCGGGCAGGGCTGTGTGCGCCTTATGCGCGCACGCGCTGATGTGCCGGTCGTTCCGGGAGGGGGCGGAGGGGACTGTAAACGGTGGCGGGAAGCCACCCCAGAGAAGGAGAGTGTTATGCGAGTCATCAGGCTACTAACCCTTATTCTGCTGCTGGGGGCCACATCGTGGTCGTTCGCGGAGGCACAGGTGCCCGCGAACAGCGATGTGAGCGCCCAGGCGGTGGACCGGGCTGCCAGATCTCTCGGCAACGCCCTGGGCATCCGTACCATGGAGGCGACCCCCATTGTGGGCTCGCTCACCGGGCTGGTGACGGACGCCGGTTCCGGCCGTCCGCTGTCCGCCGCCCAGGTGTTCATCGAGGGCACCGGGCTCGGCGGTCTCACCAACGCGTCGGGACGGTACCTCATCATCAACGTTCCGGCGGGAACCCACACCCTGCGTGTCGAGCTGATCGGCTATACCAGCACGTCACAGGAGGTCACCGTCGCCGACGACCAGGCGACGACAGCCGACTTCGGTCTGAACGAAGAGGTCATCGACTTCGACGAGATCGTCGTCACCGGAACCGCGGGCCAGGCCAGGCGCCGCGAGGTCGGCAACGCGATCGAGCAGGTCAACATCGCCGAGGTCGCCGAGCCCGTGACCGACGTCGGACAGCTCCTGCAGGCCCGCGTCTCCGGCGCGCGCATCCAGTTCGGCTCCGGCAACTCCGGTTCCGGCGCTGACATCCGTCTGCGCGGCAACGTGAGCGTCGCGCTCAGCAAC
>JAJEBS010000060.1 GCA_022822425.1 Gemmatimonadota bacterium | reverse complement strand
CATGTTCTTGTGGATGACGCCGATCCCGCCCTCGCGGGCCACCGCGATCGCCATCTGCGACTCGGTGACGGTGTCCATGGCCGCCGAGAGCACGGGAATCGGCATGGAGATGCGGCGGCTGAGGCGCGTGCCCACGACGGTGTCCCGGGGGTGGACGGTGGAGTGCCCCGGCACAAGGAGGACGTCGTCGAAGGTCAGCCCTTCGCCGAACCCGGTCATGCCGTAGCGGCGCCCTGCCGGCGCGTTCGTTCCCGTCCCCGAAGTCGTCCCGTTCCAGCCGGGGAACCGGGGCCCGCCTCCCATCCAGAAGCCCAAAGCATTGCCGAGTCTACCGGGTTGCGAGATGGAGTGTCAAGCGACGCCCCGCGAGGGCGGGACGCGGGCGGGTGCCCCTACTCGGAAGAGGCTTCGGGCGCGTACGCGGAAGTCCCGGAGGAATCGCCCCGCTCGCTGCGCGCTTCCCCGTCACCCTCCTTCGGCTCGCGCGAACTCTCGCCGCGCTCACCGGGGCCGTTCAGGTCCCGCAGAAACTTCTGTCCGGCCGCCGAGACATTGGAGAGGCCGCGGTCCGCGGCTGCCAGGAGCTGAAACGCTTCCCGGATGACGGCGGGCCTGACGGTCCGCTTGCGCAGGCTGTCCTCGAGTCTCTCGGCGAAGCGCTGGAACCCGGTGGGCTCCTGCTCGTCTTCCCGCTCGCCGTACTTCTCCTCCAGGAACTCGATGTAGTCCAGGACCTGGTAGATCTGCCGGTCGGGCAGGCTCTCGATCTTTCTCAGCAGCCGGTTGCGCAGGACATCGTGCATTCGCGTTCATCCTTTCCAGAGTCCCGGCGCCCTACGGAGGGCTCACGTGTCGAGTTCCCAATGCTCGCTTCCCTTCCAAACCTTGCTGCGGGTCCGGAACCGCGTATCCTTCTGGCAGGGCCGGAGAGCCCGGGCAACCATCCCGCGACACATCCCGTAGTGTGCGCGGTTTCAACATACAACCGAATGCGGGAATCCGCGTAGATGGCCTATCTGCCCCTGAGAAGCGTTCCCATAACCGCCGAGGCGAGAGACGTCTACCATCGCTGGCTGCAGGGCATCGACGACGAGCTGTCGCGCGCCGACTGCGACCGGCGCGAACTCTGCCGGCGGGTGCTGACCGACATCCATCGTCCGTGGGGAGCCGCCGCCTCAGGCCCGTCGGGACTCTTCGGCGAGGCGGCAAACGACACTGAGCGCGTCCAGCTCCTGCAGATGGATCCGTCCAACGTCACCGTCGAACCGGAATACTACGCCGACATCGACACGGAGCGGTACGCCCGGGTCAAGCCCCTGCTCTGGATGTGGGAGATGTTCGACCGGAGCCCGCTGGGCGAGAACCTCTATCTGGGCGTGCTCTTCCGGCGCATCCTGGCCCGGCGCATCTTCCGCCGCTGCGGCAGGGACTTCAAGGCGTTCCACCAGGTCAAGTTCTCCTTCGGCTATAACATGGAGGTGGGAGACGGAGTGGTCGTGCATCGGCACGTGCTGCTCGACGACCGGGGCGGCATCCGGCTCGAGGACGGCGCCTCGGTTTCCGACTACTCGAACATCTACAGCCACAGCCACGATGTCGTGAACTCCCCCGAGATCACGAACCGGATGACGGTGGTCGGGGCGGGCGTGCGCGTCGCGTACCATGCCACCATCCTCACCGGCGTGACCCTGGGCGGCGACAGCATGATCGGCGCGGGAGCCGTGGTGTCGCGGGACACCGAACCCGGCGCCGTGTACGCGGGGATTCCCGCCAGGCTGGTGCGAAGAAAGCCCGATTTGCCGCGGAAACCCGCGCCGCCCGATCCGTTCGCGGGAATGTTCAACGGGTAGCTCCTTCACGGTCCGTCGGGATGCGCTCGCCCGGCGGCTGGAGCGCGCTTCCAGGAAGGCTGCCCCAGGCCCTCAGGCATCCCGACCAATGCTCCAGCGCTTCGACGAACGCAACCGCGACCTGATCGTCAACATCAACGGCCGGCTCGTGCACCGGGACGAGGCGGGAGTGAGCCCCTTCGACTCGGTCGTGCAGGGCGGCGATGCGGTCTGGGAAGGACTGCGGCTCTATGATGGGCGGATCTTCAAGCTGGAGGAGCACCTGGCGCGGCTGCGCTCCTCGGCGCTCGCGCTCGCGTTCGCGGAGATTCCCTCGAACGAGGAGATCGTCGAGGAAGTCCGGCGCACGCTGGCGGCGAACCGGATGCGCGACGGCGTCCATATCCGGCTGACGCTCACCCGGGGCGTGAAGTACACCAGCGGCATGGATCCGCGCCTCAACCGGTCCGGCCCCACGCTGATCGTGCTGGCCGAACACAAGGCCCCCGTCTACGGCCGTTCCGGGCTCCGGCTCGTGACCAGCGCCCTCCGGCGGTTCGATCCGGATGCGCTCGATCCGAAGATCCACCACGCCAACCTGCTCCAGTCGATCCTGGCCAAGATCGAAGCCAACGCCGCCGGCACCGACGACGCGCTCATGCTCGACCGGCGCGGGTTCATCGCCGAGACCAACGCAACCAACTTCTTCATCGTGACCGGCGGGGTCGTGATGACCGGCCGGGCGGTGGCATGTCCCGAAGGGATCACGCGCGCGGCCGTCCTGGCGCTGTGCGCGGAGCATGGAGTCCCTTCGCGGGTGAAGGACCTCTCCCTGACGGAAGCGTACCGCGCCGACGAGGCCTTCTGCACCGGCACGATGGGCGAGCTGGCCAGCGTGACCGAGATCGACGGGCGCACGATCGGAGGCGGTGAGCCGGGCCCGATGACGGCAAGGCTGAGCGACTTGTTCCAGGAGTTGACGGCCCGCGCGGGAACTGTCATCGCGAGAGAGAGGAAACCGGTGGCACGAGGCGGGAATGCCGCCGGCTGACCGGCGCCGCGAGGACTCGTCGCCTCGATCCGGTGCCCCCGCGCAGCGGTCGAGCGGCTCGGTGACGGTTACGCGGGAGCAACTCGAACGCGTAATCCTGCGCGCTTCGGATCTCCAATTCCGCCGATCCAGGCCGGCCGAAGGGGAGCTGCGAGCGGGCGAGGTGGTACAGATCGGCGCGGAGGTCGGGATTGAGGAGCGCTACATCCGACAGGCTCTCGCCGAGATCGAAGCCGCCTCCCTCGTCCCCGCTGCGCCTCCGGACGAAGGACTGGCGCGGCGGATCGCAGGTCCCGCGATCGTGAGTACGAGCCGGGTCGCGCCAGGAAGCCCGGCGGAAGTCGAAGCGAATCTCGAGGCCTATCTGCGACACGAGGAGCTTCTCAGGCAGGTGCGTTCACGATCCGGCGGATCGCGCTGGGAGCCGGGAACCGGCCTCGTCCACCAGATACGCCGCTCCCTCGACGTGGGAGGGCGCCGGTACACGCTCGCCAGGGCGCGTGACCTCCAGATCCGCGTGGCGGCCCTGGAGAGCGGCTGGTCACTCGTTACGCTGACAACCGACATCGGCAACCTTCGGGCCGGGCGGCTCGCCGGCTGGTTCACGGGATTGGGGTTGGCCGGTGCGGCCGGCGGTTTCGGCCTGTTCATGGCGACAGGAGGCGGTGCCCTGCCGCTTCTGGGCGGACTCGCGATCCTCTCGGGGTTCGCGACCCTCGCGACCGTCTCCGCGCGGGCCGGGCTGCGGAAGGCCGGGCAACGGACGAAACTCGCCCTGGAGGGCCTTCTGGACCGGCTGGAACGCGGCGAGAATCTCCGGAGCGAGGAGGAGCCATGGCACCGGAAGCTCCTGCGCTGAGCGAGGAAGCAAGATGCCCGACACCCGTCTCTCACGCCGCCGCTTTCTTCGGACCACGACGCTCGCGATCGGCGGCCTGGGCATCGGCGCGTGCAGCCCGCGCGGCGAACCGGCACCGACCCCACTCCGGATTCTCATCCTCGGAGGCACCGGCTTCATCGGCCCCCACCAGGTGCGGAGCGCCCTGGCGCGCGGACACCGCGTCACCCTCTTCAACCGGGGCATCACCAACCCGGGGCTGTTCCCCGACCTCGAAACCCTGATCGGCGACAGGGACGGCGACCTGGCTGCGCTGGAAGGGCGCACCTGGGACGTCGTCATCGACAATTCGGCCACTCTTCCGCGCTGGGTGCGGCTCTCGGCCGAGGCGCTGCGCGGCTCCGCCGGGAAATACCTCTTCGTGTCCTCGACCGGCGTCTACATCCCCTACCTCACCACCGATATCCGCGAGGGAGCCCCGGTCGACACCATTGATGACCCGGAAACCGAGGTCGTCAACGGCCGCACCTTCGGTGCCCTGAAGGCGCTCGCCGAGGAGGAAGCCCGCACCACCTTCCCCGACACCCACCTGGTCCTGCGCCCGACCTACATCATCGGACCCGGCGACCCGACCGACCGCTACAGCTACTGGCCGGTGCGGCTGGCGCGCGGGGGTGAGGTGCTCGCGCCCGGAACCCCCGACGACCCCATGCAGCACGTGGACGTCCGCGACCTGGCCGCCTTCATGATCAAGTCCCTGGAGGACGACCTTGCCGGCACCTGCAACGTGGTCGGTCCGCGCGAGCCGCTCACGATGGGCGGCCTCCTCGAACGGACGCGCGCGGCCGTGGGCTCCGACGCCACCCTGACCTGGGTGGACGCCGCCTTCCTGCAGGACCATGGCTTTTCGGCCCTGACCTACTGGACCGAGCCGGCGGGCGACTACCTGGGCATGATGCAGGTCAACGGCGACAAGGCCTTCGACGCGGGGTTCGCGATGCGGCCCCTGGAAGAGACCGCGCGCGACACGCTCCAGTGGTTCAACTCCCAGGATGCGGAACGGCAGGAGTTGCGGTCGGGGCTTTCGGCGGAGCGGGAAGCGGAACTGCTGGCGGCGTTTCGAGGGTGAGGGCGGGGTGATACTACGCGATAGTCCCAAGTGATACTATCCGAGTAGAAAGGGCGGTTTCCACAGAACGCGCCATGGACCACGGGAACGAGAACAGGCTATTCTCTGGATGTGGAGACATCACCTCAGCCCTGAGTTGAATGCCTGACCGAGAGTTCGACATCACACCCTTCTTGTCCCAGGACGAGGGCCAGCACTTCGACCGCAAGTCGATGTACCAGGGCCCGCCCGGTGCGAAGAAGCCTCGGGGGCGCCGCGAGGTGCGTGAACAAGTCGCGGAGTACGTCGCCGCCTTCGCCAACGCCGATGGCGGCGTTCTCGTGCTGGGAATAGAGGACGACGGCACGATAACCGGACACTCGGTTCCGTCGAAGCCGATGGATCTGCTGCTATCGGCACCGCAGGCGCTTCTGGATCCGCCGCAGCCCGAGGGATTCCTGGTCTCTCACGAGGGGATCGAACTGATTGTGTTCGATGTTCCCGCAGCGGACGTGCCGGTCCAGATGACGGGCAATGGCTTTCCGCTTCGTGTGGGCGACGAGACCGTCAGAGTGAGGGAATCCCTGATTTCCGCGTCCAAGCAGCAGGGCATGCACGAGAGCTGGGAGTCCCGCCGCTCGCCCTGCACGCTGGACGACCTCGATCCGGACTTGCTCGCTCGTGGCCGCGCCGGGGCCGGTCTCTCGGCCTGGACCGACGAGGAATACCTGCTCAGGCGAAAGCTCGCCGACCGCCGGGGACATCAGCTTCTGCTTCGGCGCGCCGCCGAGCTCCTCTTCGCGCGATACGAACCGGATCATCCGAACGCGGGCATCCGTGTCTTCCGCGTGATCGGCACCACACGGCGTTTCGGCGTGGAGCACAATGTGGAGGAACGGCCCCGCATCGAAGGCAATCTGCCGACGGTGCTGGACAAAGCGCGGACGGAGATTGGCGGTCTCCTGCGACGACCGTCCCGTCTCATGGGCACTCGCTTCCGGGAGATGCCGGAGTACCCCGATTTCGCTTGGCGCGAGGCAATGCACAACGCGGTGGCCCACCGGGATTACGCCATTCAGGGCGCGGGCACCGAAATCTGGATGTTCGAAGACCGCATGGAGGTGGTGAGCGCGGGCGCTTTTCCGGAAGGCGTGACGCTCGAGCAGGTGCTTCGTCTTGAGCGCATTCACCGAAGCCGCAACCCGCGCATCGTACGCGTACTGGTAGATCTCGGCTACGCCAAGGACCAAGGCGAAGGCATACCGCGCATGTTCGCGGAGATGGAGGACGCTTTCCTGCCTCACCCGGATGTGGAGGTGCAAGGACAGCAGGTAGCGGTGACATTGCGGAACACGTCCACCCTGACCGCTGCCGACCGCCGGTTCGTGGCGGGCCTCGGGGACGCGGAGTTGAGCCTTGGCGAATTCCGCGCGCTGCTGATGGCGTACCGGCGCGACCGGGTGGACAACGCCGGGCTGCGCGCCGTCATGGGACTGGATACGCTGGCGGCGAGCCAGTTGCTGCGAGGACTGCGGGACCGGGACCTGCTCGCGTTGCATTCGCACGGAGCAGCCAGCTACTACACCCTGTCCGCCGCGCTGCGCGAGCATATCGGGGGGAGCTCGGGCGCGGATCGGGGGGAGCTCGACGACCCGATTGACACCACCTCGGCGCCGATTGACACTACCTCGGCGCGGATCGGGGGAAGTTCGGGCGCGGATCGGGGGGAGCTCGGCACGGATCGGGGGGAGCTCCCAGCCAATGTCCAACGCGCCATCGAGGATCTGGGAACCCGGCCACGCAAGGAACGCCTCCGCACCGTCATTGAAGCAATCTGCGCAGCGAGAAAATGGACCACATCGGGCGAGATTGCTCGCTTTCTGAATTTCTCCCAGCGGAAGCTGGGTAGCCGCCATCTGCTGCCGATGGTTCAAGCCGGTGTGCTGCGGCGGCGGTATCCAGACAGCCCGACCCATCCCGAGCAGGCATATCGGGCCACGCAAATGAGTACTCCAAGCAATCGCGAATGACCACCAAGACGACGTGGCTAGTTGCGGCGGTTCAACAATACTTCACCGAACTCCGCATGATTCGCGCCTCCGGCGGAGGCACCGATGAGCGATCGAACTACGTGCCACTCACGAATCTCCTGAACGCCGTCGGCAAAACGCTCAAGCCCAAGATAATCGGCGTACCCGAACTGGCGGACCAAGGCGCCGGGCACCCCGACCTCGGGCTCTACGCCGCCCACCAGGTGCGGCGAGGCAAGCCGCAGCCGAGTCAGCCTTATCCAGACACTCTTCTACGGTATCTTCTCGGCTTGGGTGCTCTGGTCGCGGCAGAAGCTTGCCCCCAAAGAGCGGTTCGACTGGCGCGCGGCGGTCTGGCACCTGAGAGCTCCCGTGCTCCGGGCTCTGTCCAGCAGATTTCCGACCCCGGCCGGCCACTGCTCTGTACAACTTGCAACTCGCTGAAGGGCGCAAAATCGCACGAGGAACCGCTCGTCCTGCTCACGGACCAACGCTGGACCAAGCAGAGCAAGGCGACATGAGCGGAAAGGTGACCCGTAAAGGTCATGGAGATGTGACGCGACGAACATTCTCAGATTGGGCCGCAGTCTGTGTGCGGTTCGTGCCGTGGCTCAGCCCATTTGCGGAGCTGATTCCACATCAGCGCGAAGACAGACTCGCAAAGTTTGTTGAGGGATTGGATGGCAGGTTACGCGAGATTGATGAAGAACATCCGCGCCTCATCAAAGAAGCACTCCAAGACGAACACTTTGTCGATCTCCTGTTGGAGGGTTTCCGACAAGCTGCTAGGTCTCTTAGTGATGATCGTCGGCAGTATCTTTCTGCCTTGGTTGTCAACGGATTAACGGAACAGGAGGTCGAGCGTCATGAATCACGGCATATTCTGCGGATTTTGAATGAGTTGGGCGATGTCGAGATTATTTGGCTACGCTGCGTGATAGTTATTGGGAACACCTATATCAGCTTGGGCTGCTAGCTCCTGTTTATGAGATGAAACCCAGGAAACCGCTGCACCAACAACGAGCTGCGTCGGACCGGGCACCCTTGCCAGTCTACGATAAATGGACGGGTGGTAGAGAGAAAACGCGGTATGAAATAACCAGACTTGGCCGACTTCTTCTGGAGCAGATCGGGGCCGCACACATTGATATCTCCAGACCGGAGCGATGAGGGACCATGACTGTACAGATACGGTATGTACAAGTATGGTAATCACCCGACAACCGGCCTCACCAAGATCAGGTCCTACGCTCGCCTCCTGAGCAGAACTACTCAAGAGAAGATCTCACTGCGCCCACCCCATCTCCTCCCCCCTACCCCGGCATCCTCCGAAACAGCCTCAGCACCGACCAGAACGCCAACCCGTACATCAGGGCGCCCAGCAGGAACGGCGCCCCAGGCAGCTCGAACGGCGCGCTCGCGGAGGTGAAGTAGCTGAACAGCCCCGCCGTGAAGATCAGGGGCGCCACGATGCTGGTGAGGCTCATGAGTGACTGTATGCCGCCTTGGACCTTGCCCTGGTCCTCGGGAGGGACGGAGCCCGCCACCAGGCTCTGGATCGCGGGTCCGGCGACGCCACTGATCGATCCGAACACGATGCACGCGAGCAGCATCCAGCCCGCCGTGGCCAGCCCGTAGCCAAGGAAGGTGACCACCGCCCAGATGAGGCCGTAAAGGACGGCCCGTCGTTCGCCGATGCGCTTGATCACGGGCTGGACCAGCCCGCCCTGCACGATCGCCGACATGATCCCCACCAGCGCCAGCGACAGGCCGTTCGCCCGCTCGTCCCACCCGAACTTGTGGCCGGTGTACAGAACCCAGACGGTCTCGAGCCCGCGCTGCGCGAGGATGACGAAGACGAACGCCGCGGTAAGACCAGCAACCAGAGGATACGACTTCAGCACGTGGAGGCTCCCGACCGGGTTGGCCTTGCGCCAGCGAAAGACATCGCGCTTCTCCGGGGGCAGTGATTCCGGCAGGACGAAGAAGCCGTAGAGCCAGTTCACGAGCGCGAGCCCCGCGGAGGCGAAGAAGGGCAGCCGCAGGTCGATGCTTCCGAGCAAACCGCCTATGGCGGGACCGAAGATGAAGCCGAGCCCGAAGGCGACGCCGACGAGCCCGAAGTTGCGCGCCCGGTTCTCCGGCTTCGACACGTCGGCGATGTAGGCGTTGGCGGTAGTGGCGCTGGCCCCCATCACGCCCGCGATCAGGCGGCCGGCGAACAGCCAGCCGATCGTTGGCGCGAAGCCCATGATGAGGTAATCGATCCCGAGCCCGAAGAGAGAGATCAGGATGACCGGCCGGCGTCCCACCCGGTCCGACAACGCCCCGAGAAGCGGTGCGAACACGAACTGGGTGACCGCGTAGGTCGCGGCGAGGACGCCGTACCAGCGCCCGGCCAGCGCGGAGCTTCCTCCCACGAACTCACGGATCAACTCCGGCAGGATGGGGATGATGATCCCGATCCCGAGCATGTCGATGAAGACCGTGATGAGGATGAAGATCATCGCGGCCTTGCGGCGCTGTCCGGATGACTTCACCACGGGACCGGCGCCGAAAGCGGAGGGTCAGGGGGGCTGGTTCGCGACGTCCGGGAGCCGAGCTCGCGGAGACTCGGGATCAGACCCTAGCAGGACACGCAGTTGTTGTTGTTCTTCGACCCCAGACGCTCCAACAGAGCGATGGTGGACGGGAACGGCTGCACGCGCTGCACCGGACCGTTGGCCATGTCGGCGGTGGTCTGGCCCCTGCGGCTCAGCACCGTGACGTCGGCACCGTGCTCCACCAGATAGAGCACCAGCTCGTCATCCCCCCGGGACGCGGCGTGATGGAGAGCCGTGTAGGCGTTGGAGTCGCGCACGTTGACGTCCGCGTTGGCCTCCTCCACCAGGAACTTCACCGCCGTGAGCCAGTTGTCGGGGACGTATCGGTGCGCGTTGCCCGCGAAGGACTGGCCGTAGCCGACGCCGGACGCGGCGTGGATCGGGAAGATGGCCGGCCCGCCCACGGGAACGGGCGGCACTCCGGAGAGATCCTCGTCGTCGCCCCGTCCATAGCCCTCCTGAGCGGGCTCTTCCTCCTCCTCGTCCGTCTCGCCTTCGGCGTTGGCGAGAGGCTCGCCAGCCTCTTCCTCGGCCACCTCCTCACCCTCCGCAGCAGCCTCGCCTTCCGCAGCTTCGTCACCCTCCACGGCTCCCTCACCTTCCGCGGCCTCGACCACCGCTTCCTCCGCCAGCGTCGGCTCCGGGGGCGGCGGGGGACGGCGCCGGCGGCGCTGCGGCGGCTTCATGGTGGGGATGCCGGGATCGGCTCCGTGCTCGATGAGCAGCCGCATCGCGTCGACATCGAGCGCGTAGGCGGCCCGCCAGAACGGCGTCGCGCCCTGCAGGTTGATGCCGCTGCCGCGCAGCACCCCGAAGGTGTACTCCATGAACCAGAGGTGAGCCTTCAGCCGCACGTTGGGATCGGCACCGGCTTCGAGCAGAGCTTCCAGCATCTCCAGGTGAGTCGCGTTCTGCCGCAGGTGCTCGGTGGGATGCGCGTACGAGGCCCGGGGCGCCCACTGCCGCTCCAGTACCGCGAACAGCGGGGTCGTGCCCGCCTGGCTCGCCAGGTTGGGGTCGGCGCCGCGCTCGAGCAGCGTGAGAGCCAGGTCGAACTGACCGTTCACGGCCGCCATGAGGATCGGCGAGGTCCGGTCGCCATCGGAAACCTGGTTGACGTCCGCGCCGGCGTCGAGCAGCGCCAGGGCCGCCTCCGCGTGACCCTGCCGGATCGCGTGCAGGAGGGGCGTCAGTCCGCCCCACGCACCAACCATCTGGGCGTAGGACATCGGACGCGGCTCTTCCTGCTCGTCTTCGTCGGATTCGGCCTCGTCGGTGTCGGATTCGGCCGATTCGTCGCCGGACTCGCCGCCTTCGTCAGATTCGTCGCCTTCCGGCGCCTCGCCGGATTCCTCGTCCTGTTCGGCGGCAACGCCCTCCGCGTCGGACGCCGCGTCGGCCTCGGTCCCGGATTCCCCGCCCTCTTCTTCCTCCGCCTCGACCTGGCCTTCCTGGTTGGCCATGCTGCGCCCGTCGCTCGCCGGATCGGGCACGTCGGGCCACCTGCGCTGGATCTCGCGCGAAGCCTCGATGGCCGCCTGCACCTGGCTGGGGGTGGGCTGCCATTCGGGACCGCCGCCCTCCTTCTCCTTGAAGTCGGCGAGGAACTCGTTCAGGCGGCGCTCGGCCGCGGCATCCGCCCGCTCCTGCTCCGCCACATCCACCGACCAGGCCGCTAGCGACGGATCGGCGCCGGCGTCCAGCAGCACCTCCAGGGCCGCGACCCGGTTGTTGGCGGCGGCGAAGATCAGGGGGGTCTGGCCCCATGCGCCCTCGCGTCCGTTCACGTCCGCGCCGGCTTCCACCAGCACCTTGACCACCGCGCGATCGCCGGTGGCCGCCGCAAGATGGAGAGGCGTCGTGCCCGAATTGGTCGTGCTCGCGTTGGGGTCGCTGCCCGCGTCCAGAAGCACCTCGACCACGGTGGCGCGCGCGCCCCGGGACGCCAGGTGCAGGGGCGTGTAGTGCCCGATGCGGGTTCCCGCGTCCACGCGTGCGCCCGCATACAGCAACACGTCCGCGAGTTCGGCGTCGCCGCGCTCGGCGGCCCAGTGGAGCGCGGTCATGCCGTCGCCCTGGGGCGCATTCACGTCCGCGCCTTCCCGCAGCAGACGCCGCACGGACTCCAGGTCGCCACGCGCGGACGCGTCCGCCACCGGCGCGTCGGACCAGCCGCCGCCCAGCAGCAGCAGCGGCACGATCGCCATCCCCAGGAGGCGCGCGCGCCCGCGGCTTCCCATCGGCTGCGCCGTCTTCATGACGTCACCGGCATGGTCAGGGAGAACTCGCCGGTTGCATCTCCGAACGTGACCAGCTCCTCGTGGCCGAGCTTGTGCAGCAGCGTGGTGAACACGTTCGCCATGGGCGTGCCGTCCGGGGCCTTGAGGTGCAGGTTGCCCTCCAGCCGGCCATTGGCCCCACCCAGGATCACCAGCGGGCACCGCCGGTGGTTGTGCAGGTTGGCGTCGCCCATGGGCGAGCCCCAGATGACCATTGAGCGTTCCAGCAGGCTCGCCTCCCCGTCCATCGTCTCCTGCAGCCGCTCGAGCAGGTACGCCAGCTGTTCCGTGCGCCACTGACAGATCGTGTTGAACTCGAGAATGGCCTCTTCGTTGCCCCCGTGGTGCGAGGCGGGGTGGAACGCCCGGTCCGAGCCGCTCTCCGGGAACCTGCGGTTGGACGCGTCCCGGCCCATCTTGAGCGAGGTGACCCGGGTCGCGTCCGTCTCGAACGCCAGCACCTGCAGGTCGATGAGGAGACGCATGTGCTCGGCGAAGGAGTCGGGCACGCCCGGAGGCGCGCCGGGCAGTTCGCGCGGGGCACCACTCGTGTTGCGCTCTTCCACCCGCTCGATGCGCCGCTCGATCTCGCGGACGCTGTCCAGGTAGCGATCGACCCTCTGCAGATCCACCGCGCCCAGTTGGCGCCGAAGCTCGGCCACCTCGCCCGCGACCCAGTCGAGGATGCTTCCGTGGGTTCGGCGCCGGCGCGCCCGCTCATCGGCGCTCCCGCCCGCCCCGAACAGCATGTCGAACGCGGCGCGCGGACTGCGGATCATCGGCAGCGGGATGTCGGGCGACGCCCAGCTGATCGAGTCCATGTACGAGCACGAGTAGTTGTAGTCGCAGCCGCCCCCCGAGTCCGTGGGCTCGATGCAGAGCTGAAGCGAAGGAAGCACCGTGTCCTGGCCGAAGCGCTGGGCATGAAGCTGGTCCAGAGAGGTTCCGCAGTAGATGTCGGAGCCCTGGGTCTGCTTCGGATGCGACTGGGTCAGGAACACCGCGCTGGAGCGGAAGTGGTCGCCGCCCACCTCCGGCGGCGCGAAGGCCTCCGCCATGCGCACGTCGGTGTTGCTGATGATGGTCATGTAGTCGCGCCACGGCTCGAGCCCCTTCAGCACGTTGACGTCGCTGAGCTCGAAGTCGCGCCCCTGGGTGACGGGCGCGAAGAGGTGCTGCCGCGCCCCCCACTCGTTGCACCCGGCGACGCCGTGCACCTCCTCGATGCAGATCAGGCGTGTCGGCTCGCCGGCCGCGCGCCCGCGCAGAACACCAGCGGGAATCATCGCATCCAGCAGCGGAAGCGTGAGGGTGGCGCCCGCGCCACGCAGGAAGGTACGGCGCGGAAGCGCCTTTCCGGTCAGAAAATGCATGCCACGATCCAGGATGAAGGATGATGGACGCGGACCCGCCCGTGCCGTCCACGGTCGAGCGCGCGGTTCGCGGTCATATCAGTTGAATGTATCCCGGGCCCCGCCGTTCTCGCCATCGGCGAGCGCCAGCGCCTGCTTCATGCGGAACGCATCGCTCATCACCACTCCGACGATGAACGACGACATGCGATAGTCGTTCCGCTCTGCGTCGCGCGCGATGGCGCGAACGGCAGGCTGGTCCCGATAGTCGATCCCCCGCCCCAGCGCGTAGGCCATAAGGCTCTCGGTGAACTGCCGCACCAGCGGAATGGGACGCTTCAGCAGAACACGCGAGAGGTCGCTCGGAGTCTCGATCTCGGTGCCGTCGTAGTAGGTGCTCCGGGTGTCGAG
>JAJEBS010000206.1 GCA_022822425.1 Gemmatimonadota bacterium | reverse complement strand
TGGAAGCGCAGCACCCGGAGTTCGTGCGCGACCACATTGAGGGGCCAGGAGGCAGTGACCGGATAACCGTCTCGATTTCGCCCTTTGGCACAGCGGGGCCCTACGCAACGTACAAGGCGAGCGAACTGATCCTCCAGGCGCTTGGCGGACTGATGTCGCTAACGGGCTACAACGATCGCGAGCCTGTGCGTGAGTGCTTTTCGCAGGCCGGGCTCTGGGGAGGGATCTCCGCAGCCCTGGCGACCCTCGTCGCAGTGCATGAGAGACGGCGCTCCGGTCGCGGCGATGTCGTCAACGTCTCGATACTGGAGTGCCTGGCGTCGGGGCTCCAATCATCGCTGCTGTACTACTCGTACATGGGGGCGACACGGGGACGCACCGAGCGCACCGGTGGCGGCCTCAACCAGATCACACCCACGGCGGACGGGTACGTCGTGCCCATGCTCGGGGGCTACGGCGATTGGCAAACGCTGGCTGCGTTCTTTGGCTCCGACGAGCTGCTGGATGAGCGCTTCGCGACGAACCAGGGCCGGTTGAGAAACGCGCCGGCACTGGGCAAGCTCCTGGTCGAGGCCCTCTCCGAGCGCACCAAGCTCGAGGTGTTTCACTCGGCTCAAGAGTGGGGCATGCCCTTCGGGGTGGTTCAGACTCCCCGCGATCTTCTCGACTGTCCACAGCTCCGGGAGCGGGAGTTCTGGTACGTGCTGGAACGGGCCGGAGCGCCCAGCGCCTTCAAGGTGCCTGGGGCGCCCTTCCGCATGAGCGAGACTCCGTGGGCGGTGCGGCGCGGCGCTCCTGCTGTCGGCCAGCACACACGAGAAGTCCTCAGGGACATCTGCGAGCTGTCCGAGGCGGAGGTCGATGACCTTGTCGCCGCCGGGATAGCGGCATGACCCAGGCACTGCCTCTGAGCGACATCAGGATCATCGAGGTGGGCAACGCCCTGGCCGTGCCCCTTGCCACGCGCTTCCTGGCCGACATGGGCGCCGATGTCATCAAGGTGGAGTCGCTGCAACGGCCGGAAGTGGGACGGGGCATTACCCACCCGGAGGGGAAGCCGGGCAGCAAGTCCTGGGAAACCGGGGGGTTCTACCAGGAGGCCAATCGCAACAAGTCCGGGATCACGCTGAACCTCAATACGGAGAGGGGCCGGACCATTCTCTCCAGGCTCGTCGCGCACTGCGATGTGGTCGTTGAGAACTACGCACCGCGGGTGATGTCCAACTGGGGTATCGACTACGAGTGGCTGCGCCAGTTCAGGGACGATGTGATCTACCTGTCGTCCTCCGGTTTTGGACAGACGGGTCCGTGGAGAGAGTACCGGGCCTACGGCATGACCCTTGCCCCGACGGCCGGACTCTCGCACTTCACCGGGTACGCGGACAGTGCCCCTGTCAAGAACGTCATCTCGTATACGGACTCGCCGGCCGCCATGATCAACGCGTTCGCGATCATGTGCGCGATCGAGTATCGCTCAGCCACTGGCAAGGGCCAGCGGATTGATTCGTCCCAGTACGAAATTGGGGTCTCCCTGATTGCCGAGGGTCTGATCGCCGCGCAGGTGAGTCCGGAGTCGACGGGACGCAGTGGGAACGGGCATCCGCTCTTCGCCCCCCATAACGTCTACCCCTGCAGCGGCGAAGCCGGGGAGTGGATCGCGATAGCTGTGTCCACCGATGCCGAGTGGCGCGGGTTGTGCTCCGTGCTGGGCATGACGGACCAGGCCCGGGACCCACGCTTCCTGACGGTCAGTACACGATGGCAGAACCGGGAGCTACTCGACGAGCTGGTCGCTTCGCGCACCGTTGGCTTCGAGCGTCTTGATCTGCAGCTCCAGCTCCAGGAGTCGGGTGTTCCGGCCGGCGCCGTGAACGACGTCCGGGATCTGTTCTTCGATCCCCAGCTCCGGGCGACCGGATTCTTCGAAGAGGTCGTGCATCCTGACTCGGTCCCGGAATTCGGCGCACGGTTCTATCCCGGGGCGATGTGGTCCACCGGCCGGTTCGGGCGTCCTCGCTTGCGCTGTCCGGCTCCCACCCTCGGTGAGCACAACGAACCGGTGCTCCGCGATGTCGCGGGCATCACTACCGCTGAACAAGAAAGGCTCGAAGGGGAAGCCATCATCGGCTCTGAGCCGACACTCTCCAGGGCCGTGAACGAGCGCTACCTCACCATCCCGGAAATGATGGACCGGGGCATGGTCATTGCGTCGGACCCGGACTACCGGTCCAACCTTGAGGCCATCGCGGCCGAAACACGGGAGCGTGAATCTCATGGACTTTGAGTACCCGGAAGCGGTTCGCATGATCCGCGACACCGTCAAGCGCTTCATGGATGAAGAGGTCATCCCTCTCGAGAAGCAGTACCACGACGACCACCTTCCGAAGGATGTCGAGAAGGAGCTGATCGGCAAGATCCAGGCGATCGGGATGTGGAACCTGAGCGTACCCGAGGAGTACGGCGGGGGCGGGCTGGGCGCGCTGGATATGTACCCGATACGCGAGGAGATCGGGAAGAGCATCCTGGGCGCGGGACATGCGTCCGGCAATCTGTTCTCTGCTCGCGTTCCGGCTCAGCTCTACGGGGCCTCGGATTCGGTCAAGGAGCGCTACCTCTATCCAGCGCTGCGGGGTGAGAAAACCACATTCTTCGCCCAGTCGGAAGCGGGGAGCTCGGGATCCGACCCTGCTTCGATGGAGACCACGGCGGTACGTGATGGCGACGACTGGGTCATCAACGGATCCAAGTTCTGGATCAGCTATGCGCACGAGGCCGACTTCGGCGTGGTCTTCGCGGTGACCGACAAGGAGAAGCGCAACCGTGGAGGTATCACGGCGTTCCTGATCGACCGCGAGACACCGGGCTGGCGCGCCGTCCGGCGCATCGACACGCTTGGCGGCCCGGGCAGGAGGCCGAACGAGCTTGTGTTCGAGGACTGTCGTGTGCCGCACGAGCACGTGTTGGGCGAGGTGGGCCAGGGGTTTGTCATCGCTCAACGGACGCTCAACAGGAACCGGCTGGGAATGGGCCCCGGTTCGGTCGGCAAGGCCGAGCGGGCGCTGAAGATGGGTGTGGAGTATTCCGAACAGCGAAGGACATTCGGGGAGCTGCTGGCGGACCGTCAGGCGGTGCAGTGGATGCTCGTCGACTCCGCCATCGAGATTCACGCGACCCGCTGGATGAGCCTTCACGCGGCATGGCGTGCCGATCAGGGTGAGGACATTCGGATGGAAGCATCCATGGTGAAGGTGTTCGCCACCGAAATGCTGTGGAAGGTGGTCGACCGCATGATCCAGATCCACGGCGGGGTGGGTTTCACCACCGACCTGCCGCTCGAGTCCATGCTCCGCAACGCGCGGGGCAACAGAATCGTTGAGGGTCCCAGCGAAGTGCATCGGATGGCGATCGCTCGCCATCTGAGGAGAGGGGCATGGTTTTAGCGATGAGCACCCGGCACTGCCTGGAGGGAGTGTGATCACCGAGCGAATAGGGTCAGCGATCTCGAGGGGCTCGCGCGCCCTGGGTTGACAGCGAGCTCACACCGGCGCGAACAAGTCGCGCGAGTCGAAAAGGGATGCGCGGGAAGTCCCGTGCGACAGACCAAAGGAAGGAAGACCAATGCGTAACGAGGCGAACTACTGGATCCGGAAGCGGCCAGTGAGCCGCAGGCGGTTCCTGGCCGCCAGTGGCGTAGCCGCCGCGGGCACGGCCGCACTGCTGGCAGGCTGCGGCGACGACGACGAGACGCCCGCTCCCACCCCCGCAGCCACTGAGGCAGCAGCAACAGAGGCAGCAGCAACGGAAGCGGCCGCGACCGAGGCAGCGGCGACCGAGGCAGCTACCGAAGCGGCAACAGCAGCCGCCACCGAGGCCGCAGCGACCGAGGCAGCGGCCACGGAGGCCGCCGCCGAGGAGAGCGGCGCCCCCGTATACGGGGGGACGTTCAGAACCCTCTATCCCCGCGACGCCCCGACCCTCAACGTGGTGAAGGAGTCGACGTTCGCGACGCACCAGCCACTGGGGCTCGTGTACAACCGCCTGCTCCAGTACACGGCTGGACCGGAGATCCCCTTCTCAAGCACGGCCATCGAAGGCGATCTGGCCCAGTCCTGGGAGATCGGCGCCGACGGCCTGGAGTACACGTTCAAACTCGCGGATGGAATCACGTGGCAGGACGCCGCGCCTGTGAACGGACGGGCCTTTACCTCCGGAGACGTGAAGTACAGCGCAGAGTTCATTGCGGACGCCGAGAACCTGAGCCCGAGCAGGTCGCTGTATGCAGCCGTCGAGAGTATCGATACTCCCGATGACTCCACCATCACCTTCCGACTGGCGGGTCCCCGCGCGGAGTTCATCGAGAACATCGCAAGCCACTACGCACTTTCATTCCCGAGGGAACTCATTGACGGCGACGGCCTGGACGCGGCCGCCGTTGGCACCGGCAGCTTCATCCTGGAGTCGTGGGAGCCCGGCGTAGGCATGGACCTCGTGCGGAACCCCAACTACTTCAAGGCAGGGCTGCCTTACATCGATAACGTGGAGTGGCGAGTTGTTACGGACGCCTCTGCGCGTACGGCGGCTTTGCGTGGTCGCCAGATCGACGTCGGCCCGTATTGCTGTGGCCCGTCCCTCGGCGATGTTGACGCGTTGACGGCAGAGCTGAGCGACGACTACGACTTCGTTGAGGGCATCCGCTCCAACGGATACTTCCTGGCAATGCGGGGAGGCCCCGGTGACGATCCGCGGGTGCGCAAGGCAGTCTCGCTAGCGCTTCAGCGCGAGCCGATCCTGGCCAACCTGTACGAAGGCCGCGGGGTGATGCAGGGCCACGTCCCCCACGCCATGGAAACCTTCAGACTTCCCGAGGCCACCCTCCAGGAGTGGTACGGAGAGCCCGACATTGCTGCCGCCAAGGCCAATCTCGAAGCGGCCGGATACGGCGACGGGTTTGACATGGAGATCGTCGGCGCCGACAACGACACCGCCTCATCTCTCTCGGTACTCGTGCAGGCACTGCTGCAAGAGCTGGGCATCAACCTCTCCATCACGCCGGTCGACCGTGCGACGTACTTCGCCCGGCTCCGGGACGGTGATTTCGAAATGATCTCACTTCTCGGCAGCACCTCGTGGAGCCTGGACTTCTGGCTGTCCCAGTTCTACCGGTCGGATGGGGGGCGCAACTACTTCAACTATGCGTCTGCCGAGTACGATGCCCTTGCCGACCGCATCAGTGCCGAAGTCGACACGGAAACACGGGTTGGCCTGTCACTCGATGCCCAGAGGATGCTCTACGACGACCTTCCGACCATCCCCGTCGGGCAGGGGCCGCAGGTCATGCCCATCAGCAAGAACTTGATCGGGTACGGGGAACACTGGAGCTACGGCATGCCCGCCCTGGAGAAGTCGTGGTTCAACGCCTAAGGAGCGCAGCCAGCACCTAGGAAGGCGCCGGGCGCCGAGTTTCGGCTCGGCGCTCGGACGCTTTCGGGGAGAAGGCCCAGATTGCAGCGCTACATCGCCACCAGGCTCGTGTACAGCATTCCCGTGCTGGTTCTCGTGGCGACGTTGGTCTTCTTCTCCCTGCGGCTTGTGCCGGGAGACGTTCTCACTGCCCGCTTTGAGGACGACTCGCGCATCACGCCGGAGACGCTGGAGGCCATCCGGGACGAACTCGGCATCAACGAGCCGGCATGGAGGCAGTACCTGCCCTGGATGGGTGGCGCCATCCGGGGTGACTTTGGCGACTCCCTTCTGACGGGGAGGCCCGCCAGCGAGGCGATCCTGCGAGGGCTGCCCATCACCCTTGAGATTGCCCTGTGGTCGACCATCGTTTCAATCCTCATCGGCGTGCCGGCGGGCATCGTCTCGGCGCTGTGGCGACACGGCGTTACGGACTACGTGGCTCGCCTCGTGGCGGTGCTGGGTCAGTCGGTCCCGAATTTTGTTCTCGCAACCCTTTTCGTGCTGCTGCCTGCGCTGTGGTGGGGGTGGTCCGCGCCGATCGGGTACGAGAATTTGCTGTCGGCGCCCAAGCCGCACTTTCAGCAACTGGGCCCGGCGGTACTCGTGCTGGGGTTCTCGCTTTCGGCATCGATCATGCGCATGACGCGAAGCTCCCTGCTGGAGGTTCTCAGCCAGGAGTATGTGCTCGTGGCGCGGAGCAAGGGGCTTGGTGAAGCAGCCGTCGTCTTCCGCCACGCACTCAAGAACGCCTTCATCCCCGTGCTCACAACGGTGGGGAACCAGCTCGGGTTCCTCATCGGCGGCTCGGTAATCGTGGAGAGCGTCTTTGGGCTTCCGGGACTCGGCCAGCTGGTGCTCCAATCCATCCAGGTTCGGGACTACACGCAGGTTCAGGGAGCCGTTGTGCTGATCGCCCTCGGGTATGTGCTCATCAACCTGGTGATCGACCTGTCGTACGGCTGGTTCGATCCGCGAGTCCGATATGAGTAGGCGGGAGTGCTTCGCATGCTGAGTGAGCTCGAGCTTGAGAAGCAATTCGAGGAGCACGTAGCCGACCGCCCTTCGTCGCCCCTCATGCGGACCGTGCAGTTCTTCCGGGGCTGGGACGCGCTTGGCCTGGTCTGCCTGGTCTTGATCGTCATGCTCGTTGCGAGCTCTCTCACCGCCCACTGGATATCCCCCTACGACCCACTGCAAATCGAATTTGGCGCGGAGCTTCAGGCGCCATCCCTCGACCACCCCTTCGGGACGGACAACCTCGGGCGCGACGTGCTCAGTCGCGTTGTCTACGGCTCTCGCAGCGTCTTGCGCGTCGGCATCTCGGCCGTGTTCCTCGGGGTCGTGATTGGATCGGTGCTTGGCTTAGTCTCGGGATACCTTGGCGGGTACCTTGACCTCGTGCTTCAGCGCGTGATGGACGCCCTAATGGCATTCCCCACGCTGATCCTGGCGCTGGTGGTGGTCAGCGTGCTGGGAACAAGTCCAATCAACACGATCATCGCCATCGCCACCATCCAGATTCCGCTCATCAACAGGATTGTCCGCGGGTCGGTCGTGTCCACCCGGGAATACGCCTTTGTCGACGCGGCGGAGGTCATCGGGTGCAGCCCCTGGCGGATCATGGCGCGCCACATTGCGCCGAACGTGGCCGCGCCGGTCATCGTCTTCGCCAGCCTGGCGATTGCGAACTCCTTTATCATCGTCGCGTCGCTGAGTTTCCTGGGCCTTGGAGCCGCTCCACCGACACCCGACTGGGGCTCGATGTTGGCTGGCGACGGGCGCCGCTTCATGGAGAGGGCGCCGTGGATGGTGTTGTTCCCGGGAGTAGCGATTTCACTCGCAGTGTTCGCCGTCAACATCGTTGGAGACACGCTTCGGGATGTCCTGGATCCACGGTTGCGCCATCGCTAACACTCAACGGCGTTGCCTGCCGTGACACCCTTGGGCGGCTTGCGCTGGGACACCGGGCATTGAAAGGGGTCAGTTATGGCTGAGGTGCAGTCGGAGTCTTCGGAGCTCCCTCTGGAAGGCGTCAAGGTGCTCGAGATCGCGAGCTGGATCGCGGCGCCGGCCTGCGGTCGCATCCTGAAGGAGTGGGGCGCCGAGGTCGTGAAGCTCGAGCCAGTAAACGGAGACGCGCTCCGCGGGATGGGCAATCCTGCACGCGTTCCGGGGGTGAGCCCTCCGTTCGAGATCACCAACCCGGGAAAGAGGAGCGTCGCACTGAATCTGAGGGCCCCGGAGGCGCTGCCGCTGCTGCGCCGAATGGTCATGGCGAGCGACGTCGTGCTCACCAACCTGCGTCCAGCCGGTCGGTCCGCCCTCGGGCTCGAGTATTCGGACATCGCGGAGTACGCACCGGGCGTGGTGTTTTGCGTGGTATCGGGCTATGGCTACGAGGGGCCGGCCGCCAACCTCCCGGGATTCGACGGCGCGGCCTACTGGGCCGCTTCCGGGATGGGCATGGCCGTCAGCAGCGGTCTGGACGAACCGGTAGCACCACGACCGGCCGTTGGCGACCACGCAACGGCGATGTCCGCTGCCGCGGGGATATGTGCGGCCCTGTATGCCCGGACTCGCACAGGTCGTGGCCAGTTGGTGCACACGTCACTGGTCGGCAATGGGACGTACCAGCTGGGGTGGGACTACGCGAACCTCGCCTGGGTTGGGGAGGCCGCTCCGCCACCTAGCCGCCGGAGCGCGACGAACCCGCTCAACAACTCCTACGAGTGCGCGGGGGGTGAGTGGCTCGTGCTCGTCAACCTGCAGTCCGATGTTGCGTGGGGACCGTTCTGCGAGGCTATGGGCCTCGAACGGCTGCTGGAAAACGACGAGTACGCGACGGCGCGCGGCAGAGCCATCCACCGCGAGGAGCTGGTGGCGACACTCGACGAAGCGTTTGCCGGCAAGAGTCGCACCGACATCGGCAGAGCGCTGGAGGAGCGTGGTGTGATCTGGGCTCCCCTCCGAACACTCGAGGAGGCAATCGAGGACGAGTCACTCGAGGGCGTGGGCTTCGCCGACTCCCAATCGGGCGAAACGGCCCGGAGAATCCCGCCGTCCCCGGTGGACTTTGCGAGCGCGCCCCGGCTGGGCGGGGACGTTGCGGAGGTCGGCCAACACACCGAAGAGCTCCTGCTGGAGCTGGGCCTGGACTGGTCGGAGATCGAGAGCGCCAAGTCGGCCGGAGCGA
>JAJEBS010000085.1 GCA_022822425.1 Gemmatimonadota bacterium | reverse complement strand
GGTGGCCGCGGGCGCCGAACTGAGCTGGCGGGGCGAGGCTCCCGGTCGGGGCTTCTACTCCGCCTGCGGGATGCTCGCGGCGCCGCCTCCCGGTTCTCCGGCGGCCACCGAGGAGCTCTTCGGCCCGGTGGCCACCCTCATCCGGTTCGACGGCGAAGACGAGGCCATCGGGGTCGCCAACGCCACCGCCTACGGACTCGGCGCGTCGGTGTGGACGTCGGACCGGGAACGCGCGGAGCGGATGATCGCCGGCGTGAATGCGGGGGCGGTCTTCGTGAACGGCATCACGAAGTCGGATCCCCGGGTGCCCTTCGGAGGCACCCGAAACAGCGGGTTCGGACGGGAGCTGGGCCCCGACGGCCTCATCGAGTTCACGAATCGCAAGACGGTCTGGATCCGCTGAGTTCCCGATGTCGCCCGTCCCGATACGGGCTCGGCTGCGGCGCCTTCAGTAGTAGGTCCGGATCACCAGGCGAAGCGCGAAGCGGCGCAGGTCCCGAAGGGCCTGACCGGACTCGAGGCTGCTCGGGTGCATCTGGGCCTCGATCGTCCCGGCGGCTTCTCCGACCCGGGTGAGGATGCCTTCCAGACCCACGCCGAAGCGGTCGCTGATCCGCCGATGTCCCCCCAGGATCAGACGGAGCGCGACGCTCCGTCCCAGGAACCGGGAGTCGCTCGCGGTTTCCAGATCGGGATACCCGGCGTAGGAAGCGTTGAACAGCAGCCGGGAGGTGACGACGCTGTAGCCGAAGCCGAAGCCGATCGTCGGGACGATTCCGCGAAGCTCCCGGAAGTCGTAGAGGAAGTTCACCGTGACTGTCGCGGCGGCCAGCCCGGAGAAGCCGCTCTCGTGGATCGCCCCCGCGTACCCCGGATCGGGTTCCACCGGGACCAGCTCGCCGAGCAGCTCCTCCTGCGCGGTGGCGTCGAAGAAGCCGAACGTCCCGGCGTCCGGGAAGGGCTTCCCTCGACCTTCGAGGAAGTAGTTGCCGAGCGATTCGCCGCCGATGTCCCCGCTCGGGAGCGTGGCGTCCGCGGCGATCTCGAAGCGGGGCCCGCGTCCGAGACTGCTGCCCCAGGCGATCCCGACCCCGGTCTGCCCTCCGCTCGCGAACCGGTCCACCCAGGTGAAGCCGTCGTGTCTCCCGTCGCAGTTCGCCATCGTGGGATAGCAGAGTCGGTCCTCGTTCCAGCCCATCCGCCAGCCGGACCGGCGGGAGCCCGCCTCCCCGAACACCGCGAAGTAGGGGTGCGCCTGCGCCGCCGCCGGGGCAGCGGCGAGGAGCGCCAGCACGACCACGGCCGCAGCCCGGAGGACCGGCCTCCCCAGGCGAACTCCCGAGCCGACGGCGCCGCGCGGCCCCCGATGCGGGAAGGACCGGCGTCCGGCGCGCCGGCGAAGGGTCAAAGCGGCCACGCCTCCTGCCGCCACGCCATGTCCCAGAACATCCATTCGTACCGGGAGCTCATCGCGAAATGGCGGGCCATGGCGCGCCGGGCCTCGTCTCCGAGCGGCGCCACGATCTCGTCGGTGAGATCCACGACCCGACGGACCACCGCGTCGTACTCCTCGCTTCCGTAGCTCTCGATCCACCGCCGGTAGAGCGGGTCCGGCGACGGAGACCGGGCGAGCAGCTCCTTCCCCACTTCGGCGTAGATCCAGTAGCAGGGCAGCACCGCCGCGAGCCCCTCGTGGAATGGTCGGGACCAGACCTGCGCGAGGAAGTAGCTGGTGTAGGCCTGGTTCGTGGGCGCCGGACGCCGCTGGAACAGCTCGTCCCTCGACCCGCCCAGTTCCTCGAGGAACTGACCGAGCTGCTCCCGCTCGGCGCGGATCGTCTCCACGGCGTCGCCACAGAGCGCCTCGGTGATGTCGGGGTGGGGCGCCTTCGCTCCGAGGAGCGCCACCGCCCGCGCGAATTCGTGGAGGTAGAGGGCGTCCTCGATCACGTAGAACCGGAACGCCTGCCGGTCGAGGCTCCCGTCACGCAATCCGAGGAGGAACGGGTGGCGAAGGATTTCCTTCCAGGTGGGCTCGATCCCGGCCCACAGCCGGGAGGTGAATCGGTCGGACTCGATCATCGCGCCCGGATTCTAGGCGTGGCCGGAGAAAGCGCCGAACCGGTGTACGGGCCCACCCTCTTTGGCAGTGGGGGATGCCGGAAGGGAGTTTCCCGAAGCGGGGACGGGGATGTCGAGGCAGTTGGGCGCCGGCAACAAGGGCGGAGGTGCGGGGTCGGGTTCGCGGCGGGGGTGGCGGTCGGTCGAGGGGCCGGTCCTCGTGGAGCTCTGCCTCTCGGGCGAGGACGGCCATGGGAGCCTCGCCGTCGAGGCTCTGATGGGGTCGTTCGGTGTTGTACCAGACCAGCCAGTCGGCGAGGCCAGTTCTCCCGGTGGGGGCACGGTTGAACTCGGTGAGGCCCTCCTCGCCGGCCCAGAGGAGGGCCTCGTCGTAGTCCGCGAAGTCCTCCTGGACGGTGCGGTTGAACCGCTCGACGTGGGCGTTCATCTGGGGGTCTTCGGGTAGGTGAACATGCGTCCGAGCCCGAGCGTCTCGACGCGCTTGCGGAAGCGCCCCTCGAACTCGGAGCCGTTGTCGGAGAGGATCTTCTCGACCTGGGCGGGCAAGACATCCAGGAGTGTGCGCGACAGGAGTTTCCTGGTAGCTGACTGAAGTAGCCGGAGACCCTCATGCCCCCGGTCCTACAAGGACCGGATGCCCCGGAACCGAGTTGCCCGGTCCGAAGCGGGCCCCGACCGGCGATCCGGGCGCATTCTCAGCGGAAAGACCGCCCGGCAAAAGAGAGCTCACGCGTCTCCGAGCGCGCCCATCCTCCGAATATTCAGCGCAAGGCACACCAGATATCACTCCGCGCGCACCTCGCAGAAGCGGGTCAGCAGAGGATGGATCTTGCGCTTCCCCAGGTTGGGGGTGGACGGTGGTCCTGATTTCCACCTCCCGCATCATCGGCAGGCCGAACATGACGCGGGCGACCTGCTCCAGGGTGGCACCCTGAGAGCTGACGGGGAGACCTCGCCTGTGCTTCTTTCGGTCAGTCATGTTTCCCTCCTTCGTTTCGTCACGCCTACCGCCACGTTTCGCAGGCTGTCCCGTAGGTGGTCAGAATTTTGGTGTACTCTTTTTGGGATGTCTTGTCACGCAGGTGTGCGGTGTTGAGACTCAGATACTTGTCGAGAAACGTATCCACAGATTCGGAAACACTGGGGAGGACCTAGTCAGCATCCCCTCCGTGCGTCCCTGTAACTCCACGTGACCATATTCGCGCTATGCCGAAGAAGTTGAATAGGTCCACCACGAGCTTGTGGTAGGCGATTGTGGCGCTGAATGCTGACCCCACGACGGAGACATGCACATAGAAGAACGCTCCGAGCGACTCGTCGTTGTCGTCGGTGAAGAGACCGGCCGCACGGAGCCTTCTCTCCGTGGCGATTCGGAGGGCATCCTGCGATAGCCCGATTTCTGCCGCATCGTTGGCCACGAGGGCGTGCACCGCCATAGGACGGCAGGCATTGAAGAAGTCGACATGGAGTTGCTGGAGCCGCAGTTGCTCCAGGTTCTCATCCTGCCCGGTAGCGGGGGCGACTGTCGCGGCGAGCGCGAGCCCGACGGCGAGGGCGACGACGGGGCGCACGAGAGGGAGCTACTGAGCGGACTGGTCCTGTTTCACGGGCGCGGCCGTGAGCCCGAGGCGTGTCTCGATCTGCGCAAGGCGCTCCCGGATGTCGGCAAGGCGATCCCGGATGTCGGCGAGATGATTCCGGATGTCGGCGCGATCCGCTGCCGCCTCGCGGCGGTCGGCTGCGACTTCGGCGCGGAGGCCGAGGATGTTCTGCTGCGTCGCGTCTTGCCCGCTAGTGACATAGGCGGCGGCCCCGAAGATGGTCCCGGCGACAACTGCGACCCCGACGATGCCGGCCGTCGTGAACCCTAGACGTGCGAGCAGGGGGCGGCGCTCGTTCGCGGGCAGCGGGGACGGAGTGGCCCGGGAGGACTCTGAATCGGGAGGAGACATCACGGTAGGCACCACCGGTAGTATATCACCCCCGATCCGCGATCAATGGAGTCGATAGTTCTGTAACTCGTTGACGTATTTGATCGGCACGTGGCCGGGCACCTTGCAAGATTCACCTCGAGGTGGGGGATGACGAAGCGGAAGAAGGCTCAGAGGCCGCCGAGAGAGGTCGTGTTCCAGGAGACGGGAGCGCCGGCTGGAAGCGGATGCGGGGCTGTGCCTGCCGCGATGGAGTTAGATGCAGGCGTAGCAGGCGCGGAAGACGAATACCCATACAAGGGCAATCGCGCCATGTACTACCAGCATCGCGAGGCAAGCGGGGCGACGGACAGGGTGCGGCGGCGGCATTACGGTGCTTGGGTCTATGCCGCGGTCCATAAGTGCTTCTTCGATCTCATCCAGAACCTCGTCGTCCGTGAGTTCGTCGGTCTCCGCGTTGTCGCGAGGGGTCATGCGACGCGCTTTGCCTCTGGCTCGATACCGGCTGCCTTGGTGGGTGTCGGGCGCGCGGACTGCTCGCGCGAGCCTGTGCCGCTAACGAGCGCCGTACGTGACTTCGGTCTGGCAAGTGCGCAGGCTATCGCCGTTTCCTCGAATTACATGCCTGAACTCGCAGTATTCGTCATCAAGAAGAACCCCTCAATCCTGCAGAATCTGCTTGACTGGCCACGCGCATACACCCGCAACGCTTGGGCATCCAGTATGAGATGGCGAGCGCGTTCGACGGCTCGGCGCCACGCATCCAGGCTGTCATCGCAACTCAGGCCGCTGCGGAGCCTCGGCATTCCGGCCAGGATCTGCCCCGCGTTGACTCGGGAGCGCCTCGGCTCGAGTCTCGGTCTGGCTGCGGAGGGCATCGTGGATGCGACATCCGCCCGGATCCCGACGATGAACACTCGGTGGCGCGACTGGGGCACTGCGTGCTCCTCGCTCCGAACCACGTAGTCGTCCTTGCGCGGCTCATTGTGGGCTGCGCCGGATTTCGGTCCGGTCAGGGCGAACAGCGTGTACCGGAGTGAAGCGGCCGCCTCCGGGCGCCGCAGGGCCTTCTCGATGGGGGTTATATATCTGACTAACCCTGCGTTTCGGGACGGTTCTCTCATGCTACTTTCGGACAGCGCCATGATCTGTCATCCCCTGTTGTTGTTCAAGTAGCTGACGACGTTTTCTGAAAGCAGGTACTTGTTGAAGCGATTGTGGGTCATGTCTTTGACAATCCCGTTGTTTGCCAGCACAACCATCTTATCTTCCAGGTTTTCTATTTCGTGCGTCCGTCCCCTTGAAAGGACGTTGTTACCGTACACGGTGAAGAACCTCTTGAGGGGGTTCTTTCGCAGTTCCTCCCGAATCTTATCAAACAAATCTGGCATTTGATTTTCCAAATTCCTAATGGTGCCCCAGTCGGTAACTTGACTATCAGCGGAGATCCTGGGAGGTCCATTCCCATTTCTCAGTTCCTCCGCGATCTTTGAGAGATGCTCCTTCAACACTTCCACAATCTCGTTCCTCTCCTTTGAAAAAGCAACACCCATGTAAGACCGAAGGTCCATTACAAACTCACGCTTCTCC
>JAJEBS010000329.1 GCA_022822425.1 Gemmatimonadota bacterium | reverse complement strand
ACCTTCATGGTCGAGATGAACGAGTCCGCGGCGATCGTTCACGGCGCCACCGCGGACAGCCTGGTGCTGCTGGACGAGATCGGCCGTGGGACCTCCACCTACGACGGGGTCTCCATCGCGTGGGCGGTCACCGAGCACCTGCACGAGGTGGTGGGCGCCAAGACCATCTTCGCGACCCACTACCACGAGCTCACCCAACTGGGCGAACTGCTCCCGGCGGTGCGCAACCTGAACGTGGCGGTGCGCGAGTCCGGCGAAGACATCGTCTTCCTGCGCAAGCTGGAGGAGGGAGGCGCCGACCGGTCCTACGGAATCCAGGTGGCGCGCCTCGCGGGCATGCCGCCGGCGATCGTGGAGCGGGCGAAGGAACTTCTGGCGGAACTGGAGGGAAGACGTACACGTGACGGAGGGTGTCTCGGGCGTGAGGGTGAACATCGGCCTTCCTCGGCCATGGAGCCCGGCCAGCTTTCCCTCTTCGCTGCGGAAGCGGAGTTGTCCGCCCGCCTTCAGGAGATCGATCTCGACAACATGACTCCACTGGAATCCATGACGCTGCTCGCGGATCTGCAGCGCCTCGCGCGCGGGGCGCGGGAGTGATGCCGTCGCCGTGCCCGCACCGGCGTTTCCGGGCCGGCACCGGGCGCATGGCCGTCCTGGCCTTCGGCGTCGCCGCTCTCGCGGCCTGCGCGGGCGACGCCGAGGTGGAGGAGCCCGCGCCGCTCGGCGACGCGACCCCCATCGAATACCCGCTTGAGATGTGGAATCAGGGGATCGAGGGCGAGACCGTGCTCCAGGTGCGCGTCAACGAGCTGGGCGAGGTGGATTCCGTCGCGGTGATCGAGACCAGCGGCCACGAGCCGCTCGATTCGGCCGCCGCCGAGGGCGCGCGCGCGATGCGCTTCCAGCCCGGTCGAAAGGACGGCCGGGACGTCCCGGTATGGGTACGCATCCCGGTGCAGTTCTCCCGGCAGTCGAGCCCCGAATCGTGATGCGCGGCAACGCGGAGGGATCGCGACCATGAGCGTCCGCCATCGCGAGCCGTATGACAACGTCATGGAGATGGTGGGATGGACCCCGCTGGTGCGGTTGCACAAAGTGTCCGCCGACTGCCGTACTCCCGTCTACGGCAAATGTGAGTTCATGAGCCCCGGCGGTTCGGTGAAGGATCGCATCGGGCTCGCCCTGGTGAGCGCGGCGGAGCAGGACGGGACACTGCGACCGGGCGGCGTCATCGTCGAAGCCACCAGCGGCAACACCGGCCTGGCGCTCGCGATGGCTGCGGCGACGCGCGGGTATCGCTGCATCTTCACCATGCCCGACAAGATGAGCCAGGAGAAGGTGAAGCTGCTGCGCGCCTTCGGGGCGGAGGTGGTCATCACCCCCACGGCGGTCGGACCCGACCACCCCGACCACTACCAGCAGGTCGCCCGTCGCATCGCTCGCGAGACCCCCGGTGCGGTCCTGGCCGACCAGTTCTACAACCTCGAGAACCCGAAGGCCCACTACGCGACGACCGGGCCGGAGCTCTGGGAGCAGAGCGGAGGGCGCATCACCCACCTGGTGGGCGGGGCGGGTACCGGCGGCACCATCTCCGGCACCGGCGCCTACCTCAAGGAGAGGAATCCGGCGGTCGAGGTGGTGGGCGTGGATCCGGTGGGATCGGTGATCTCCTCGTTCTTCAACACCGGCGAGATGGGGGAGGGGCACCCCTACCTGGTGGAGGGGCTCGGCAACGACAAGATCCCCGGCGCGCTGAACCTCGACGTGGTGGACGCCTACGTGACCGTAAAGGACGGCGAGGCCTTCCGCATGGCCCGGCGGCTCACCACCGAAGAGGGGCTTTTCGTGGGCGGCTCCTCGGGACTCAACACGCACGCGGCCGTGGAGCTGGCGCGCCGGCTGGACGATCCCGAGGCCTTCGTGGTCGCGATTCTGTGCGACTGGGGAGAGCACTATCTTACCAAGATGTACGACGACGAGTGGATGCGGGAAAACGGCTTCCTCGAACGCGCGCGCAGGAGCGTCCACGACCTGGTGCGCGCCAAGGAGCCGCTGAGCTTCCGGCTGCTGACGGTGACGCCCACCACCCCGGTGCGGATGGCGTTGTCCACGCTGAGCAGCCACGGGGTCTCGCAGCTGCCGGTGGTCCGCGACGGGGATTGCGTGGGCTCGCTGAGCGAGGGGCGGCTCATGGCGCGGGTCATTCAGGACCCCGGAATGCTGGACGACCCGGTGGAGACCGTCATGAACTCGCCCTTTCCGGTCGTGGACAGCCACCTCGACGCCGACAAGGCGACGCGACTGTTGACCCGGGAGAATCCCGCGGTTCTCGTGAGGACCAACGGCAGGCTGGAGGACATCCTCACCCGCTTCGACATCGTGCGAACGCTCACGGGAGCGGCAGGTTGAGCAGCCGGCCGGGAATGCGGTGATGAGGGTCGCCGTGCTCATGGGCGGCACCTCCGAGGAGAGGCCGGTATCGCTGGTCTCGGGCGCCGAGGTCGCCGCCGCGCTGCGCGGCCGCGGCCATGAGGTCGTGGCGGTGGACCCGGCCGCGGGCGTGCTCAGCCGGGAACGGGAACGGGAGCTGCGCGAGTCGGGGGTGGCCCGCGAGGCACCGCCCTCCGCGCGGCCGGGCGGAAGCAATCCACTGCTTCTCCTCGACGAGGCGCTGCGGGCAAGCGCACCGGACGTGGTCTTCCCGGCGCTCCATGGCGGGGCCGGCGAGGACGGCACCGTGCAGTCGCTGCTCGACCTGATCGGGGTTCCCTATGCGGGGAGCGGGCACACCGGCTGCGCCCTGGCCATGGACAAGGACCTCACCAAGCGGCTGCTGCGCGACGCCGGCATCCCGACGCCCGAGTGGATCACGGGACGCGTGTCGACGGAGCGCGTCGTGGCCGAGCTGGGGCTCCCCCTGATCGTCAAGCCGCCGAGCGGCGGATCGACGCTGGGACTCACGCTGGTGCACCGCGCCGACCGGATCCCGGCCGCGGAGGAGCAGGCCCTCGCCTACGGCGGCGAGATCATGTTCGAGCGCTACGTTCGGGGACGGGAGTTGACCGTCGGGATTCTGGGAGACCAGGCGCTCCCGCCGGGCGAGATCATCCCCGAGAACGAGATCTTCGACTACGAGTGCAAGTATCAGCCCGGGATGGCGCGCGAGATCTTCCCGGCCCGCATCCCGGAGGACATCGCCGCGACACTCCGCCGGCAGGCGCTCGCGGTGCACCGCGTCCTCCGGCTGGACGGCTTCAGCCGGGTCGACTTCATCCTGGACTCTGCGGGCACCCCCTGGTGCCTCGAGGCAAACGCGCTCCCCGGCCTCACCCCCGCCAGCCTGCTCCCTCGGGCCGGACGCGCCGCCGGGCTGTCCTTCGGCGAACTGTGCGAGCGCATCGCCGCCCTGGCGCTGTCCGGGCGCGCCGCACCCGTTGCCGCCGGCTCTCACGCATGAGCTGGTCATCGTTCCAGCCGGGCTACGGAGCCTCGGTGCTGACGCCCTGGGTGAAGCGGTTGCTGATCGCCAACGCGGCGATCTTCCTGCTCATGTGGATCAGCGGAAGCACCGGCTTCTTCGTGGAGTGGTTCGCCTTCCGGCCGTCCCGCATCCTCACCCGCCCCTGGGGCGCGCTCACCTACATGTTCCTGCACGCGGGCTTCTGGCACGTGTTCATCAACATGCTGATGCTGTTCTTCTTCGGCACGCCGCTGGAGCGGCGCTGGGGTTCGCGCGAGTTCATCAGGTACTACCTGCTGTGCGGACTCGGGGGAGTGGCCCTCAGCTTCGTCTTCCAGTCCTCTTCGATCATCGGCGCGTCGGCGGCGGTGTACGGCCTGATGGCCGCCTTCGCCATGACCTGGCCGGACGCGCCCATCTACATCTGGGGGATCTTTCCGGTCAAGGCGAAGTGGCTGGCCGCCTTCCTCTTCGTGGTGAGCACGCTGAGCGCGTTCGGCGGAGGAGGGGACGGAATCGCGCACTTCGCCCATCTGGGCGGGCTGGTCACGGGGTTCGTCTATCTCAGGACCGACTGGCGAACCCCGGCGTGGTTGCGGGGGCGCGGCAGCGCAGATTGCTCCCGCCCGGGCGGAAGAACCGGCTCCGGTGCGCCCCCCGGACGGCGGTCAACGCGCCCGCAGAGTTCCTCGGGTGCGCGGGGAGGCTGGCGGAGCACCGACGAGGAAGCCCTGCTGGACGAAGTGGACGCCATCCTCGACAAGATCTCGCGCAGCGGGATGAGGTCGCTCACACGCAAGGAACTCGAACTTCTCAACGAGGTTTCCCGCAGGCGCCGCTCTTCCTAGGTTCCGCTCCCGGCGATATCCGCCGGAACCACGACGCCGCGCCGCTCCCCTCAACTCAACACTTGTTTTTCAGGAGGTCAGATGGCGGAAGGGAAGGAATACCTGACGGAGGACATTCGCAACGTGGCCGTACTCGGCCACGGCGGCTCCGGCAAGACCATGCTGGTGGACGCCCTCGCCTTCGTGGGGGGCACCACGCGGCGCAAGGGCAATGTGGCGGAGGGTCATGCCCTCACCATGACCGCCCCCGAGGAGATCCAGCACGGGATCTCGATGCAGCTCACCCCCGCCTTCAGCGAGTGGAAGGGAAGCAAGATCAACCTGATCGACACGCCCGGATACCTGGACTTCACCGGGGAGGCCCTGGCGGCGGTTCGGGTGGCGGACGCGGCCGTCATCGTGGTGAGCGCGACCTCCGGCGTGGAGGTCGGAACCGAACGGGTATGGCGCTACTGCGAGGAGCGCGGCATCCCGCGCATGTTCTTCGTCTCGATGATGGACAAGGAGCACGCCGACTTCCGCAAGGTATTCGAGGACATCAAGGAGAAGCTCGCCGAAAGCGCGCTGCCGGTGGAGATACCGGTGGGCGCGGGACCGGACTTCCGCGGGATCATCAACCTGTTCAGCGGGCGCACGCACATGTATCGGGATGGTTCCGTCACCGGCGAATACGACGAAGCCGACGTTCCCGCCGACCTCGAGGACATTTTCGAGGAGTGGACCACCGAACTGCAGGAAACCCTCGCGACCACCGACGAGGAACTCCTGGACCGCTATCTGGAGGGTGAGGAGATCACGCGCGAGGAAGCCCTCGAAGCCATGGCCATCGCGATGGGGCGGGATGAAGTCGTCCCTGTTTTCTGCGGATCCTCTACGCGCGTCTACGGGATCCGGGCGCTGCTGAGCAAGATGGTCGAGCTCTTCCCGGACCCCTCCGAGTCGGGCAGCCATTCCGCCTCCCGTCCGGGACTCGACCAGGAAACGGAGCTCCAGGCGACCGATGACGGGTCGTTCGCGGCACTGGTCTTCAAGACCGCGACCGAGCCGCATGTGGGCGAACTCTCGTACTTCCGCGTGTTCAGCGGCGTCGCGGTCAACGGGATGGACGCGCACAACGCGGGTCATGGCTCCAACGAGAAGCTGAACCACGTTTCCATACCTCTGGGACGGGATCGCCTGGAGGTGCCCCGGCTGCATGCGGGCGACATCGGGGTGGTGGCGAAGCTCAAGAACACCGCTACCAACGACACGCTGTCCTCTCCCGGCCGGCCACTCGTTCTCGACAGGATCGACTTCCCCGAGCCGGACGTCTCCGTGGCGATGAAGGGCGCGACCCGTGCCGACGACGACAGGATCGGCGAAGCCCTGCAGAAGCTGCACGACGAGGATCCGACCTTCCACGCCGAGTTCAACCCCGAGTTGGGACAGACCATCGCGCGGGGACTCGGGGAGCTGCACCTGGATGTCCAGATGCAGCGCATGAAGCGCAAGTACAACGTCAGCGTCGAGACCGAGCAGCCCAGGATCGCCTACCGGGAGACCATCACGCGCACCGCGGAAGGGCGCGGGCGCTTCAAGAAGCAGACCGGCGGCCGGGGGCAGTTCGGCGACTGCTGGGTGCGTCTGTCGCCACGCCCGCGCGGCGATGGCTACGAGTTCGTGGACAACATCAAGGGGGGCGTCATCCCCGGGAAGTACGTGCCGTCGGTGGACAAGGGCATCCAGGAAGCGGCCGGCAAGGGCGTCCTGGCCGGATTCGCCCTGGTGGACTTCGCAGCCGAATGCTACGACGGCTCCTACCACTCGGTGGACTCCTCCGACATCGCGTTCAAGGTGGCCGGGTCGCTGGCCTTCCGCGAAGTCGCGGCACGGGCGGGTCCGGTGCTGCTGGAACCGATCATCGAGGTGGAGGTGTCGACCCCGGACGAGTACATGGGCGACATCATGGGCGACATCACGCAGCGTCGCGGCAAGGTGCAGGGCATGGTGCCGGGCAACGGAAGCACGACCGTCCAGGCGCTCGTCCCGGAGGCCGAACTCTACAAGTACGCCACCGCCCTGC
>JAJEBS010000226.1 GCA_022822425.1 Gemmatimonadota bacterium | reverse complement strand
GGTACGGCACGCCGGGCCAGTCGCCGACCAGCCGGTCCCAGCGCGGGTCGGCCCTGAAGTCGGCATCGCTGTAAAGCCGCTGATAGACGTCCTCGTGGATGTCGTCGTACGAGAGATAGCTGGTCAGGTCGAGGCGGCCGTGCGACGAAACCAGCTTGGCGGCGATGTGCTCCCGCTCGTTCCTCGCGGAACCCTCCATCCAGTCGGTCGCCTCCTGGCGTACGCCGGCGAGCCAGGCGCGGGTCTCCCCGCCGAACAGCGGTCCGGTGTCCACCCGCATGGAGAACCGCTCACCGCCGTTCTCGCCGATCGTGGCCGAGGCGGTGTAGGCACGCGCCGCCGCCGGATCGTCGGTGAGGTAGTTGAAGGTGCCGCCCAGCGCCTCGACGGACCGGGAGGCGATGTCGGCCGCGCCCTGCGAGACCTCGACGCTCGCGAGGTTCATGGGGTCGACGAACCGGTTGGCCTTGGCGCCGCCCCAGTAGTCGGAGGTGCCGTTCGGAAACCCGTCGATGGTGGTGCCGATCTGAATGTCGCTGAGGGTCACCTGGAAGCCGCGCACGGCCACGCTGCTCGACCAGTCGTCGAAGCCGTACGCGTCCCCTTCCTGCACCGATACGCCCGGAAGGTTGTCCACCACCGCCGTCACGTTGGTGATCTTCGACTGCTGCCGGATCATCGACTCGGGGACGAAGTTGCGGGCGAAGATCCGGGGCTCCTCGGCGACGACGCTGAGCGTGTCGAGCACATAGGCGATCTGCAGAATCAACTGGACGGTTTCCGTGGCGCCCGCCGCGAGCGTGACCTGCAGCTCCGCCGTCTCGAAGCCCGGGAGCATCCCCGTAACGACGTAGTCGCCGGCGGCCAGATCCGCGAACGCCCAGGAGCCGTCGGCGCCGGTGACGCTCTCCCGGCTCGCGGCAGCGCCGGTCACCGTCACGAGGGCACCGGACATCGGAAAGCCGTTCGAGCCGATGACCGTGCCTTCGATGGCACCCGTGGTCTGGGCGGTCGCGGGGGTCGCGGCCATTAACGGAAGCAAGACGCCGACGATTGCGAGAGGGACGCTGCGGCGCGTGAGGGGGTTCGGGGGCTTCATCCGCTCATTCCTCGCAACGCCATCAGTCGGGACGGAGAACCTGCATGCGCGTCCGGCCTCCCGACGCAGCCTTCGCGTCAATGACCGATGGCCTCGCGTCCAGCGGTATCCGGGCCCGCCAGAGGTACTCGCCGTACCAGCGCATCGGGACCGTCTCCTCGCCGTCTTCGGATTCCCACGTCACTTCGACGGATTCCCACTCCGCCGTGAGAGATGGGCTCTTGCGCTCGTGGACGCGGACCAGAACGAGAGCGCTGTCGCCATCCGGCACGGTCAGCGGATCGCCCACGACGGGCACACCATTGTAGGCGTCGAGCCCCCGCCCCAGAAAGATGCGCTCCTGGATGGCCGTGGGGTGCTCGCCCTGCGACTGCACCACGTCGATGCGGCCGTCGCCGTCCAGGTCGGCGATGGCCATGCCGAGCGTGCCGGGCGTCTCCGCGCCGGCGAACACGTTCGTCGCCACACTGAGCCGGCCGCTCCCATCGTTGATCAGAAGGCGATCGGGCCCGCTCAGCGAGCCGATCAGGAAGTCGGCGTCGGCGTCGGAATCGAAATCCAGGAAGGCGACCACGTTGTCGTCCTCGCCGATGTTCTCCGAGGTGGGCCACCAGGCGTCCGTGGCGTCCACGAACCGGCCCTCGCCATCGTTGCGGAAGACGTGTTCGCGCCGTCTGGAGCTGCGTTCCCCGACGATCTCGCCGTCGTTGATGGTCGCGAGGTCGAGGAAACCGTCGCCGTCGAGGTCCATCGCCTCGAACTCGTAGTTGTTGGTGTATTGCGGCAGCCCGCGCGGATCCTCCTCGAATACGCCGGTGCCGTCGTTGCGGAAGAGGAGGCTACCCGCGCAGCGCTTGCATGACACCAGCAGGTCCAGGTCGAAGTCGTTGTCGACGTCGACCAGCTCGAGGTCCCAGGAGAAGCGCACCAGGGTCGCGGGCATGCGGCCGTCGGTGGCGTCCGTGAAGCGCCCGGTGCCGTCGTTCAGCCAGAGGCGCGTGCGGCCGCCTTCGTTGGTCATGTTGTTGCCCGGCCCCCAGTCCGCCAGCACCAGGTCGAGGTCTCCGTCCAGGTCCACGTCGCCGGGCTCGGCGTCGCCCAGGCTGAGCGGCATCCGTGGGAGATGGGTCGCGGTGCGCTCGTCGAAGGCGCCCTCTCCGATCCCCAGAAACAGCCGGCTCCGGGTCTGGTACGTCGCCCCCACGAAGATGTCGGCATCGCCGTCGCCGTCGAAGTCGCGCGCCTTGATGACCCGCGCGAGGTCCGGCGTGGAGCCGAACACCCGGTCCGTCACCTCCTCGAAGGGCTGCCCCGGACCGCGGTTGGCGAACGCCCGGTTCAGCTCGGGCTCACCCGGCTCGGAGTAGTTGCCCCCGTTCGCGAACAGCAGGTCGATCCGGCCGTCCCCGTCGATGTCGGCGAGCTCGACCTTGTTGGTCCATTCGGCGGTGGAAGGAAGGAAGTCGTCGGTGGCGTCGTGCCAGAGGGCCGTGGGCGGGGGCGCGCCTCCGGTCTGGTCTGAAGACGCGGTCTCCCTCTCGCGCGCCGGTTCCCCACAGGCCCACACGAGGGCAAGGAGAATACCGGACAATCCTCCGCCCTTCCGCACCGTCTCGAACCTCGAAGTCATCGACCGCCGTTGGTGCTCTCGCATCCATCCACTCGGTCCTGGCCCGGGCCTTCACGCCGATCGTACGGCGCGGATCGCTGCGGCAATGTCCGACTGCCTGAGGCCGGCACGCCGCGCTCCCTCGCGTGCTCGCGCGACGATGTCATCGAAATCGCGCATCGAGGGCGCGTCGATCACCTTGAGCATGACCGTGCCATCCTCCCCGAGCACCACGAACTCCGTCCCGGACTCCGGGCCAAGTCTCCGGCGGATGGCTTCCGGGATTACGACCTGGCCCTTTGATGACAACCTCGTGGTGGCGATCTGCTTCATGTCAATCCATCGACGCCGCCAGTTCCCGCATCGCCTGTGCGAGCCAGCGCTGTCGGGGCGCGTCGCCCAGGCGCTCGCCCGCATTGACCTCGTCGGCGTTCGCGTCCAGCGTGGCTGCGGTCTCTCTCAACTGCGCGGCCACGTCGGCGCTCGGGGATGACGCGGCGGCCGAAAGCACGTCTCGCGATCTCCGCAGCAACGAGGGCTGGATGTCGCCGGCGCGCTCCAGCTGGTCGAGGTACGACCCCGCGACGGCGGGATGGGCGGGCCAGGTGAACATCGGCTGGAGCTGCGCGTTGAACTCTTCGACCTGAACCATGTTGGCTGCGTCGATCTCGTTCCGGGACAGATGCTCGCTGGGGCTCAGCCGGAAGATGTCGAGCCCGCGCGTGATCTCGGCGCCGTAGATGAAGCCGTTGTTCCAGTAGGTGGACCAGTAGCCGCCCGTGAACATCTCGTCCTCGCTCAGCGGGCCGCGGTCGAAGAAGGCGATCTCAACCGGGTCGGATGCGTCGGTGAAGTCGAGCATCGACAGGCCGCCCTGGTACCACGCCTGCACCATGATGTCGCGTCCGGGCACCGGGATGATGGCGCCGTTGTGGGCCACGCAGTTCTCCAGCTCGCTTTGCGGCACCGGCAGCTTGTAGTAGCCGGCGAGCTCCATCTGTCCGTCGACGATGTCGAAGATGGCGTTCGCGCCCCAGTCGGGCGGATCGGTGGAGCGGCAGCGGGGCTGGCCTCCTCCGCCCCACTCGTCGGTGAAGAGGATCTTGGTGCCGTCGTTGTTGAAGGTGGCGGAGTGCCAGTAGGCGAAGTTGGGGTCGACCACCTCGTCGAGGCGCACCGGGTTTACCGGGTCGGAGATGTCGAGCAGGATGCCGTTCCCGGCGCACGCCCCGGCGGCGAGCCCGATGTCGGGGAACACCGTGATGTCGTGGCACTGGTTGGTGAGACGGGATTCCTGAGTGCCCTCGCCGTGGTCGCCGCCCTGCCAGAGGCCGCCGTATTCGCCGGTCTCGGGGTCCGCGAAGATGCGCGGCATGTTGACGATGCGGGCGTCTTCGGGGTTTGCCAGCGGCACCTGGATCACCTCGATGCGGAAATACGCGGTGTTGGGATCTTCCTCCGGGGGCAGCCCCGAGCACCCGGGAAGCTCGTCCGCCGGACGCACTCCCGACGTTCCGGAGACGTAGACGTAGACGTTCTCGCCGTCATTCGGGTCGGTGACCACTGTGTGCGTGTGCGAACCGCGGCAGGTCTGGACGGCCGCCACCTGCCGGGGCGCCTCCAGGTTCGACAGGTCGAAGATGCGCACCCCGCGGAAGCGCTCCACGCTCACGCTGTCCTGGACGCCCTCGGTGCCGCAGTCGAGGCGGCCGCGGGTCTCCTGCGCGGACATGAACAGCAGGTCCCCGTAGATGGACACGTCGCCCTGCCCGCCCGGACACACGACCGCCACGTGCAGCTCGATGTTGCCGGGGTCGGAGATGTCGTAGACCTGGAAGCCGTTGTAGTTGCCCTGGAAGAGGTAATTCCCCTGGAAGGCGAGGTCGGTGTTGGAGAACCCCGCCCCCTGGCGTGGCGTCTCAGGGTTGAAGAAGCCCTCCGGACGTGGCGTCGTCGCCACCAGCTCCAGGTTCCGGATGGCGCTCTCGGCGTCGAGCCAGCCCGCCGCCAGGTTCACCCGCGGATCGAGGATGTCCCAGTCGAAGGCGGGAAGCGCGGGCTCGGCGAGCGAGTCGGTGCGCACCTCCGCGAGCTCCTCGGGCCGTGGCTGACCGGGCGGAACGGCCTGGGCGGACGCGAACGCCGGCAGCGCCAGCGCCACAAGCACGATGCCCATCCACAACGTGCGCATCCCCATCGGTCCTCGATCGATCTGAAGCCGCTTCTTCATCGTCCCCTTCTCCCGTCGGGTTCCGCGCCCGCTCCGAGTCGGGCGGCGCGGGGTGAGTACGTCAGCCGCTGCTCTCCAGCAGCGCGCGCATGCGCCGGATCTCCATCTCCTGGTCCGCCTCCACATCCGACGCGAAGTGGTAGATGGCGGATCCCTGCCCCGCGCCCGGACTCGCGAACAGCTCCTGGACCATGACCAGCGCGCCCTCGTGGTGGCTGATCATGAACTCCAGGAAGAGGCGGTCGAATTCGGCTTCGCGCGCCTCCGTGAGCTGCGTCATCTGTTCCGGCGTGAGCATCCCCGGCATGACCTCCATCATGCCGTCGTGTCCGTGGTGCGCCATGCCGCCGGGGGCGTCCTCGCCCCGGTCGCGCAACCAGCGCTGCATCATCGCGATTTCGTCCTCCTGAGAGATCTCGATGCGCAGGGCCAGCCGGTGCAGCCGCGGGTTCGAGGTGCGGTCGCGGAGCAGCTCCACCATCTCCAGCGCCTGGGCGTGATGCGGGATCATCCCGCGCATGAAGCGCAGATCGGCTTCCGTGTGCGGGGGGAGTTCGGTGCCGTCGAGTTCGCCCGGTTCGAGCACGCGCGTGCTCTCGCCCGGAGCTCCGGGCTGGACCGTGCGCACGGGGGTCTGCGCCGAGAGGGCGCCGAGGGGTGCTGCCAGCGCGGCCCAATTGCCATCGCCGGCGGCGTCCGAGGTTCCCGCGGAGCCGGTCTCGCCGGAGGGCGGCTCGCCGCCCACCAGCGTGGGCTCGGTGTCCATCCCCTCGCCCTCCTCGTAGCCTCCCATCCCGGCCACCCGGCCCCAGCAGTAGACCTCGCCGGCGGCGGTCAGCGCGCAGGTGCCGTAGTTGCCCGCCGAGATCGACTCGAAGGTGTGTCCGCCCGCGACCGCGACCGGCTCCAGCCGCTCGGTGGTCGAACCATCGCCCAGCTGGCCGAAAGTGTTCAGGCCCCAGCAGTACGCCTCGCCGTCGTCGTCCAGCGCGCAGGTGTGCACGCCGCCGGCCGTGATGGTCGAGAAGTCATGTCCGCCGGCCACCTCGGTGGGGCCTGCCCGGCGCTCCTCGGTGCCGTCGCCCAGCACGCCGTAGTTGTTGTTGCCCCAGCAGTACGCGTCGCCGCCGCCGGTGACCCCGCAGGTGCGGTTGCTGCCGGCGGAGAGCACGTCGTATCTCGGGCCATCCACCTCGCCCGGCTGCGCCGAGCCCAGGGCGCGGGTGCTGTCGCCGAGTTCGCCCATGTCGTTCGAGCCCCAGCAGCTGGCCCGTCCGTTCCCGGCCAGCGCGCAGGTGTGGTCGACGCCGGCGGTGATGGACTCGAACTCGGTGTCCACCGGAACCCGGACCGGCTCGAGGCTCGGGGTGCCCGCCGCCACGCCCAGCTGCGCCGAACTGTTCAACCCCCAGCAGTACGCCTCGCCGTCGCCGGTCAGCGCGCAGGTGTGGTTGGTGCCCGCCGCCACCGCCGCGAAGGTCATGTCCCCCGCGGCGCGCACCGGTTCGGCGCGGTCGGTGGTGGAGCCGTCACCCAGCTCCCCGTACGCGTTTCGGCCCCAGCAGTGGACGGCGCCGTCGGCCGTCACCCCGCAGGCGTGCCCGTGCCCGACCGAGATCGACTGGAAGCTCAAACCGCCGGACACCGGGGCCGGCTCGGCGCGGTCGGCGGTGCCGCCATCGCCCAGTTGCCCGTAGGTGTTGGTGCCCCGGCAGCTCGCCGCTCCGTCCCCTCCAAGGGTGCAGACATGGCTGAAGCCGACCGCAACCGCGCCCGCGCCGGCCTGGGCGGGAGGGGGATTGCCCACCAGGGACAGGGCGGGCGATCCGAGGTACAAGGCGAGAAAAGCCGGGAGAACACTCAGGTGCAGCCGCATGAGGCGCTCCTTGCCGGACGAGGTAACGTCGTGTCCGCGACACTCTTAACCCTAATAATCGGGACGGCCGGATTCGAACCGGCGACCCCCTGAACCCCATTCAGGTGCGCTACCGGACTGCGCCACGTCCCGAAGAACGCGCAATATAACAAGCCCGTGGCAACGCACAAAGAAGCCCGGCACGGGGGTTGCAACCCGCACCGGCTCCCCTACACTTCTCGGGGTTCCCGCACTGAATCGGAGGTGAAGAAGTGACCGACGCCGAAACGAATTTCGACGTGATCGTCATCGGCAGCGGCCCGGGCGGCTACGTCGCGGCCATCCGCGCGGCCCAACTCGGGCTGAGCGCCGCCTGCGTCGAGTACGACGAACTGGGCGGGGTGTGCCTGAACGTGGGCTGCATTCCCACCAAGGCCCTGCTCTCGAGCGCGCTGCTGGTCGGCCAGCTGAAGAAGGCGAAACAGCACGGCATCATGCTGGGCGAGATGGGGGTGGATCTGGGTCCCGCCCAGAAACGCAGCCGCAACGTCGCCTCGCGGCTGGTGCGCGGCATCGGCCATCTCTTCAGGAAAAACGGCGTTGCCCACATCAAGGGCTACGGCCGGCTGGCCGGCGGAGGCACCGTCGAGGTTCGGGGCGAGGACGGTGAATCGCAGCGCTACCACGGACGCAACGTCATCATCGCCACCGGCTCCCGGCCCCGCGACATCCCCGTCCTCGTCATCGACGGCGAGCGCGTCTGGTCGTCGACGCACGCTCTCTTCCAGTCCGACGCCCCCGGGCACCTGGTGATCGTGGGCGCGGGCGCGGTGGGCATCGAGTTCGCGGACATCTACGCCGCCTACGGCTCGAAGGTCACCGTGGTCGAGATGCTCGACCGCATTCTTCCGGTGGAGGATGAAGAGGTCTCGGAGGCCGTGGCGAAGAGCTACAGGCGGCGCGGGATGAAGATCCTGACGGGCACGAGCCTCCGGAACACCGAAATCCACGACGGCGGCGTCCGGCTGACGGTCGCCGACGGCGACGGCGAGGAAGGCGTTCTCGAAGCCGACTACGTCCTTTCGGCGGTCGGGCGCGTCCCCAACACCGAGGACATCGGGCTGGAAAGAGCCGGCGTGGCCACTACCAGCGACGGTTTCGTCGAAGTCAGCGAGCACATGGAAACCAGCGTGCCCGGCATCTTCGCCATCGGCGACTGCGCCGGCCCGCCCCTGCTCGCCCACAAGGGTTCACACGAGGGCATCGTGGCGGTGGAGCACATCGCCGGAGCCGGACACGGGACCGTCGACTACGGCAACATCCCCAACTGCACCTACTGCCACCCGGAAGTAGCGTCCGTCGGGCTCACCGAGGCCCAGGCCCGGGAGGCCGGCCACGACATCGAGGTGGGCAGGTTCCCCTGGGTGGGCAACGGGCGCGCGCTGGCGGCCGGCGACTCGGAGGGATTCCTGAAGGTCATCCGCGACACGCGCTACTCGGAGATTCTGGGCGCGCACATCGTGGGCCCAGGCGCCACCGAGCTCATCGCCGAGTTCGTGGTGGGACGCCACCTCGAGGCGACCGTCGAGGAGATGGAGAAGGCGATGCACCCGCACCCGACCCTCTCCGAGGCCGTGGCGGAAGGGGCGCTGTCAGCGCTGGGGAGAGCGATTCACATCTAGGGAGAGGCCGAACGGCCGCGAGCCTGCGGCAGGACCCTGGGCGCGCGTGTACCGTTGCCCGGCCGGTCGGCCGCTTCCTCCGCCGGCAGCTCCCCCCGGATCGCCAGCACGCGCGCCAACGCCTCTCCGATCTTGTTGTTCGGAGTGGAGGCGCCGGCCGTGATGCCCAGCTCGAAGGGACCCTCCGGCAGCCAGTTGCGGGCGACCACCTCCGGGGCGTGCGGGTCGAGTTCGGGCTTGTGGCGCACCAGGCCGGTCGTCGTGTCGATGCACACCGCATCCTCGATGTGGTAGGTCACGGTGTACTCGCGGCACATGGCGGCCAGATGGTTGGTGTTCGACGAGTTGTAGCCGCCGATCACGATCATGACATCCGGCGGCGGGGCCATCATCGCCTCGACCGCGTCCTGCCGCTCCTGCGTCGCCGAGCAGATGGTGTCGAAGGAGCGAAAGCGCTCGCTGGCGTACTCCTCCCCGTTTCCCTCCACCATCGCCTCGCGAATTCTCGCGGCGATCGCCAGCGACTCGTTGGCCAGCATGGTGGTCTGGTTCGCCACCCCGACCTTGCTCAGATCCAACTCCGGGTCGAACCCGGGCGTGGCCTTGTCGCGGAAGTGTTCCACGAACTCCTCGGCCGACAGGCTCCCGGGCCGGTGCGCGATGTAGTCGCACACCAGCTCCGCCTCCTCCATGTTGCGCACGATCAGGTACTTGCCGCCGTCGTAAAGGGTGACCTGGGACGCGGTCGCGCGGGATTCCTCATGCGTGTACTTGCCGTGGACGACGGCCGTGAAGCCCTCGCGCGCGTATCGCTCGACCCGTTTCCACACGTTCAGCACGGAGCCGCACGTGGTATCCACCAGCAGGCACCCGATCTCGCGCAGCGTGCTGAAGTCGTGCCGCGTGACGCCGAACGCCGGAATCAGAACCACATCCCTGGGCGTGAGGTGCGAGAAGTCGAAGCTCTGGTCCTCGCGCGGATAGAGGAACCGGATGCCCATCTCGCGCATGCGCTGGTTCACATGCGGGTTGTGGATGATCTCCCCGACAAGGTAGATGTTCCTGCCGGGAAACTTGGTCACGGTCTCGTACGCGTAGTCGATGGCGCGGTCGACCCCGTAGCAGAACCCGAACTCCTGCGCCAGGCGCACGGTGATGTCGCCGAAGACGTCGGTGTAGCCGCGCGCCCGGATGCGATCCACGAGCTGCGAGTGGTACTCGGCGTCGATGATGGGTTTGACCTGGGTCTTCAGGCCGAACCCCTTCCGGAAGTAGGTCTGCTCCATATGGCAAGTAAGCGAAGCCGCGCCTCCCGATCAAGCCGCGCGCCGGGGGATGCGGGGCCTGCCGCGCAACCATTTCCCGGCGGCGTTGGCGCCGGGACGGACGCTGCTGCGCGACCACCCTCCCGCGACGTCGGCCCGGCCCGGAGCCGCCGCGTTGACGCGGGTTCGGGTCTCGGCGGGCGTTCCCGGCACCGGAATCACCGTGCCGGTGTAGAGCTTTCCCATGTCGATACTGTCCAGGCTCGCGCTCATCTTCGTGGCGGTCCCGCTGCTGGAGCTGTTCCTCCTGATCCGTCTGGGAGGCGCGATCGGTCTTTTTCCCACCCTCGCGCTGTGCGTGCTGACGGGGGTCGCCGGGGCGTGGCTCGCGCGCCGGGAGGGGCTGCGGGCGCTGTGGTCGTTCCAGGAGCGGCTGGCGAGGGGCGGCGTGCCCGGCCGGGCGCTGATGGACGGAATGTGCATCCTCATCGGGGGCGCGGTGCTGCTCACCCCCGGACTGCTCACGGACCTGCTGGGCTTCGCGCTTCTGCTGCCTCCCAGCCGGCGCTGGATTCAGGCTCGCATGAAGCGGCGCATCGAGCGCCAGGTCGCCGAGGGATCGATCCGCGTGACAACCCTGGGAGGGTTTCCGGGAGCCGGAATGCATCCGGGCGCTGGCGGGGCGTCTGGATGGGGATTCGGGACCGGGCGCGAACGATTTGGGCCCCGGGAGGCGCCCGCTGACGAGGCGGCCAGACACCGTCCCGCCCCCGGAGAGATCATCCAACCTGAGAAACGGGACGACAGATGACCGGAACGGATCGATGACCCGGGAGATCGACTTCCTCGAGCACCTTCTCAACGCGCCCGGCCCGTCCGGCTTCGAGGTCCGGCCCGCGCGGGTCTGGCGGCAGCGGGCCGAGGGCTTCGCCGACCGGGTGTGGACAGACGTGACGGGCAATTCCTTCGCCGCGGTCAATCTCGACGCCAGGCCGCGGGTGATGATGGCGGGGCATGTCGACGAGATCGGCCTCCAGATCACCCACATCGACAAGGACGGGTTCCTCTACTTCGACACCATCGGCGGATGGGATGCGCAGGTGCTCGTGGGCCAGCGGGTGCGCATTCTCGGCGCTGCGGGGGAGGTGCCCGGCGTCATCGGCAAGAAGCCGATTCACCTCATGCAGGCATCGGACCGGACCAAGGCGAGCAAGGTCCGGGATCTCTGGATCGACGTGGGGGCCGGCGACCGTGACGCGGCGGGCGAACTGGGGTTGCGCGTGGGAGACCCTGCGGTGATCGACGCGGCCCTGGTGCGGCTGGCCGGCGACCGCATCGCCTCGCGCGCCATCGACAACCGGATCGGCGCCTACGTGGTGCTGGAGGCGCTCCGCCGGCTGGCGGAGTCCCCCGGTTCAGCCGGCGCGGTGGCGGTCGCCACGGTACAGGAGGAGATCGGGTATTCCGGGGGCGGCGCCCGCCCCAGCGCCTACTCCGTGGATCCGGATGTGGCGCTGGTGGTCGACGTCACCTTCAGCACCGACGCCCCGACCATCAACAAGAAGGAGCTGGGCGAGCACGAGCTGGGGGGCGGCCCGGTGCTGAGCCGCGGTTCCGCAGCCCACCCCGTGGTGTTCGAGCGGCTGACGCGGGTGGCGGAGTCCGAAGGCATCTCCTACAGCATCCAGGCGGCCCCGCGCGCGACCCGCACCGACGCGGACGGCATCCACCTGGTTCGCACCGGCGTCCCGACCGGGTTGGTATCGGTTCCCAACCGCTACATGCACTCGCCCAACGAGATCGTCAGCACGAGCGACCTGGACGCGGCCGCGAACCTGCTGGCGGCATTCGTGCGCGACCTGGGCGGGGACGAGGACTTCACGCCGCGGTAATGCTGATTTTGCGCAGCCCCGGCCAGCCGATGGCGGTTCGCGGGAGGAAGAGACCTCCGGGCGTGCTCAGGCGGGCATGGGGTCACGCGTGGCGAGCGCTCTAGTTCGTCGGCCGCGTGCTCTGGAAGATCATCGACGCGGCAATCTGACTGCAGCCGTTTCCGCGACCACGCGTTTCGGAGGAAGGACTCTGCCGTCGAAACACCGGCTAGCAGCTTGTACCGCAGAACGATCCAAGGCCCTCGAACACACGACAGGTAGTGGTATGGGCGTGTTGGCATGCCATAGGTAGTAGTGCGCGATTCCTGCAGCGCAGACTCCTAGTCGGGCTCTCCAGTGACGAGTCCGTAGTCTTTCGTTGCCGCCGGTTCCGTAACGTAGCCGTCGAGCACGTCGTCCCGGATGTGCTCGCGAGAACGGTGCCGCGGGTCGCCGAGGCCGCCTCCTCCCGGGGTTTCCAATACGACGCGGTGGCCGGGCGGCACCACTTCGCGGCCCTTGGCGCGGAGTTCCCCGAGGTTCGGCACGTGGACCCGGCCCAGCGCGCCATCGCCGCCGCCCGCACGACCCCGGGCAGGGTTGCGGACCCGTTCGAACATCTTGGAGATGGCGAAGGGTTCGCCGGAGGCGTGGGAAATCTCCATGACCTGGCCCAGGCCGCCCCGGAACTCGCCGGGCCCTCCGGAGTCGGGGATGTACTCCTTTCTCCAGAAGATGAGCGGGGCCACGGTTTCGGTGATTTCGATGGGCGTGCTGCGGACGCCGGAGGGAAAGGCGGTGGCCGAGAGCCCGTCCTTGCCCGGGCGGGCGCCCGTGCCCCCGGTGTGGAAGGGATTGACCACGAAGGGCTCGGAGCCGCTGTACGGGTGGGTGCCGGTCAGGCCCGGGCCGCCCAGCAGCACCGGATTCCAGAGGCACGAGGCTCCCTCCGCGGGGACGGATCCGGGTTCCATCGCCTGCTCCAGGCACCCGAGCACCACATCGGGCAGCATCTGGCCGATGGCGTGGCGGGCTGCGACGGCGGCGGGCGGCGGGGCGTTCAGGATGGACCCGCTCGGGGCGCCGACCGAGATCGTGCTGAGCGACCCCGCGTTGTTGGGCACCTCGGAGCCCACCACGCAGCGGACGCCGAAGGAGGCGTAGGCTCGGGTATAGGTGAGGGGCACGTTGATGCCGCGCGGGGACATGGGCGAGGTGCCGTCGAAGTCGATGCGGATGCCGTCGGGCGAGACGGTCAGGGCACAGGCGAGGTCGAGGTCGTGGTCGTATCCGTCGATCCTCATGTGATGGCGATAGGTGCCCGGACGCAGGGCGCCGATGCGCGCCAGCATGGCGCGACGGGACGCGGAAACGACCATCTCCGCGAGCGGATCCAGGGAATCGAGCCCGAACTCGGCCATCATCGCCGCGAGGCGTTCGCAGCCGGTGCGGTTGCAGGCGGCGAGAGAGTAGAGGTCGCCCTGGGCTACGTCGGGGTCGCGCACGTTGGCGCGGATGAGGCGAATCAGGGTTTCGTCCACGCGACCGGCGCGCATCAGGTATCCGATGGGGATGCGCACGCCCTCTTCGAACACCTGGTTGGCGTCGGCTCCGAAGCCGCGGCCGCCCACGTCGGCGATGTGGCTGGTAGCGGCGAAAAGAGCTGCCGGACGTCCCGAGACGAAGGCCGGGGTCACGACCGTGAAGTCGTTCAGGTGGCCGGTTCCCTCCCAGGGATCGTTGGTGATGAGGACATCGCCGTCGACGAGGGTCGGGAGGGGATGGTCGCGCAGGAAGAACCCCACCGATTCCGCCATCGCGTTGACGTGTCCGGGGGTGCCGGTGACGGCCTGCGCGAGCATGCGTCCGGACAGGTCGAAGACACCCGCGGAGAGGTCGCCCGCCTCCCGGACCGGTGTGGAAAAGGCAGTGCGCACCAGGGTGCGGGCCTGCTCCTCCACAACCGACAGGAGGCGGCTCCACATGATCTGGTCCTGAAGGACGGAAAGGGCGGGGCGGGGGGATGTCGGATGGGGACCGCGAGGCTCTCGTGCGGGGCGTGTGGATTTGTGTATGGGATCGACGGACGTGGGTGCGGGGCGCTCGGATGTGGATTCGGGAAGGGGGGAGTCGGGCACCGTGCCAGCGGACTGGCGCTCAGGGTCCGTCGATGTTCCGTCCGGGTCCATGGATGTGTGTGCTGCACGGTCGGTTTCGGATCCCGGGCGGCTGGATGCGAGACTGGCGACCGCGGCAGGGTCACTGTTTCGGCGCACCAGCAGGTGCCCGCCGGGGAGCACCACCGCCCCCCACCCCCCCGGGACGACCGTGGTGGTCTGGGTCTCTACGACCAAAGCCGGTCCCTCGACCCGCACGCCCTCCCACAGCCTGCGACGGGGGTGCACCGCCGCCGCGACCGGACCACCCTCCGCCCCGTCGACCAGTTCGGACCAGCGGACCGGCCGGAGCGCGGCAGAGATGGGCGAACCCCCGGACGAACCCGGTTGGGGCGGGCCCCCGGACAGATGTGGCTCGGACAGGTGGCTTTCCGCGGCCGCGTCCCGACCGATCAGCTGCGCCGACCCGGAAGACGTGTCCCCCGGTTCCCGCATGGGTATCTCACCGCCCGTAACCATCCCGGCCGACCCATCGCCGCCCGCCCCCAACCTACCGGCCGGCGAGTCCGCGGTCACCACCAGCGTCCAGCTCAGCACCTCCACATCCAGCCCCGGAATGACGCGACCGTACACGGCCCGGTAGGCATGGTCGAAGGCCCTCCGCAGGGCGTCCTTGGAATCGTCGCCCGCCGCAGAGCCGCTACCCGCTGCAGAGCCCGTGCCCACCGCCACCTCCCGAGGCACCTCCACCCCGATCTCGTGGCCCTGCCCCACGTAGCGCATATAGGCGCGCACGACCTCGGTGGTCCCGGCGCCGGGAGCTCCCCGCGCGACCACGGCGGTCGCTTCGTCCCGCATCTCGTGCATGACGGCGCAGACCACCGTGGCGTCGAACGCCGACAGGCGCATGTAGCGGCTGCGCACCACTTCGTATGAAATCGGCGCCAGGAGGAAGCCCACCGCCGAACCCACTCCGGCGTCGGCCGGGACCAGAAAGCAGTCGAGTTCGAGCTTGTCCGCCAGACGGGCCGCGTGGATGGGCGCCGAGCCCCCGAACGCCACCAGCGTCCGGCCGGCCAGCCCTTTCCCCCACTCGATCGCGTGCGTTCGCGCGGCGTTGGACATGTTCTCGTCCACCATCTCGCTGATGCCGAGGGCGGCGTTCGTCTCATCCAGCCCAAGTCTCGCCCCCGCCTCGTTGCGAATGGCCGCCGCCGCCCGCGCGCGGTCGAGAGGGATCGCGCCTCCCGCGAAGAAGGCCGGATCGATGCGGCCCAGCACCACATCCGCGTCGGTGACGGTAGGTTCGGTCCCGCCCCGGCAGTACGCCGCCGGCCCGGGTTCGGACCCGGCGCTGGCCGGCCCCACCTCGATGCGGTCGAGGTCGTCCACCGCGGCAATGGATCCGCCGCCCGCCCCGATCTCGACCATTTCGATCACCGGAATGCGTACCGGCAACCCGCTCCCCTTCCTGAAGCGGTAGCTGCGGGCCACCTCGAACGCGCGCGACTGCAGCGGCCGGCCCCCGTCGATCACGCACAGCTTCGCCGTCGTGCCCCCCATGTCGAAGGAGAGCACGTCGCCCAACTCCAGCCGCCGCGCCAGGTGGCTCGCCAGAATCGCACCGCCCGCGGGACCGGATTCCACCAGCCGCACGGGTGCCGCCATGGCGGTTTCGAGCGTCGTGAGCCCTCCTCCGGAGGTCATGAGCAGAAAGGGGCAGTCGAGCCCCGAAGCCGCCAGCGACTCCGCCAGCCCCTTCAGGTAGCGGGACATGAGCGGCTGGACATACGCGTTGGCGCACGCAGTCGACAGCCGTTCGTACTCGCGCACCTCCGGGCACACATCCGAGGCCAGCGTCACCGCAAGCGCCGGGCGCTCCGATGCCAGAATCGCGCCGATGCGCCGCTCGTGGTCCGGGTTGGCGTAGCCGTGGATCAGCCCCACGGCCACGGCCTCGACCCCGTGTTCGTCCAGCACCGGAAGCAGTGCGCGCACCGACCCTTCGTCCAGCGGCACCAGCACGCGTCCGTGACGATCGACGCGCTCGCGCACAGGCAGGCGCAGGCGGCGCGGCACCAGGGGCTCGGGCCGGTCGATGCTGATGTCGTACTGCTCGAAGCGGTTCTCGCGCGCCATCTCCAGGGCGTCGCGATGTCCCGATGTGACGATCAGAGCCGTGCGCGCGCCTCTGCGCTCGATGATCGCGTTGGTCGCCAGGGTGGTCCCGTGGATGACCAGCCGCACCGCCGAGGGCGCCACGCCGGCGATCTCCAGCACCTTGCGCACCCCGGCCAACACCCCCTGCTCGGGCGCCGCCGGAGTGGTGAGCACCTTGGTGGTGACGGGCGACCCGCCGGCCTCCAGCGCAACATCGGTGAAGGTCCCGCCGATGTCGATCGCCAGCCGCGCCCCGGGCGCCTTCATGCCCTGCCGGGAACCCTCAGCCATCCTCGCGCAGCGGAACCGTGTAGTTCAGCGCCAGCCTGCCACCGTCCGGATAGATGGTCTCGCCGGTGAGGTAGGACGCGTAGTCGCTGGCCAGGAAGACCGCCACGCCCGCGACCTCCTCGGGCTCTCCCACCCGCCCCATCGGCGTCCGCGACAGAATCGTGCGCCGGGCCTCTTCGTCGGCCATCACCTCGTCCAGCAGTTTCGTGGCGATGGAACCCGGCCCGATCGCGTTGACCCGGATGTCGTGCGGCGCGAGCGCCATCGCCATCACCCGGGTGAGCTGCGCCACCCCGCCCTTGGAGACCGCGTAGGCGAGCTGGTTCGGAATCGTCACGACCGCGTTGGTGGACGACATGTTGACGATGGACCCCTTCACGCCCCGCTCCACCATGTGACGAGCGGCGAGCCGCGACATCAGATAGGTACCCCGCAGGTTGACCGACAGCACGCGATCGAAGTCCTCGACGGCGCCGTCCAGAATCGATCCCGGCACGATGATGCCCGCGTTGTTCAGAAGGATGTCGCAGGCGCCGAAATGCTTCGTGCAGGCGTCGAGCAACCCCGCGCAATCCTCCTCCAGGCTCACGTCCGCCCGAATCGACACGGTGGACGCCCGCGTCTCGTCGCGAATGCGGCGCGCGGTTTCGGCGCAGTCCTCCTCCAGCACGTCGCCCAGCACCACGTTCGCCCCATGACGCGCAAACGCCAGCGCGCACGCGGCCCCGATGCCTCTCGCCGCTCCCGTGACGATCGCGTTCCTGCCCTCGAGTGAGATCACTTCGCCGGCTCCCCTGAAGGTGCACGTCCGATGGGCGCCACTGGCGTGCCGCACCGCTCGTCCGCCCCAAGCTCACATCTTTCGCGGATTGTGGCGAGAGATGGGATGTTGATTTTTCAGCAGACATGTCCCATGATGTCCCTGGCGGCGGGCCACTGGGCCTCCAGAGGAACGACCCATCCGGCATCAGAGGCAACAACCCATCCGGAGCGCGAGACACGTGAGCGAACTTCCCCCGCTGAGCAGGCGAGAACGGCAGGTGATGGACATCCTCTACGAGACGGGCGGCGCCACCGCGGTCCAGATTCGGGAGCGCATGTCAAACCCGCCGACGGATTCGGCCGTCCGCTCGATCCTGCGCATCCTGATCAACAAGGGACAACTGACCCGGGAACTGGACGGTCCCCGCTACGTCTACTCGCCGACCACGCCGGCTCCCCGCGCGAGCCGCTCCGCCATGCGTCACGTGCTGTCGACGTTCTTCGGTGGCTCCGTGGAGGGCGCGGTCGCCACGCTCCTGAAGCTCCGGGAAGGCGATCTGACGCCGGCCGAGCGGGCGCGCATCAAGGCGATGATCGATGAAGCGGCGGGGGAAGGACGGTGAGCGGGCTGGGCGTCGTCGCGGCGGGTGTTGCGGGAGTGGTTGCAAAAGCCACTCTGGTCCTCTGCCTGGCGCTGGCCCTGGCGTGGTTCGCGCGCCGGGGATCGGCGAGAACCCTGCACCTCCTCTGGACGACGGCGTTCGTGCTTCTGCTGGCGTTGCCTGTGCTGAGCCTGCTGGGCCCGTCGTGGACGGTGCCCATCCTGCCGGCCCGGGACGTCGAGACCAGGGGCGAGTCCTTCGTGTTGGCGGTCGAGGAGGCGTCGGCTCCGGGAATTGCGCGTGAGACCCTCGGCTCCACCATTTCATCAGGGTCCCCGCGGCGGATGGAAGGCTCCATGGCTTTATCCGGCTCCGACACGGAGGCGTCGAGCCCGTCCCAACCCGGAGCAGGCGATGTACGCGCCCCGCTGACCCTCGCCGGTCTCGCGTTTCTGATCTGGGCTTTGGGCTGTGGTGCCGCCCTGATCTCTCTCGGGGTCGGGAGCCTTCGCTTTCGGAAGCTGGTCCGCGCGGCGGCGCCGGTGCGAAACCCGGCGTGGCGACACCAGGCCGACACGATTCGACGACGCCTGCGGATGCGGAGCCAGGTCCGGATCCTGATAAGCCCGAAGGTGCCCACACCGATGGCGGGTGGTCCCTGGAGGCCGGTGATCCTGCTGCCGTCGGTCGCGGAGGCCTGGTCGCCCGAGCGACGGGCGGTGGTGCTGGCCCACGAGCTGATCCATGTCCGGCGCCGCGACGCACTACGGCAGGTCATGGGCCGATGCGTGGTGGCCCTCTACTGGTTCCACCCCCTCAGCTGGCCGGCGTGGCGGGCCGCGGCCATCGCCGCCGAGCGATCGTGCGACGAGGAGGTGCTGGAACTCGGCACGCGCCCCTCGGAATACGCCCGGCACCTGTTCACGCTCGCGTCGGAGACGACGGACCATCGCGCCCTGCTGGCCCTCCCCGTGGTACAGCGCTCGCAACTGGAGAACCGAATCATGTCCATCCTGAAACAGCATCGCCCCCGCTATTCGTTCGCCCGCACCATCGCCGCGCTGGCGGGGATCGGATTGGCGGGGACGCTCATCGCCTGCGCCAATCCAGTCCCCAGGGATCCGGACCCACAGCCCTCGCCCCAGGTGGAGCCGACGGTCCCGGGCGAGGCGCAGCCGCAGGAACGCGTGATTCCCGCGCCGTCGGCAGAGCCCGCGTCGTCGGCGAACCCGGCGCCCGTGTCGACTCCCGTGTCAGAGCTTCCGCCGGAGCCGGCTTCGGTGCCGGAGGCAGCGCTGGCCGCGCCCGAGGTCGCGCGGGACGCCGGCCAGCAGGCGTTCGCATGCGACCCCGGAAATGGGGTGACTGTCAGGCGGCAAGGGGGCGAATGGACCCTCCAGCGCCGCGTGGACGGCATGCGCCTGTGCATGCGCACCACCGGCAACGTCGAGATGGCGTCGAATGGTACCACCATCCAGAGCCTGGATGCCGACAGTTGGCTGGTGCTCGAGTCGCAGGCGGAGCGATTGCACCGGTTGGTGGTCACTCCCGGCCCCAGCGGCCTGGAGTACGGCTGGAGCATCGATGGTCGCCCCGAGACCTTTGACGACGAGGCCGAGGAATGGCGCGACCTGATGCTGACGGTGATGAACGGTTACCTCGATGCGCAGCAGATTCGCGGCGAACAAGCCAGCCTGCGCGGAGAGATCGCCGTGCACAGAGGGCACGTCTCAACACTGCGGGGGAGGATCGCCACCCACCGAGGACAAGTCGCCACGCTACACGGGGAGATCGCCGCCCACCGAGGACAGGTCGCCACGCTGCGCGGAGAAGTCGCCGCTCATCGAGGACACGTCGCCGTCTTGCGCGGGCAGACCGCCAGGCATGCCTCGGCCACAGCCAGAATACGGGAAGTATCGGAATCCGTGCGGGAGTCCCTGGAACGCGTCGACGTCCAGGAAGCCATCGAGGCGGCCAGGCAAGCGTTGGAAACAGGCGACCTGGCGGAAGCGCTGCAGGTCGCGGCCGCGGCCCTGGAGACACCCGAGGTGCAGGAGACGATGGGCGACATGGCGGAATTGGCGGATGACTGGGCGACCCTGGCGGACAATCTGCAACAGATCGAGCAAGATTTCGCTGCGCGACGAGCCGAACTCGAGCAGGAAGTGGCCGACCTTGAGCGCGAGGGGATGCGGGAGATTGAAGCGGAGATCGAGGAGTACGATCTCGCAGGGAGGGTAGCCGCCATCGAGGCACAGATCGAGGAATACGACCTCGACGGCAAGGTGCGGGAGCTCGAGGCGCAAATCGAGGCATACGATCTGGACGGCAGGATCCGCGAAATCGAGGCGCAGATCGAGGAACTCGACGCCGACCGCCGCGCCGACGAAATCGAGCGCTCGATCCAGGACGACATCGCCGCGCTTCGCCGCCTGATCGGGTAGTTTTGATCGTCGTCGTTTTGTCGTCATATTCGCCCTGAATGACGCACGTCGCCTTACGTGCCGTTCAGCACGAATGCGGGCGCACGCTCCTTGATGAGGAACGTGCGCGACCGAATGACGGGAAGAGGACAGATGCGAAATACACGGGACCTGGCGGTGCTCTGGGTGATGCTCATGGTCGCGGCGGGCTGCCGCGACGCCGTCGCCCCGCCGGACGAACCTGAACTCATTACGATCGCGGCAACGGTCTCCGAGACCGGGATCCGCACCCAGTCGGCCGGTGAGATGGTCCGGGGCTACCGGCTCGGCGTGGAGATGCTGAACGAGATGGGCGGCATCGGCGGCAAGGAGGTGCGCCTGGTGACCCGCGACGATGGGAGCGATCCGGCGACCGCGGCCCGCCTGTACGACGAGTTCATGGCGTCCGACTCCATCGACGCGCTGCTGGGTCCCTTCGGCACCCCGATCACGGAGGCCGTGGTGGCGGTGACCGAGGCGGCGGGCTGGCCGCTCATCGCGCCGATGGCGTCGGCTCCCGGGGTGTGGTCCGACCGCGGGCGTCGGTGGAGCGGACCACGCGGGGCTGGTAGCGGCCGCGCGCGGCGCCGGGGCCGATCTTTTCATCGGCGGAGGCTACTATGATGACGCGGTCGCCTTCACGCGGGCACTGGCGGCGGCGGACTACGCGCCGTTCATGGTGAATCTCTCCCTTGGCCCGGCCGACCCGAGGTTCCCGCAGGATGTCGGCGACCTGGCGCGCTGCATGACGGCCGCCGCGTCATGGATCCCGGCAGTGCGCACCTCGGGCCACATCGCCGACAGCGAGACCTTCGTTCAACGCTACCGGCAGGCGCACGGATCGGACCCGGGCTATCACGCGGCGGGCGGATTCGGAGCCGTGGAGCTCCTGGCCGAAGCCATCGAGGCCACGCCGACGGCAACGGGAGCGCTCGATGCGGGCGCGGTCCGGGACTACCTGTTCTCAGCGTCCACCGAGACCGTGCTCGGCCCCTACGGCGTCTATTCCCTGGGCACCAAGGAGGCCGGCGGGCAACGCGCCCTGACGGCGCTGCAGGTGCAGTGGCAGGACGACGCTTCGGGGGGACTGGTCCAGCGCATCATCCATCCGGAGGCTGCGGCCGACGCCGAACCCTGCTTCCTCAGGCAGGAGGCCTGGGAGGATCCGCGTCCACACCTGCGGCCAGAAACCACGGCAGCACTCGGAAGCCGCTCAGATCGAAGCTCTCCGTGCCGCCGTGAACGAGGACGCCTCCCCGATTCGGATTTGAGGGGATGGCGGTCCACCACCTGAGGCCTGCTACCGCATCCGGCGGTACCGTTCGACCCGACTTGACCTCGATCGGGATCTGGCGATTCCCCGTGTCGATGAGGATATCGATTTCGTGTCCGGTCGCATCGCGCCAGAAGAAGAGCGGCGCATCGCGACGCATTGCGGCGAAGGCCTTGGTGAGCTCCGCCACCACGAATGACTCGAATATCGCGCCCCGCAGCGGATGCCTCTCCAGGGTGGCGGCGTCCCCGATGCCCAGCAGGTAGCACACCAGGCCGCTGTCGAGAAAGTGAAGCCTGGGCCGTTTCCGCAGCCGCTTGCGATAGTTCGCATGATGGGAGGGAAGCGTGGTTGCGACATACCCGATTTCGAGCGCGGTGAGCCAGCGCCGAGCGGTCTGGTGTGTGATCCCCGCATCGCTGGCCAGCCCGCTGAGGTTGAGTTCCGTCGCTGTGCGCCCGGCTGCCAGACGCACGAAGGTCTCGAAGGCTCCGAGATCCAGAACCTGGGTCACCTCGCGGAGATCGCGCTCCACATAGGTGCGAAAGTAGTCGCCCATCCACTCGCTTGCCGAGAGTCCCCGGTCGTGTACGGGCGGATAGAAGCCGGTCACCAGCGCCTCCCACAGATCCATGTCGGAGAGTCGCGCAATCGCATTCGCGGGCAGGGCTGCGGAGCCGCGGTCCAGTTCGCGCGGGTCCCACGGAGGCAGACCGTGCAGTTCCGCCAGCGAAAAGGGGGGGAGCAGCAGCAGCGCTGTCCGCCCCGCCAGCGTCTGCGATACGGCCTTCATGAGCAGGATGTTCTGCGAGCCCGTGACGATGAACCGGCCCGGGCGGGGATCCTCATCCACCAGCCCCTGAACGTAGGAAAGGAGCTCGGGCGCCCGCTGGATCTCGTCGAGAATCACAGGGTCGCCCCTTGCCAGGAACCCGCGTGGATCGGAGAGGGCGCGCGCGCGGACGTCGGGCGCCTCCAGCGACGTGTACCGGTGTCCGGAGAAGACGGCCCGCACCAGAGTCGTCTTGCCGGACTGGCGCGGGCCGGTCAGGGTGACGACCGGGTACCGCTCCGCAGCTCGCTTCAGCGCGGGCGTCAGATGTCGAGCGATCATACCTCAGTCTGATGCAGTCTGTGATCCATGTCAAATCGATGATAGCATCATCAAACTGACACGGACGAGCCGTTCGACGGCGTTACGCTCAGCTCTCCCTCATTCGCTGATGCCCGGTCCCTCCGCGAGCCAGGGCCCCGGCGTGCGCCGCGCCAAACCCTTGACCCTCCTTCTTCCGTACACGTCCTTATCGTGACCGCCGGTATCCGGCAGTCGATGCTCGAAAACCGAATAAGGACGGCCCCGCCATGATGCGGATTCTCAGGTACGCCTTGCGCTTCGTCCTGGACTGGCTGCGCAGGAAGATCTAGCGCGGAAGCCGGAGACCAAACCCATGCCCTTCCTCCCCGACAACTGGCTCAGCCTGGTCGCCGGTCTCGTGATCCTCGTCGCCGCGGCGTGGATCGTGGACTGGGTGACCACCCGCATCGTCCACGGCGCGATCCGGCGGGTTGCGGCCCGGACCCGTTCCTCCTGGGACGACCGCGTCATCGAGCGCAAGGTCTTCGCCCGTCTCTCCCATATCGTGCCCGCCGCCATCGTCTACTACGGCATCGGGCCGGTGCTGGGCGTGACGCCCGCCGAGGCGGCCGCCGGGACCGAGTCCGCCGGGCTCATTCTCGCCTGGACGTTCGCGCGCCGTCTTTCCGCCGCCGTCATCGTGATGGCCGCGGCCGCGGCGTTCAGCGCCTTCCTCGACGCGGTCAACGACATCTACGTGGAAGCCTTCGAGCAGTCGCGTTCGCGGCCGATCAAGGGCTACCTCCAGGGCGTGAGCCTGCTGGCCTACCTGGGGGCGGGTGTCGTCGCCATTGCGATTCTGGCGAACCAGAGCCCCCTGGTCTTCCTCTCCGGGATCGGCGCGCTCACGGCCGTTCTCATGCTCATCTTCCGCGACACCATCCTGTCGCTGGTCGCGAGCATCCAGATCATGTCCAACGACATGATCCGCATCGGCGACTGGGTTTCGATGCCGCAGGCCAACACCGACGGGGACGTCATCGAGATCGCGCTGCACACGGTCAAGATCCAGAACTGGGACAAGACCATCTCCACCATCCCCACCCACAAGTTCATCAGCGAGTCCTTCAAGAACTGGCGAGGGATGACGGAGGCCGGGGGACGGCGCATCAAGCGGTCGCTGCGCGTCGACATGAATTCGGTGCGCTTCCTGACCGACGACGAAATCGAGCGGCTGTCGCGCTACGAGACGCTGCGCGAATACATGATCGAGGCGCGGCGCAGGATCGAGAGCTACAACGCCGCCAAGGCCCAGGGCGATCCCGGCATCATCCCGGAGATCCGGCGCCTGACCAACCTCGGAACGTTCCGCTTCTACGTCCTCAACTACCTGAAGGCCAACCGCCGCATCAGTCAGGAGATGACGGTACTGGCCCGCCAGCTCGCGCCCGGACCGCAGGGCGTGCCCATCGAGATCTACTGCTTCTCGAGCGACACCGCGTGGGCGAACTACGAGGGACTCCAGGCCGACCTCTTCGACCATCTGATCGCGATTCTGCCGGAGTTCGGGCTGAAGGCGTTCCAGGAACCCAGCGGGTCGGACTTCGCGGAGGCAATCGCGGATCGCGCCTGACGTGCGCTCGATCGCGTTATCTTTCATCTTGGAGGTGACGCGGATGAGGGCGGCGGGGAAACCGGAAACCGGCGGGGCTCGAGGCGCCGCACCACGGAGAAGATCGACAACATGGTGAACACCGTAGAATTGCTCGGCGACCTGCAGCGCCTGAGAGAGCAGGGCTATCTGTCGGATGCCCTCCTGCGTCACGCGGTTCGGGGGCTGTCCCGGACCGACAACTTCGACTGGGTGGGCGTCTATCTGCTGGGCGAGGACGAGGATGAACTCTGGCTTCACAACTACATCGGAGCCAGCACCGAGCACGCGAAGATTCCCGTGGGCACGGGTGTGTGCGGCACCGCGGTGGCGACCGGCAAGAACCAGAACGTGCCCGACGTGGGCGCGGTCGACAACTACCTCTCGTGCAACCCCAACGTGAAATCCGAGCTCGTGGTCCTGATCCGGGCGGGCAAGGAGATCTTCGGGCAGATCGACATCGACAGCCGCACGCCGGCGGCCTTCAGCGATGACGACGAACTCGCCGTGCAGATGATCGCCGACAAGCTCGCCGAGCAGTTCGTCCACGAGCGACGGTAGCGGACAGCGACCATCGAGTTGTCCCGGGCATGACCGTGGGCGGGACCGATCCGCGCTCGCCATGACCCGCCCGCGAGTCTTTACGGCAGCCAACCCGGGGCCGTTCACCCTCGACGGAACCCGGACCTGCATCGTCGGGCGCCAGGTGGCGGCGGTGATCGATCCCGGCCCTGACGATGCGGATCACCTGCGTGCGCTCCGGACCGCGCTCGCGGGTGCGCGTCGCGTCGCCGTGCTGGTAACCCACGACCATGCCGACCACTCCGGTTGCGCCCGCGCCCTCGCGGACGCGCTCGGAGCCCCCTTGCTCGGACCGTGTCGGGACGCGGATGGCCCCCTCGCCGACGGCGCCGCGGTGGAGACCGATGAGGGCGAGCTGCTGGCCGTGGACACGCCGGGGCACTGCGCCGAGCACGTGTGTTTTTCGTGGCCGCGCGCCCGGGCCCTGTTCGCGGGCGACCTGATGCTGGGCGAGGGCAGCACCACCTGGGTGGGCGAGTATCCGGGGTGCGTGCGCGACTACCTGGCGTCGCTGGAACGGATCGAGTCGCTGGCGCCGACCGTGATCCATCCGGCGCACGGGCCGCCGATCAAGGATGTGCCGGGGGCGCTCGCGGCATACCGCGAACATCGCCTCGCCCGCATCGAACAGGCGGAGCAGGCCCAGCGCGATCATCCCGCCGCGACGCCGGCGCAACTGGTCACCATGATCTACGGCGACGAGCTGCCGCCCGGGCTCCGCGACGCCGCCGAGGCGAGCATCGCAGCCATGCTCGACTATCTGGCCGCCGGGGGGTAGTATTCCCCTGACGCGGCGCGCGTTACCGGCGGCGGTCCGCTCCCGCCGGACGCGCGCTTCTCCTTCACCGGGAGCCGTGCCGTGATCGCCAAACCACCGCGCCTGTCGACCGGGCTGGCGGAGGAACTCGTCCGCATTGTGGGCGAGGACGGTGTCATCACCGACCCCGCCCGGCTCATGGTGTACGAGTCCGACGGCCTCACGGCCTATCGCTATCCGCCACGGGCGGTCGTGCTCCCCCGGGACGGGGACGAAACCGCCCGGGCGGTGCGTGCGATCACCGCCGAGCGCGTGCCCTTCGTGGCGCGCGGATCGGGAACGGGCCTCTCCGGCGGCGCGCTCGCGGTCGACGGGGCGGTGGTGGTGTGCACGGCGCGCATGAACCGGATTCTGGAACTCGATCTGCACAACCGGCGGGCGCGCATCCAGCCCGGCGTGGTGAACGCCCACCTCACCGCGGCGGCCAGGCCCCACGGCCTCTACTACGCCCCGGATCCCTCGTCGCAGAGCGCCTGCTCGGTCGGCGGCAACGTCGCGGAGAATTCGGGCGGCCCCCACTGCCTCAAGTACGGGGTCACCTCCCGCTACATCCGGGGGTTGGACGTGGTGCTGCCGGACGGGAGCCGCGTGTACCTGGGCGACCGCGGGCTGGACACCGGGGAATTCGACCTCGCGGGACTGTTCGTGGGATCGGAGGGCTGTTTCGGCATCGCGGTGGAAATCGATCTCGAACTGCTGCCGCTGCCGCAGGCGACGCACACGCTGCTCGGCATCTTCGAGCGGTTGGAGGACGCGGGGCGGGCGGTGACCGCGATCATCGCGGACGGCCTGCTCCCGGCGGCGCTCGAGATCATCGACCAGGCCACCATTCGGGCAGTGGAAGAGAGCATCTTCGCCGCCGGATATCCCACCGACGCGGCGGCCGCGCTGGTGGTCGAGTTCGATGGCATCGAGGCGGGGCTTGAGGCCGAGGCCGCGCGCGCGGAGGCGGCGTGCCTGGAGTGCGGGGCGCGCGAGGTGCGCAAGGCCACGTCCGCGGATGCGCGCGCCGCGCTATGGAAGGGAAGGAAGAAGGCTTTCGGCGCCATGGGCAGGATCGCCCCCGACCTGCTGGTGCAGGACGCCACCGTCCCGCGCACGAAGCTTCCCGACGTCCTGGCGCAGATCGCGCAGATCGGCGTGCGCTACGACCTCAAGGTCGCCAACGTCTTCCACGCCGGAGACGGCAACCTGCACCCCAACATCCTCTTCGACCGGCGCGACGCCGACGAGATGGAGCGGGTGGAGCGGGCCTCCAGGGAGATCATGCGCATCTGCGTCGAAGCCGGGGGAACGATCACCGGCGAACACGGCGTGGGGCTCGACAAGCGCGACTACATGTCGCTGATCCACTCCGACGACACCCTGCGGGCGATGGAGTCGGTGCGCCGCGTGTTCGATCCTGCAGGCCTGTGCAACCCGGGCAAGGTGCTCCCGGATCGGATCCGGGGAGCGGACGCGGCGGACGCGGGCGTGGCCGAGGCCGGGAGCGGGAAGGCTACAAGGGCGGTTCCCGCGGGTGCGACGACATGAGCCCGGACGAGCTGAACGGCCCGACGACGGTGAGCGATGACGAGGCGGGAACGGAGCGCCCGGACCGCGAGGCGAACCCCGGCGGCGCGCCCGCAATGAACGGCGGAGCGGCGGCGGACGGCCGGGTGGCGGTGGCCGGCGGCGCGCCCGTGGTGGTGCCGCAGACGGTCAGGGAGCTGCGCAACCTGATGGCGCGGGCGTCCCGCGACGGCCGGCAGGTGCGCTGCATCGGCAACGCCAGCTCCCTCCCTCCCGGCTACCTGGACGGACCGGTGGACCTGGTGGTGAGCACGCGCGCGCTGGACACCGTCCACGCCTACGACCCAGCCGACCTGACCCTCACGGCGGACGCCGGGGTAGCCCTCGGTCAATTGGAACGCGTGACCGGCGACCAGGGCCAGTGGCTCCCCCTCGACCCGCCCGGACGGGCCCGGCGCAGCCTCGGAGGCGTGCTGGCGAGCGGGGCGTACGGGCCGCTTCAGGGCAAGTTCGGCACCCCCCGCGACCACGTCCTCGGGCTGACGCTGGTGACCGGGGACGGGCGCGTGCTCGAACTGGGCGGCCGGGTGGTCAAGAACGTCGCCGGCTACGACCTGGTGAAGCTCGCGGTGGGGAGCGGCGGGCGGCTCGGGATCGTGACCTCCGCGACCGTGCGCCTGCACCCGCGGCCGGCCCGGGACGTGACCCTCCTCTACCAGACCCCCCGGCTGGCGCTGACCGTCGTGCTGGCCCGCTCGCTCGCCACCGCGCCGGTGCGCATCCCGGCGCTGGAGCTGGTGGCCGGCCACGGCAAGGAGCCGACCGTCGCCGTTCGCCTGCTCGGCTCGCCCGAGGCGGTCGCGGAATCGGAGCGCATCCTCAACGGGCGCGTGGGACGGAACGCCAGCCAGCGCCTGGAGGGCGAGGCGTCCGCGCGCTGGTTTGCGGCGCTGGAACGCTTCGAGGACCAGGCAGCCGCCGTGGCGCGGGTCAGCCACCTGCCCTCTCGCCTGGGCGACCTGGCGGAGCCGGCCGTGGAGTGCGGCACGGTGGCCGCGCACGTCTCGCTGGGGGTGCTGCGGGTGGCGGTGGGCGGGGCCGGCGGTGCCGACCCGGCGGCCGCCTTCGACACCCTCGCCCGCCTGCGCGACGATGTCGTGCCGGCCGGAGCGACCTTCCGGGTCTCGCGCGCAGGCCTCCCCCGGTGGCCCGCGCCCGAACCCGCTACCGCGCAGGGCGTCCTCGCGCTCACGCGCGGCATCGTGGACAGCTTCGACCCCGCCGGGGTACTGTCCCCGCCGGCCTCGTAGACCGCCGCACCCGGGAGTCGGGCCATGTCAGCCATCTGGACCGCCGCCGCGCAGGTCGGAGGCATCTCCGAGAGCCTGAGCGCGAGTCCCCTGCTGGCCATGGGGCTGCTCTTCTGGGCAGGTGTGCTGACCAGCCTGACGCCGTGCGTCTACCCGATGATCCCCATCACCGCCTCGGTCATCGCCGGGGCCTCCAGGGACAAGGCGCCGCGCGCGCGCATCGTGGGGCTGACGCTCACCTATGTGACGGGGTTGGCCATGTTCTACGCCCTGCTCGGCCTGTTGGCGGGGCTGAGCGGCACTCTCTTCGGCACGGTCAGCGCGAACCCCTGGGTGCGGTTCGCCACCGCCAACCTGCTCATCATCTTCGCGCTGGCCATGCTGGATGTGATTCCGGTCAGCGCGCCCAAGCGGCTGCTGCATTGGGCCGGCGGGCTGGGCGGCGGATCCTACCCGGCGGTCTTCCTGCTGGGCGCCACCTCCGGCATCGTGGCGGCGCCCTGCGGCGCCCCCGCCTTCGCCGTGGTCCTCACCTGGGTGGCGGCGACCCAGGCCGGCGCCATGGGGTTCATCTACCTCTTCGTGTTCTCGCTGGGGATGACCTCGCTGCTGGTCGCGGTCGGGCTCTTCTCCGGCACCGCCACCTGGCTGCCGAAGTCCGGAGCCTGGATGGTATGGATCAAGAAGGCGGCGGGTATCATTATGCTGGGCGTGGCGGAGTACTACCTGATTCAAACGGGACTGGTGATGTGAATACGGTCAGAAGGAATCTCCTGGCGGCAGCGGCGGTGCTTGGCACCGTCGCGATGCTCTTCAGCGGCGCGGGCGCGCAGGAGCGGGGCGAGATCGGCATCGCCGTGGGCGAGACGCCGCAGCCTCCCACCATCGAGACCCTCGACGGAGAACCCGTCGACCTCGCGGAATACGTCGGCGAGCGACCCCTGCTGCTCGAGTTCTGGGCCAGTTGGTGCGAGCAGTGCGAGGCGCTGCAGCCCAGCATGGACGCCGCCTTCGAGCGCTACGGCGACGACGTCGGCTTCCTCGCGGTCGCGGTCGCGGTGGCCCAGAGCCAGCGCGCCGTGCGCCGGCACCTGGAGCGGCACGCCATCCCCTTCCTGATGCTATGGGACACCCGCGGCAACGCCACGCGCGCCTTCCTGGCGCCGGCGACCGCCTACGTGGTCATCCTGGACGCGGAGGGCAAGGTCGCCTATACGGGCATCGGTCCGCAGCAGGACATCGTGCAGGCGGTGGGCGACGTGCTGGCGGCGGAGACGACGGCCGGCGGGTAGAGCCGCGTCGATTCGCGCGGGACAGAGGCCGGCAATCGGCGTCGCCGGAGCGGTGACGTCAGACGCCGAACTGGCGGGGGTGATGCGCGCGCTGGCCCGGCGTAATGCCCGGTTCTGGTCGCGCGGCTTTTTCGGCGGGCATCGTTCGCCCGCCCGGACACGGCTCAGCCGAGGACGCGCTGGAAGAGGACCATCCCCACCAGCGTGAGGCTCACGAGCAGCGCCACAGTCGATTTGCGCTCGGTCTCGTAGGCCTCGGGAAGGAGTTCGGCCAGCACCATGAACACCATGGCGCCCGCAGCGAAGCCGATCCCGTAGGGAAGCGTCGGCCGGAACAATTCCACGAACAGGAACGCGGGCACCGCCATCAGCGGCTGGGGAAGCGACGAGAAGACGCTCCAGCCCGCGCACTTCCACAGCGAGACGCCGCGCGGCCGCAGCACCGCGCTGATCGCCAGACCCTCGGGGACGTTGTGCACGGCGATCGCCAGCGTGATCACGGTGGCCAGCGTGATACCGCCTCCGAACGAGACGCCGACCGCCACCCCCTCCGAGAAGGAATGGGCGGTCATGACGATGACCATGAGCGCCATGCGCCGGGAATCCGCGCCCCGAACGAGGCCGATCTCGAGGTTGCGACCTTCGAGCGCCCGCTCCACGCCAAGGATGAACGCGAGGCCGACCACCGCGCCGACCAATGTCTGCCAGCGCCCGTGCGCCGTCCCCTCGGCCACCAGGCCGAAGCTGGCCCCCAGCATGAGCCCGGCGGCGAGCGCGTTCGACACGGCCACGGCCCTCGCCGACACGTTGCGCACGAAGACAAACGGGATCGCGCCCAGCCCCGTGGCCAGCGCCGTCGCAAGCCCGCAGATTCCGACGACGACCCACGGCTCCATGAACATCTCAGCCCCCCCGGCCACCGCCCATGAGGACAACGATCCCCATGGCGACGATGGTGACAAGCGCGATCGTGGTGTATCCCGCCTTGCGGTACGATTCGGGCAGGTGCTCGGCGAGCACGAGATAGACCATTGCTCCAAAGGCGAAGCCCAGCGCCCACGGCAGGAGCGACGGCTCAGTCCGGATGAGGGCGACGGTGGCCACCGCCATCAGGATCTGCGGTACGTTGCTGACGAACGCGAGACCGGCGGCGTGGCGAAGGCGTACGCCGTGCGCCCGCAGCACCGCGCTCAACGCCGTGGCCTCGGGCACGTTGTGCACACCCATCGCCAGCGCAACGAAGACGCCGAACGGCAGGTCGACCATCACAGCCGCCCCGATCGCAACCCCTTCGAACGCCGAGTGGAGGGCGTTCACGAGCAGAACCCTGTACCCGTACATCCCGCTCGTCTCGTCCAGGCGGTCCAGATCGAGGTCCTCGGTGCCCGAAGCCATGTGCGTGAGGCGGACGAAGGCGATCCCGAGCAGCGCGCCCAGCGCGGCGACATCCGGACTGCGGTTCGGAGTCGCGGTCATGAGGACGAACGCCGCGCCCAGCATCGCACCCCCGGCAAGCGCGTGCGCCCATCCGATCGCGACGAGCGGGACGTGCGGCCTGCGTACGAGCGGCAGGACCCCGACCGTGGACGCGGCTGCCGCGATTGCCGAGAGCAGGAGGACGGCGAACGCGGGATCCATCAGCGAATTCCGGCCGCCGGGCGTCCCGCCCGGGTGCCCGCCTCCAGGCACGTCTCGGATCCATCGCCGTATACCGCCGTCACCGTTACCGCATCCTTCGACCGCAGGCCGCTGGTGAATACCCGCCGACCGCCACGCCCGGCTCGTTGACCATCGCTCCCGGGCGCTCCTAAACTGTGTGAGGGAGAGTACACCCCGGAGCAAGGAGCGGGGCAATGAAACGGATACTCGTGCCCCTGGACGGGTCCGACTTCGCAAAGCGGGCTTTGAGCCCGGCCGTGGCTCTTGCGATCCGATTCCGGGCGGAGATTCATCTCGTTTCGGTGGTCTCCACCGTACCTCCTGTTCCGATTTCCTTCGCGGACCCAACCCTGTTTCCGGACTGGATGCTTCAGGAGGAAGCTCGCCTCCGGCGCTACCTGGAGCAGACGGCCGCCCGGGTCGCGGCCCGCTCCGCAGAACTCCGAGTCGAGGTTCGCGTGGGCGTGGGCAGCGTGGGCAAGACCATCAGGAAGGTGGCCGACGAACTCGACATCGACCTGATCGTCCTGACCACCCACGGCCGGGGACCGTTCCGGCGGGCCTGGCTCGGAAGTACGGCGGACGAACTGCTTCGCAGCCTGGAACGACCGCATCTCCTCCTTCCGTCTACCGGGAGCGGCGAGAAACTGTTCGCCGAGGACCAAATCCGCCACGTGATGGTTCCCCTGGACGGTTCAGAAGCGGCCGAAGCCGCCCTTGACGTGGTGTCGCTGGTGCTTCCGGCATCGGATGGCGTCCGGCTTACACTTGCGAGTGTCGTCGAGGAGGGGTTCCCCATCCCGGAGGCCTATCTGCCGCAAACGATATCCGGGGACTCGTTCCGGGAAGAGCGTAGAAAGGGGGCGGAGGCCTATCTGGCTACGGCCTCACAGCGTGTGAAGAACGAGGGAGTCGGCTTGTTGGAAACGCGTGTGCTCACAGCGCATGACGCGGCGCACGGCTTGCTTCGCTACTGCAGAGAGGCGGACGTCGACGTGATCGTTCTCTCGACGCACGGAAGGGGCGGCGTTACCCGTTTCCTGGTCGGCAGCGTCGCCGACAAGCTGATTCGGGGCGCCGAGATACCCCTGCTCATCACCCGGCGTCCCTCGGCTGGCGCGTCGTAACAGCCTTGACGGCTCTTACGGCTGCCCTCACCCGACCGGCCGCCGCAGCTGCCCGAACTCATATTCCGCCGGCGGCTCCGCGCCCATGAGATGGCGCACGAAGTAGTCCCAGCGCTTGCGCATCATGTAGGGCTCGTTGCCGAAGCCGTGGCCCCGATTCGGGAACAGCACCAGGTCGAAGTCCTTGTTCGCGGCGATGAGGGCGTCCACCACCAGCATGGTGTTGGAATGAGGCACGTTGGTGTCCATGGTGCCGTGGGCGATCAGCAACTTGCCCTGCAGGTTCTCCGCCACCAGCTGGTTGGCCTGGTTGTCGTAGTTGGTCGTGCCGTCGTCGTATTCCTCGAGCAGCCCCTGCCACTTCTCGCCCCAGTCGTCCTCGTAGTTGCGGTTGTCGTGGTTGCCCGCCTGTGACACCGCCACCTTGTAGAACTCCGGATAGCGCAGGATGCCGGCCGTGGACGCGAAGCCGCCGCCCGAGTGCCCGAAGATGCCCACCCGGTCGATGTCCATCCACTCGTGCCGCTCGGCGAGCTGCTGGATGCCGGTGATCTGATCGGGGAGGCCGTTGTCGCCCATGTTGCCGTAATACGCCTCGTGGAAGGAGCGCGAGCGCATGGGCGTACCCATGGCGTCCAGCTCGACCACCACGAATCCCAGCTCCGCGATCGCCTGCAGATCCCGGTGCGCGGCTCGGAAGCTGCGGCTCCCGACACTCCCGCTCTGCGGACCCGGGTAGAGGTAGTTGACGATCGGGTACTTCATCGACGGGTCGAAGTTGGAGGGGCGGAACATGAGCCCGTAGAGGTCGGTGACGCCGTCGCGCGCCTTCACCTCGAAGGGGATGGGCGGCTGCCAGCCGGCCGCCTCCAGGCCGGAGATGTCTGCGCGTTCGAGCTCCAGCACGACCTCTCCCCTCATGTCGCGCACGGCGCTCACGGGCGGCGTCACGGGGGTGGACCAGGTGTCGACGAAGTAGTCGCCGTCGGGAGAGCGCGAGATGGAGTGGTCGGCGCTGTCGGGAGTGAGCAGCCGCACGTCGCCCCCGTCCAGCCCGATCTGATACAGGTAGCGGAAGTACGGGTCCCCGTCCTCGCGCTCGTTGCCGATGAAGAGCACGGTGCGGGCGTCGGTGTCGACCTCCAGCACCTCCAGGACATTCCACTCCCCGGAGGTGATCTGCCGTTTAAGCGCCCCGGTATCAAGGTCGTACAGATAGAGATGGCTCCAGTTGTCGCGCCTGGAGAACCAGATGACCTCGCCGCTCTCCTCGAGGACGCGCCAGTTGTGGCCTCCGTCTCCGGACTCGAAGAAGGTCTCCACCCGCTCCTCCAGAACATCCCGAACCTCGCCGGTGCGCGCGTCGGCGATGCGCAGGATAGCCTCCTTGTGGTCGCGGGAACTCGACACGAAGGCCACCCGGTTGGCGTCGTCGCTCCATTCCACGTCCGCGAAGGTGCCGCCGCAGGCGACGTGGTCGCACACCGTCGAGCGGTGCTGGTCCGGTGGCATGTCGAAACGCACCAGGCGCGAGTCGGCGGACGCGTCCAGATCCAGCACCACGCGATGGATGCGGAAGATCACCGAGTCCTCGGGCAGCGGATAGCGCCAGGCATCCAGCTCGGGATGACCCACCTGGGTGTTGACCATGTACATCATGCCCACGCCGCGCGCGTCGTGCTGGAAGGTCGCGATCCTGCGGCTGTCGGGGGACCAGCGGAGGACGGGCCGGGGGCTCCGCACCCAGCCCGCGTTGTTGGTGGCGTAGCCGAAGTCCTCCTCGCCGTCGAAGGTCAGCTGAGTTTCTTCGCCGGTCTGCGTCTCGCGCACCCACAGGTTGTGGTCGCGGATGAAGGCCTCCCGCGCCTCGTCCGGCGAGACGACGCCGGCGGAGCGGCGGAACGCCGCCTCGAAGCCCATGGAGATGGCCATGTAGTTGGCCCGGCGCTGTTCCGGGGAGCCCTCCAACTCCTCGCAGCGGTAGGCGATCGTGCTGCAGCGGAAGGCGCGTCCCTCCTCGCGGAAGTCGTCACCTTCAGGCGCGAAGAGCATCACCGCCGCCTCGGGGATGAACTGCCCGGGTGGCAGGCCATCCGCCGTCGCGCCCGCGCCGGCCACCCCCGACAGCGCGTTCGCCATTCGCTCATGGTCGAAGGCGGGTTCCCGGGTGCCGGCGCCGGGGTCGACCATCACGTATTGGCCCCCCTCCGGCGCGCGATTGTGGTACCAGAAGCGGCCGTCCGGCATCCAGTTGGGATCGACCGCTCCGTTGAACACAAGCGGGTTCAGGTGCTCCCCGAGGTGCCGTTCGGCGCGGGCGTAGTCCTCAGCGGTGAGCGCCCGCGGCGCCTCCTGGGCGTGACCCGCGATCGGGGCCAGAGTCGCAAGGACAGGCGCCAGAATCAGAAAGAAAGACGACATATCGAGTCGTGTCGGATGCGATACTGGCGGCCGCATGGCCTTCCTCCGATGCGGGGAAACGGTTTGCTTGAGGAAGATGGCCCGATGGCCTCCACCGGTGCAACGACAATCCCGGTGCGGGAGGCCAATCGAGAGAGTGCTGCGAGGCCCGCCGTCCGGCCCATCAAACAAGAGGAATCCAGGAACCCATCAATCATCGCGCGCCATGTACGATCCCCTGCCCGACGGACTCGTCCCCGCCAACAGTTCCCCCATCTTCACGCAGGACACGCTTCCGGACGCGCTGCAGCGGGAGCATGCCCTCGCGCCCGGGCACTGGGGCGTGCTTAACGTCCTGGAGGGCAGTCTGCGATTCGTGAATCTCGAAACGGGCGAGACGCGGACGATCTCCGCGCCGGACCGGGTTACGATCCATCCCCGCATGCGTCACCACGTGGCTGTCGATGGCCCGGTACGGTGCCGGATCGACTTCTTCCGGAAAAGGCGGGACTGAGCAGGGGACGGTGACGCTCCGCCTCCGGGTCATGGCCGATCTCGAACCGTCACCCCGTCCAGGCGGACCTTCAAGTTCTGCCCCGATCTTCCCTTGACACCAATGGGACCAGTTTTGACACTTCAGAGCTATCCTTCGACCGTCGGTTGAGAGCCGTTTCCCGGTCCGAGGCCGCCGCCCTGCCCCTTCCTGCCGCCATCTGCGGGAGTTGACGCCATGTCCGCCGATACCGCCACCATCGACCCTTCCTCCCAGCCCATCCGCAATTACGTCGCGGGCCGCTGGACGGCGCCATCGGGCACGGGGTCGCTGCCCGTAACAAATCCCACCACCGGTGAGCCGCTGGGACGGGTGCCGCTCTCCACGGGCGCGGATGTGGACACCGCCGTCGCCGCAGCCACCGCGGCCTTCCCCGGTTGGCGCCGCACGCCCGCGGTCGACCGCGCCCGGGTGCTCTTCCGTCTGAAGCATCTGCTCGACGAGCACAAGGACGCGCTGGCCCGCTCCCTGGTCATCGAACACGGAAAGAACCTGGACGAGTGCCGGGGCGAGCTTCAGCGCGGAATCGAGAACGTCGAACACGCCTGCGGCATCCCCACGCTGATGATGGGCGATATACTGGAGGACGTGGCGCCGGGCATCGACTGCGAGGCTATCCGGCAGCCGCTCGGGGTCTTCGCCGTCGTCTCTCCCTACAACTTCCCCGTGATGATCCCGATGTGGTTCTGGCCTTACGCCGTGGCGGCGGGCAACACGGTGGTGCTCAAGCCCAGCGAGCAGGATCCGCTCACCCACCAGCGGGTGGTGGAGCTGGCCGAGCAGGCGGGGCTGCCCCCGGGCGTCCTCAATGTCGTGCACGGCGACCGGGAGGCGGTGACCGCCCTGCTCGAGCATCCCGGTATCGCGGGGGTGTCCTTCGTGGGCTCGAGCCAAGTCGCGCGCATCCTGTACCGGAAGGCGGGCGCGGCCGGCAAGCGCGTGCAGGCGCTCGGCGGGGCCAAGAACCACATGATCGTGCTCCCGGACGCGGACTACGACCTGGTCGCCGACGCGGTGGTGTCGTCGATCTTCGGCTCGGCCGGGCAGCGCTGTCTCGCGGGCAGCGTCGTGGTGGGCGTGGCCGACGCCTACGCGAACATCCGCGAGCGCATTCTCGACCGCTCGGCCTCCCTGCGCGTGGGCAACGGGCTCGAGGACGGGGTGGACATGGGCCCGGTGATCTCCGCCAGCCACCGCGACCGGGTGGTGGGCTATATCGACAGCGGCGTGAAGGAAGGCGCGTCGCTGACGATGGATGGTCGCGACGCCCGGGTGCCCGGCTACCCCGACGGCAACTGGGTCGGCCCGACCATCTTCGAGGACGTGCATCCCGACATGGCGATCGGCAAGGACGAGATCTTCGGGCCGGTGATGGGGATGTCCAGGGCCGATACCGTCGAGGACGCCATCGAGCTCATGCACCGGAGCGAGTACGGCAACGCCACCTCGATCTTCACGACGAGCGGACGCGCGGCACGCGAGTTCCGCTACCACGCAGGCATCAGCATGATCGGCATCAACATCGGCGTGGCGGCGCCGATGGCCTTCTTCCCCTTCGGAGGCTCGCGCGGCTCCTTCTTCGGCGATCTCAAGGCCCAGGGCCGTGACTCCGTCGAGTTCTTCACCGACAAGCGCGTGGTGATCACGCGGTGGTAACACGGGTGAACACAATCCGATGACGGCTCCCGGGACCGTGGCTCCAGCGCCAGCGGCAGAGGCGCGCCCGCAGGTGGCGGAGTCGGGTGCGCCCGACTCGCGAGAGGTCGATGCGGCCGAACTGATCGAGCGCCAGCGCGCCTCCATCTTCCCCTGCGTCAAGCCGCTGTACGACGGGCCCCTGGTGCTCGTGGAGGCGGAGGGAGTGCGGGCCAGGGGCGCTGACGGGCGAGAGTATCTCGACCTCTTCGCGGGCATTCTGACCACGTCCATCGGACACTGTCACCCGAGAGTGGTTGCCGCCGTGCAGGATCAGGTCGCCCGCCTGGGCCACACCTCGAACCTCTATGTGACGGAGCCCTACGTGGCCGCGGCCGAGCGGCTTGCCGGTCTCGCGCCTGCCGGCCTCGACCAGGTCATGTTCACCAACAGCGGCACAGAGGCCATCGAAACCGCGGTCATGCTGGCGCAGATGCATACCCGGCGCAGCGAGATCATCGGCCTGCGGCTCGGCTACTCCGGGCGCAGCACGCTGGCTACGGGCCTGACCGGCCAGGCCCAGTGGAAGCCGCTTCCGGCGATGGCCCCGATCCGGCACGCCATCGCGCCGTATCCGTACCGGCACGCCGACGGCGCCAATGTCGACCGCTACATCGACGAGTTGGTCGAGGTGATCGAGACCACGACCACGGGGCGCCCCGCTGCGCTGCTCGCCGAGACCATCCAGGGGGTGGGTGGCTACATTGTTCCGCCGCCGGAATACCACACGCGTGCCGCCGAGGTGATCCGCGCGTACGGGGGCGTGTTCATCTGCGACGAGGTGCAGGCCGGGTTCGGGCGCACCGGCGACCGCTGGTTCGGCATTGAGCACTGGGAGGTCGAGCCCGACATCATGGTAGTCGCCAAAGGAGTCGCGAACGGTTTCCCCGTGGGCGGCACCCTGGCCCGCGAGGAGATCGCGGCCGCCTGGACGGGCCTCACCTTCTCCACCTACGGGGGCAGCCCGGTGTCGATGGCGGCCGCGCGCGCGACCATGGACGTGATGGTCGAGGAGGACACGCCCGCCCGATCCGCCGTGCGTGGACGCCAGTTACGCGAAGGGCTGGAAGCGCTCCAGCGCGACCATCCGTGGATCGGCGACGTGCGCGGAATGGGGCTGATGATCGCCCTGGAACTGGTGGAGGACCCCGTCACCAAAGAGCCCGGCGCCAAGCTCGGCAAGGCGCTCCTGGAGGCCGCGCGCGAGGAAGGCGTGCTCATCGGCCTCGGCGGCATGGGCGGCCACGTGATCCGCATCGGCCCCTCGATGCTGATCACCCGCGAGGAGGTCGCAGAGGGGGTGGAGCGGCTGCGGCGGGCCTGCGTGCGGGTCGAAGCGGGGAGATAGACCGGGAGGCACGCGCCCTACCGGAGTTCTGATCGGCGGTCGGCCGCGGTGCTCGCGCCCTGGATCCGCACCACCCCCTCCTCCACCACGAGCTCCTGAACACGCTCGGCCTCCTCGAACAGGAAGGGCCAGCGACCCGAGGCGCCATCCGCCAGCCGCACGCGCCGTATGCCGTCCAGCGAGAGCGGCCTGCCGGGCCGAACGACGGCGGGACCGGTCGCCTCATACATCCAGACGGCCCCGCCTCGCGCCGAGGACACCCTGTAGCCGTCGTCCTCGATCTCGAGCGCGACCCCTTCGTCGATCCCGATCCCGATGAAGGAACCCGAGCGGTGCTGAGCCAGCAGACGCCCGAGGAAGGCGAGGAGCCGTCCCTCACGGGACCGCTCCGTGAAGTGGGAGTCCACGATCATGTTGCGAAGCTCGGGCTGGGGCAGGTTGGATGGCCCGACGCTGACCGAGACGTCCGCCGGATCCGCGAGCGCCTCAGCCGATGTCACGGTACCGTGCCGGGCGTCGAATACGGCTTCGCCCATCGAAACCGCTCCTGCGCTGGTTCCGCCCATGGCCGCGCCGCGCCGCCACGCTTCCCGGATGGCTACGTGGACCGGATGCGGCCATCGTCCGAGATAGTCCCACTGGCTGCCACCCGCGAGCCATATCGCTTCCGCTCTGTCGAGGCGGCAGAGGACGCTCGGGTGGTCCGCCAGCGGAGGGGTGTCTGTGCGAATCGTGACCACCGAGGCCGGAGCCGGACTGGGGGCCAACTCCGCCGAGAAGTAGTCCGGATAGCTGGTCAGCGAGCCGGTTGCGCGCAACACGACGATGTCGCCTCCGGCGGCCGCTTCGGCGAAACGGCGGGCGGCGCCGTCCTCCTCCGGGCCGCCTCCCATGAGCACCAGCCGGCGGACGGGAGACGGGGTGGCGTCTCTCCCGGTTCCTCGAAGCCCTCCGATCGTGGTGCCCGCGCCGGGATCGGGGCAGCCCTCGAGTGGCTCGCCCACGACGGAGGTCGCGCGCGTGGAGTCGGCGCACGCGGCGGCGGCCGCGACCACGAGCGCCGTCGAGATCCTCATGACGGTTGGAGCTGCCAGAAGGCACCTCCGAGACCCGCCTCGCGCAGGAGGGCCTGCTTCGTCTCCGCCGTTGAGGGACGCCAATGGTCGCTCAGGCGGCCCGCGTACCACCCGCGGCTCAGCCTGCCCAGCGTCTCGACCGGCACTGTCGCGCCCGGGTCGACACGCCGCCTCGCCGCCCACCGGGCCGCATCCGCTTCCGACCGGAAGGCCAGGATGTTGCGTCAGGTGTAGCCGATGTCGTCCCAGAAGCGCCTGGCCGGCACGGGGAAGCGGACCACCGCGCCGTCGGCAGGTTCGACCCGCCCGTTGGTCACCGCCAGGTCGATCGCGGCGCCCGACCGGGGGCACGCGGTTCGCGTCCGGCCGTCGACGTCGAGGAGCAGCGGGATCGCGAGCGCATCCCAGGCGCAGTTGGCCCAGTAGTCCGTCCATTGCGTACGCACCCGGAAGGGCGTCTCAACGGCCGAAAAGGGATGAGCCATCCGGATTTCGCCCGGCTCGTCCAGAACCAGGATGTGAGCTTCCGCCAGGCAGGCCAGAGCTCGATCCACATCGCCGGCACCGGCTCCCAGTCTCTCGCCAAGTTCGGCGCGGCCGGGGACCATCCCCGATTCACGGATTCTCCGGTACAGGTGGCCGCGCAAGCGCCACGCGAATGCGCCAACTCGTCCTGTCACCACGGTCTCCCCATGCTCCAACGCCAGGCAACATCCGTCTCTGCACTCATCCCGGCACCATGGTGAGCCGCTGCCGAAACGTCCAGCCCCACGCGACCCGTTGCAGCCTTGCCATCCCGCGGCTAGGCTTTCCGATCAGACGAAGGGCGCATAACGGATGGGCGTGACAGGAGGTCGGACAGGATTATGACGCAGCGATGGCGACGAGGGCTGGCGGCGGTCGTCCTTGCGCTTGCCGGGACCGCATGCGGCGATGACGAGCCGACCGGACCGATTCCCGATGTCACGGGCACCTACAACGGTTCGTTCATCGTCCAGCTCCTGCTGAACCGGCAGGGCATACAGGGATCGATGCAGGTCGTCGTCGAACAGGCCGGGGAAAGCGTGACGATTACCGGCGAGATCCAGGCTTCGGGCAGAATCGAGTCGATTCCCGCGGTTACCGGAACGCTGGACGCCACCGGGTTCCTCGAACTGACGGACGGGGGCTTCTCGGCCTCCTCGGTCAGCGAGGAGTTTTGTGGCCCCACCAGAACGCTCAGCTCAACCGTCAGGTTCTTTGGAAGAAGCGCGGAGATCTCCGAGCATGCCGACACCGACTTCTGCGGGCGCGTGATCCTCTCGGGTACGCTGGCGCGCCAGTAACACGGAGCACACATCATGAAACCGACGCGCCGAGACTTTCTGCGCACGACCGGAATCACCGCGGCCGGACTGGGACTCGGTCTCGGCACCCCCGGCCTCGGCCTCGCCTCCTCCAACGGCACGCGTACGCGTCGTGCCGGCGACGACTCCGGTCTCTGGACCCAGCAGGCGCCCACGCCCAAGCGGCTGCTCATCCTGGGCGGCACCGGCTTCATCGGCCCGCACATGGTTCGCTACGCGGTGGAGCGTGGGCACGAGGTGACCATCTTCACCCGCGGGCGCGCTCAGGCCGACCTTCCCGACGTGGAGCACCTCATCGGCGACCGCGACGGCGACCTGGGCGCCCTCGAGGGCCGCAACTGGGACGTCGTGCTCGACAACAACACGCAGAACTATCGCTGGGCGCAGTTGAGCACCGAGCTGCTGCGGGACGCCGCCGAGCAGTACATCTTCGTCTCCTCGATTTCGGCCTATGTGAGCCCCGGGCTCGCGTACGAGCACAAGGACCGCGTCCTCTACGAGCATCTCATCGACGAGGACTCGGAGCGCTTCACGCCTCCCGACGGCTGGCAGGACGGGGATGAAGCCCACTACGGGCTCATGAAGGCGCTGAGCGAGGATATCGCCCACGCCGCCTTCCCGGGCCGCGCCACCATCGTCCGGCCGGGCCTGATCGTGGGCCCCGGCGACCGCACCGACCGCTTCACCTACTGGCCGCTGCGCATCTTCGAGGGCGGCGAGGTGCTCGCCCCCGGTAACCCGGAGCACGCCAACCAGATCATCGACCAGCGCGACATCACCGAATGGATCGTGCGCCTGGCCGAGGACGGCACCGCCGGCGACTTCAACGCCACCGGCCC
>JAJEBS010000282.1 GCA_022822425.1 Gemmatimonadota bacterium | reverse complement strand
GCGCCGTCGCCCAGGGTTTCCGCGCACCGTCGTTCAAGGAACTCGGCTGGAGGTACGTGAACCTGGCCGCGGGGGTCACCGTCCAGGGACATCCCGACCTGCAGCCCGAGCGCTCCTGGAGCGTGTCGGCCGGCGCGGAGTGGCGACCGGGGCAGCGCCTGCTCGTCGACGCCGAGGTCTATTCCAACCGCATCCGCAACCTCGTCGAGCTCGGGTTCATCGGCAACGCGCCCAGCGGCCTGCTCGTCTACTCGCCGCGCAATCTGGCGGACGCGGTCACCCAGGGCTTCGAACTCACTCTGCACGCGCTGCTCGGGGACGGTGAATTCTCCGTCGGCTACGCATACCTCGACGCACACACGGGAGGCGGCGGCAGGCTGGACCGGCGCGCCGGACACTCCGCGCGCGCTCGCGCCACCTGGACCGTGGCAGAGGTTTCGGGGCTCCGCCTGGACGGGACCGTCCACTTCACCGGAAGCGCGCCCATGCTCCTGACCCGGCCGGACGGAACCACGGTTCCCATCGGGACCCAGGAACGATTCACCTCGGTGGACCTGCAGGCGGCGTTGCCCGTCGCCGGTAACCTCGAGCTGCTCGCGGGCGTCGACAACCTCTTCGACGCCCGTCCCGAGGGATGGCCGGGCATCATCGAACGCCGGTTCCGGATGAGCGTCCGCCTCCGGGAGCTGTTCGCGGGATAGGCGCCCGTCGCCGCGCGTATCACCGGCGTGCCCGCCCCTCCCGGGCCCGCCCGGTCGGCTTCGCGCACCGTATCGCGAGCCCACTTTCCGACTCGGGCGGCCATCCCTTATGTTGCAGCGTCTTTCGTGTTCCCGTCTCCTTCTCGCGTGGGGTCAATGGTCAAACGAACGATCACAGCAACGCTGGTCGCCCTTCTCACCGTCCCCACCGTCCTGTCGGCCGCGCAGGGCCTCTCGGACGATGAACTCGAGCCTCTCGTGGCCAGTGTGGAAGAGGGCGTACTCGAGCGCGCCAAGCTGGCCCAGGTCATGGTGGACAAGATCTTCTCCTTCTCCGAGCTGGGGCAGCAGGAGATCGAGACCTCGGCCTACGTTACGGGGATCCTCGAGGAGAACGGCTTTACCATCGAGCGCGCACCTTCGGGCATCCCGACCGCCTGGTTCGCGCGCTGGGGAAGCGGCAGGCCGGTCATCTCCTTCGGGTCCGACATCGACGGCATCCCCAAGGCCAACCAGAAGCCGGGCGTGGCCTATCACGACCCGCTGATCCCGGGCGCACCCGGCCACGGCGAGGGCCACAACTCGGGACAGGCCGTGAACGTGGTTGCGGCACTGGCGCTCAAGGACGTCATGGAAGAGGAGGGCATCGAGGGCACGCTCGTGCTCTGGCCCGGCGTTGCCGAGGAGCAGCTGGCCTCCAAGGCCTGGTACGTGCGCGACGGCTATCTCCAGGACATCGACATCACCCTCTTCACGCACGTCAGCAGCAACCTGTCGGTGAGCTGGGGACAGGGCGGCGGGACCGGGCTCGTCTCCGTGGAGTTCACCTTCGCGGGCGAAGCGGCGCACGGAGCGGGCGCTCCCTGGCGGGGCCGGAGCGCACTCGACGCGGTCGAGCTGATGAACGTCGCCTGGAACTTCCGGCGCGAGCACCTGCGGCCCGACCAGCGCTCCCACTACGTGATCAGCGACGGCGGCGATCAGCCCAACGTCGTGCCGCCGAGCGCCTCGGTATGGTATTTCATCCGCGAGATGGACTACGAGGACATCAAGCGCAACTTCGACACCGCCATCCGCATCGCCGAAGGCGCGGCCATGATGACCGACACCGAGATGTCCTACCGGATCATCGGAACCGCCTGGCCGCGGCACTTCAACAGGGTCGTGGCCGAAACGATGTACGAACACATCGAGGACGTGGGGCTGCCGGAGTGGACCGACGACGACCACGACTTCGCGAGCGCGGTACAGGAGTCGGTGGGAAGCGTCCCGTCGGGGATGCCGACCGCCCTGTCACCCCTCGGCGAACCGGGCCCGCGCCGGAGCGGCGGATCCGACGACATCGGCGACATCTCCTGGAACGTGCCCACCGTGACCATGCGCTTCCCGTCGAACGTCCCGGGGCTCCCCGGCCACCACTGGTCGAGCGCCATGGCGATGGCCACCCCGATCGCGCACAAGGGCGCGGTCGCCGGTGCGCGCGTGATGGCCCGCACCGCGCTCCAGCTCTTCGCCCAGCCGGAGCTGGTTGACGAGGCGTGGACCTACTTCCGGGAGGAACAGACGGCGGCCGTGGAGTATATTCCCTTCATCGGCCCCGACGACCCGCCGCCCATCGATCTCAACCAGGAGATCATGGACGCGTACCGCCCGCTCCTCGAACAGTTCTACTACGACGAGACCCGCTTCGAGACGTATCTGGAGCAGTTGGGGATCACGTATCCGACGCTCTCGCGGCCGGTTTCCGACGATGACCGCCAGGACACCCCGGGATCGAATTGAGGACTTTCACAACCGGAGCTCTCCGATGATCGACGCCAGCCGCAGACTCCTCTCCCTTGCCGCCATGTTGTTTGTGGTGCCCCTTACCGGCGCGGGCGGCCTCCCGGAGGCCGTCACGGAGCCCCCGGTCGACCCACCGCCGGTCGCATCCGCCGACGATCCCACCGAGGTGGGCTGGCGGCTCCTTGCCAGCCTCAACTACCGCACCGGCGAGGCGGGCGAGGAGTTGAAGGCTCTCGCGGGCAAGCTCGTCAAGATCCCCGGGTTCACGGTGCCGCTCGAGGACTGGGCGTCCTCGGCAACGGAGTTTCTCCTCGTGCCCTACGTCGGCGCCTGCATCCACACGCCGCCGCCGCCACCCAACCAGCTCGTCTACATCCAGATGGATGAAGGCAAGCGGGCCACGATGGACGGGTGGAACCCGGTGTGGGTCGAGGGCGTGCTCGAAATCGAGATGACCCAGAGCGTGTACGGCTACGTCGGCTTCACCATCACCGGCGAGCGGGTGTATCCCTACGGGTCCTGATCCGCGATGCAGTCCGCCTGCATGATGAGAACGCGCCCTCGCCGAGCCGGGGGCGCGTTTTTCGTGAACGACGCTTCGCCGGGAGACGTCACTAGATGAGCCTCGCAATCGAGATCCGACGCCTGCGGTTCCGATACGGACGCGGTCCCTGGGTGCTGGATATTCCCGAACTGACCCTCGAGCGCGGCGAGCGCGCGTTCCTGTTCGGCCCGAGCGGGAGCGGCAAGACCACGCTGCTCGGGGTGCTGGCGGGCGTCCTGGAGGCGGAGGAGGGCGAGGTCAAGGTGCTGGGCGAGAATCTCGCCTCTCTTTCCGGCGCCCGGCGGGACGCCTTCCGGGCGGAGCATATCGGCTACGTCTTCCAGATGTTCAACCTCATTCCATACCTGTCGGTGCTCGACAACATCGCGCTCCCCGCGCGCATGGACGCCGGGCGCCGGGCCCGGCTGGACGGCGCGGGCATCAGGAAGACCGCCGCGATGCTGGCCGACCATCTCCAGATCGGCGACCTGCTGAAGAAGCCGGTGACGGAACTCTCGGTGGGCCAGCAGCAGCGGGTGGCCGCCTGCCGCGCGCTGATCGGCGCCCCGGAGCTCATCGTCGCCGATGAACCCACCTCCTCCCTGGACTTCGACCGCCGCGAGGCCTTCCTCGAGCTGCTTTTCCAGGAGTGCGAGCGCGCCGGCGCCACGCTGGTGTTCGTGAGCCACGACCGCACCCTGGAGGGGATGTTCTCGCGCACCATCTCGCTCCCCGACATCAACAAGGCAGTGCTCTGATGCTCGTTCTCGATCTCGCGCTCAAGTCGCTCCGCAACCGCGCCTTCAGCACCTCGCTCACGGTGGGCTCCATCGCCCTCAGCGTCGCCCTCCTGATCGGCGTCGAGAACGTGCGCGTGGGCATGCGGGAGAGCTTCTCGAACACCATCAGCCAGACCGACCTGATCGTGGGCGCCAAGGGGGGAACCATCCAGTTGTTGCTGTACTCGGTCTTCGGCATGGGATCGCCCACGAACAATCTGACCTGGGACACCTACCGCGAGTGGGCCGAGCACCCCGCCATCGAATGGACCATCCCCTACGGGCTCGGCGACAGCCACAGGGGATTCCGCGTCATCGGCACCAACGAGGACTTCTATCGCCATTACCGTTATCGAGGGGGACAGGAGATCGCGCTGGCGGAGGGCCGGGCCGGCTCCGGCGTGTTCGACGTAACCCTGGGCGCGGATGTGGCGAGCGAGCTGGGCTACGGGATCGGCGACGAGATCGCGGTGACCCACGGGATCGGCGAGGTGGGCTTCCTGAACCACGACCAGATGCCGTTCACGGTCGTGGGCATCCTCGACAAGACCTTCACCCCGGTCGACCGCGCCATCTACGTCACCCTCGAGGGCATCGAGGCCATCCACTTCGGATGGGAGGACGGCGCGCCGCCCATGCCCGGCGAAGAGCACACACTCGAGGAAGTGCTCGCGATGGAGGAGATCGAGATCACCCAGGTGACATCGTTCTTCGTGGGCGCAGTCAACCGGCGGGACGTGCTCCGGCTGCAGCGCGACGTCAACGACTACGAGGGCGAGCCGATGATGGCCGTCATTCCCGGGCTGGCCCTCAACGAGATGTGGCAGGGGATCGGCTACGCCGAGACCGGGCTCCGGCTGGTGACCATCTTCGTCGTGCTGGTGGGACTGCTGGGCATGCTGGTCTCGCTCTACACGTCGCTCAACGAGCGCCGGCGCGAGATGGCGATCCTGCGCGCCGTCGGAGCCGGGCCCAACCGGATCATTTCGCTGCTGGTGCTCGAGTCGGTGTGCCTGGCCGCGGCGGGGGCCATCGCCGGGCTGGCGCTGGTCTACGTCCTGCTCTCAGCCGGCCAGCCCATCGTCGAGGAGCAGGTGGGACTCTTCATCCCGATCCGGCCACCCGGCTCGATCGAGCTTCTCTTCCTGGGTGCGGTGGTGACGGCCGGCTTCCTGATGGGCTTCGTGCCCGCGCTCAAGGCGTACCGCACCGCCCTCCACGACGGGCTGGCGGTGCGGGTGTAGGAGGGACCTAGCTCTCGGCGAGCCAGCGGTAGATCGCCCCGACGTTCATCGGGAACCACGCTTCGTACTGGCCCCAGTGGGCGTAGTCGTCCAGGCGCACCTGGGCCATGGCTTCCTCTTCGGACAGGCCCTCGTCGAGCGCTGCCTGGACGGCGTCCCGCAGGTCCGCGTAGTAGGCGAGCTGGCGCTCGATGGTGCCGCGGTCCCCCACGTCTCCGTGCCCGAAAACCATGGTCTCGAAGGGGATCTCCATCAGCCGGTCCAGCGCGACATAGAAGTCGTCGAAGTGCCATCCCGGCAGGCTCTGGTAGCCCACCCGGTCGTTGCTGACGAAATCGACGGCGAAGGCGACGCGCTCCTCGGGGAGAAACGCCACCAGCAGATTGTCGGTGTGGCTGGGCCCCAGGTAGTGCAACTCGATGGCGCGGCCGCCGAAGCGGAGCGTCATCTCGTCGGAGAAGGTCAGGTCCGGGGGCGGCAGGTCGGGGTCGCCGCGCTCCAGGATGATGGGCAGCGCGTTCTCCTGCGCGATGATTGGCACGCCGCCGCCGAATGCCTCCTGCAGCACCGGCGCGCCGGTGGCGTGGTCCGCATCGCTGTGGCTGTAGACGATGGCCGCGAGCGGCTTGTCCGGAACCGCGCCCTGGATGGACGCCGCCAGCCCCGCCGCGGCGTCGTTCGAGATGGGGTCGAAGGCCACGACGCCATCGTCGGTGTCCACGAAGAAGGCGTTGTGCGTGCCCGCGTTGAACCAGAAGACGCCGTCGGCGACCTCGCTGGTCGCGTCATCCATCCCGGGGGCCTGTTCGGCTGTCTCGGCACAGGCGCCGAGGGTCAGGGCGAGGGCGGCCGCAATCGGTATGGGGGTACGAATGGAACGAGTCATGCGGCTATCCTCCTCCGGGGGCGGGATGGGGTCGAGCAGGGCTCCCGCTCGGCAACCACTCTGTAGTGCTCCTTTTATACTCCGCTGCTGATGTCCCGCGTGCAACGGGCCGGAGACTCTGCGCCAACTGCAGAGACCGCGCACCGCAAGGTCCGATGGGCCGCTGAATGTGGAATCCCTTTCGACATCCGGAAAACCCCGGCATCTTGTCCGTGGAACGTACGCACACCGAATTCCCCGGCATCGAGTCCATCATGCATCCTGCGGTTCCTCATTCAGAGCGGCTAACGAGTTGGCGTGACCGGTGCGGTGGACTCGGCTGCCTCATCATTGCCGCGTGCGCGGCGCCCGAATCCAGCGTTACCGAACTCGCTGTGGAGGAACTGGCCGTGGAAGCGGCGTCCGGAGCCCGCTTTCCGTCGCTCGAGCGCCACGGTGATGCGGTGGTGCTGAGCTGGCTTGAGCCGCACATGGAGGAGGGCGAGGAAGTGTGGGCGCTGAAGGGAGCCCCGTATGAGGACGGCACCCTGGGCAAGCCCTTCGAGGTGACCCGCTCGGGCGGGGGCGCGACCTTCTTCGTGAACTGGGCGGACTTCCCTGTGGTGTGGCCCGTGGGCGCCGGGCGCCTGGCCGCACATTGGCTCCAGCGGGGCGGTCCGGCCACCTACGACTACGGGGTGCGGGTCTCCTTTTCGGAGGACGGCGGGCACTCCTGGAGCGAGCCGTGGACGCCGCACGAGGACGGGACGCCGTCCGAGCACGGGTTCGTGTCGGTGTTCGGGCTGGGGCACGGGGAGGCGGGAATGGTCTGGCTTGACGGCCGGCGCTTCTTCGAGGCCGACGGCTCGCGGGCGGCCAGCCCCCGGATGACGCTGCGGTACCGTACGGCCGGACCGGACGGGACGAAGACCGCCGAGGTCGAACTGGACGACCGCATCTGCGACTGCTGCCAGACCGACGCGGCGATGACCTCCGCGGGGCCGGTGGTCGTCTACCGCGACCGCACCGAGGAGGAGGTGCGGGACATCTCCGTGGGCCGGTTCGTGGACGGGAAGTGGACGGGCGGCGTCCCCGTGCACGACGACGGCTGGACGATCCCGGGCTGCCCGGTGAACGGTCCGTCCGTGGCGGCCGCGGGCGATGCGGTCGTCGTGGCCTGGTTCACCGGCGCGGGCGACACGCCCCGCGTGCGGGCGGCCTTCTCCCGGGACGCGGGCGCGACCTTCGGCCCGCCGGTCACCATCGACCTGGGCAACCCGGTGGGGCGCGTCGCCACGGTAATGCCCGAGCCGGGGACGGCCCTGGTCACCTGGCTGGAGGGCGAGCAGTTGTTCGTGCGCAGCATCACGGTGGACGGGAACCTGGGACGCGCGCGCCTGGTAGCAGCCTCCTCCAACGCACGGGCGAGCGGCTTCCCGGCCATGCTCGTCGACTCGGCGGACCGGGTCGTCTTCGCACAGACGGTGGTCGACGAGGGTATTCGCATCCTGCGGTCACGGGAACCGTGGACGGCCTGGCGGGACTGAGACCGGGCAACCGCGGAGGTTGCGGGCTCAACCCGATCGCCCCGGCGACATCCGATCCCGCCCTCGCGCAACCCGACCGGAGACCATCATGACCGACCAGCCGTTCGGTTCGGCAGGAAAGTTCTGGCTGCTGTCCCTCGCGTGGCTGCCCGCGGGGATCGTAGCGGTGTCGCTCGTCCGCGGAGTGGCCCCTCCGCTCACCCCCGAGACGCTGTTCATGCTCCCCGTGGCGCTGATGTCGCTTGCGGTCACCGCCCCGTGCGGCCTGCCGCTCGCGCTCGCCTTCCGGGGGATCTGGCGAACAGGATCCACGCGCGCGGCCTGGAAAACCTTCGCGATCCTCGCGCCCATCACCTCGTTCGCGGCGCTCTTCGCCGGTCTGCTGGGCCCGATTGCGATCGCGATCTACGCCGTCGTGCTCAGCGTTCCGGCGTGGATCGTGTACGCGGTCGTGCGCCGGAACTCACCGTCATAGTCCGGACGTTCTCGGGGTAGGCGGAACCTCGTCGCGGGGCGCTTCGATGGTCCCCGAGCAGTAGCTGACGATGACCGGGAGCCCGCGGCACCGGATCACCTCCGTCCGCTCGCGCGCCTCGCCGGGATCGTAGTATGTCGTGATCGTCCGGCTGTACCCGAAGGCCGCAGGGAAACGGAAGAGGCCGCTCAGACCGACAAAGAGGTAGAACAGTACGGCGAGCGTGATGATTCTCTTCTTGTTCATCGGCGATGTCCTCCGCTACCGACCCGCCCAGTTCATTACAACGCGCTGCAACTCCCCCAAGCTGGGAGGAATCCGGGTGAAGCGCGAGGGCTTCGTCTCTCCCGCCGCCAGTTGCGCCGGCACGGGCACCGGCCGCCCGATGGCCTCCTCCACGATGTCCCCGAACTTGGCCGGATGGGCCGTGGCCAGCACGACGCCGTGGGCGTCGGGCCCTTCGGCGAGGACCCGCTCCAACGCCAGCCACCCGACCGCGGTATGCGGGTCCAGGATGTAGCCATGCTCGTCGAAGACTCGTCTCATCGCTTTCTTCGTATCGGCATCGCTCCACGCCGAGCCCGACAGACACCCGCGCAGACGCGCCAGGTCGCCATCGAAGAGCGCCAGGATGCGCGCCAGGTTCGACGGCGCTCCGACATCCATCGCGCTGGATAGCGTGCGCACCGACGCCCGCGGCTCGTAGCAACCCGTACGCAGGTACTCCGGGACGACGTCGTTGGCGTTGGTGGCCGTGACGAACGCTGCCGCGGGCAGGCCCAGTTCGCGGGCCATGAGGCCGGCCGCCAGGTTGCCGAAGTTGCCCGACGGCACCGAGAAAACCGGCGGCTCGTGCCGGTTCAGCCGCGCCCACGCGTGGAAGTAATAGAAGATCTGCGGGAGCAGGCGTCCGATATTGATCGAATTCGCGGACGTCAGCGCGAGAGCCTCCCGCACATCCGGATCGCGGAACATCGCCTTGACGAGCCGCTGGCAGTCATCGAACGCGCCCGCCACCGCCACCGCGAGCACCTGGTCGCCCAGCGTCGTGAACTGGCGCTGCTGGCGCTGGCTCACCTGTCCTTCCGGAAACAGCACCACCACGCGCGTCCGCGGCAGACCCAGAAAGGCGTGCGCGACTGCGCCGCCGGTGTCGCCCGAAGTCGCCACCATGACCGTCAGGGGAGGCCCGGAGCGCTGCAACCTCGACATCAGACAGGCCATGAAGCGCGCGCCCACATCCTTGAAGGCAAGCGTGGGGCCGTGGAACAGCTCCAGCACATGCATGCGCGGGCCCAGCGGAACCAGCGGCAACGGGAAGCCGAGCGCCTCGCGCACGGCGGATTCCAGCACTCCATCCTCCAGTTCATCGCCGAGAAGATGACGCGCCACGGCGAGCCCGCAGCGGATCGCGCCGGCGCCCCTCAGCTCATCGATTTCGCCCGGGGAAAGGGGCGAGAGCCTCTCCGGCATGAAGAGTCCGCCGTCGGGGGCGAGTCCCCGGAACAGGGCTTCGCCGAAGGAAACCGGTGCGGCATGGCCCGACGTGCTGACGAGTTTCAATCTCCCTCCGCTTCGACGTCCTCGACGCGCACCCCATGCCGGTTGACGGGGGAGGCCCAGGCTTCGCAGTCAAGCGCCGCGGTCTCGCCAAAGGCCCGGCGGATGCCCTCAGCGACGTGTTCGGCCGTCTCGCCGCCCCGGCACAGCGCGAAGACCGAGGGGCCGGACCCGGACAGGGAGAAGCCGAGCGCGCCGCGAGCCAGCGCCGCTTCCCTGGCCCGGGCGAAACCCGGAACGCGTCCGGCGCGCAGCGGTTCCGCCACGACATCTCTGATCGAGCGAGAGAGAAGGTTCCAGTCGGAGGCGTAGAGCCCGGCGGTGAAGGCCGCGGTGTTGGCCCACTGCGTGACCGCGGCCTTGAGCGGCACGTTTTCGCCGAGCACGCGGCGTGCATCCTCCGTGCGGGTCTCCAGGTGCGGGCGTACCACCACCGCCCAGAGCTCCGGTGGGACAGGCAGCTCCACGACCTGCAGCGACCTGCCGGGGAGAACCAGCACGATTCCGCCATAAAGCGCTGGCGCAACGTTGTCGGCGGCAGGAGACCCCGAACCCGCGAGCTCGCCGGCCACCGCGCACTGCAGCAACTGCCTCCGGGACAGCCCGGCCCCGATCACGCGGTCCGCCGCCACCGCCCCCACGACGGCACTCGAGGCGCTGCCTCCCATGCCTCCGGCGAGCGGTATGCCCTTGTGAAGCTCGAACGCCAGCCCCGCGGAGGCGGCGCCCGCCATCTCCAGGACCGCCCGGGCGGCCACCCCCGCGCTGTTTCGGGCGGAGTCCGCCGGGATGGGCCCCACGTCGCCCGTGATGCGCTCGATGATGACTCCCGGCTCCCGCGTTGCGCGCGCCACCACGACATCGGAGGGCCGCTCGACGGCCATGCCGAAGACATCGAATCCGCACGCGATGTTGCCGATGGTGGCGGGGGCGGAGACGCGCACGCGGGCCGCGCCGCCGGGAGAGTGCGTCCCGGTCATGGTCGCCCTACTTGAACACCCGGAAGAAGGCCCGGAATACCTTCCGGGCGGTGGGCGTCAGCTTCTGCTTGCGCCAGGCGTTCGCCGCGCGCGCAAAGACGTCGCTGCGCGTGGGATAGGGGTGGATGGTGCCCCCGAGCCTGCCCAGGCCGAGGTCCGCCGTCATCGCCAGCGTGACCTCGCCGATCATGTCGCCCGCGTGCGCGCACACGAGCGTCGCGCCGAGGATGCGGTCGCTGCCCTTCTTCAGGTGAACGCGGAAGAAGCCATCTTCCTCACCCTCGAGGATGGCGCGGTCGATGTCGTCGAAGTGGACGGTGATGGTCTCGACATCGTGGCCCGCCGCAATGGCCTCGTCGCGATGGAGGCCGACGTGGGCAACCTCCGGGTCCGTGTAGGTGGCCCACGGGATGACCAGGCGGCTGGCGCGGCCGCGACCGAAGAAGAGCGCGTTCTGCACGGCGATCCGGGCCTGGTGGTCGGCGGCATGCGTGAACTGGTGCTTCGACGCCACGTCGCCCACGGCGTAGATGCCCTTCGCCGTCGTGCGCAACCGGTCGTCGACCTGGATGCCGGTGCGGTCGCAGGCCACGCCGGCGGCCTCGAGGCCCATCCCGTCGACGTTGGGTGCGCGGCCGGCGGCCACCAGCACCGCCTCGGCTGCGAGTTCCTCCTGCTGCCCGCCGTGCTCCACCTCCAGCACGGTGGCGCCGTCCTCGCGGCGCGCCCTGAGCACGGCCGCCGAATTCAGAACGCGCACGCCGTCGGCCTCGATGGCCCGGGTCACGATGGCGGCCGCGTCCCTGTCGTCGCGCGGCAGCGGATGCGGGTCTGCGTGCACCACGGTGACCTCGCTGCCGAAGCGCGCGAAGGTCTGCGAGAGTTCCACCCCGATGGGACCGGCGCCGATCACGATCACGCGCGGCGGAAGTTCGGTGAGCGAGAAGATGGTCTCGTTGGTGTAGACGTTCGGGCCCTCGAGTCCCGGCACCGGGATGAGCGCCGCGCGGGCGCCGGTCGCGATGACCGCGCGGCGGAAGTGCAGTTCGTCCCCGTTGACGCGCAGCCGGTCCGGGCCCACGAACTCCCCGTGGCCGAGGAAGACGTCCACCCCCAGCCCGGCGAACCGCGATGCCCCGTCGACCGGGCTGATGCGCGCGCGCAGTCGCCGCATGCGCTCCATGGCGGCGGTGAACTCGCTCGCCGATCCATGAGCCGTCCCACCGCCGGCCGCCGATCCGGAACGGCCGCTGGCCGAAGCCGCGCGCACCCGTCGGGCCGAGCTGATCACCGCCTTGGAGGGAACGCACCCGAAGTTGAGGCAGTCGCCGCCCATGAGGTGGCGCTCCACCATGGCGACCTTCGCGCCCAGCCCCGCGCCGATGGCGGCGCTCACCAGTCCCCCCGTCCCCGCCCCGACCACGACCAGGTGGTAGCGGTCGCGGGGTTCGGGGTTGCGCCAGTCGGGCGGGTGCACATGCCCCACCAGTTCGCGGTTGTGCACGTCGTCGGGAAGGATCACGACTCTGTCTGCCGACACGATCTATCGCTCCGCCATTGGTCTCATTCGCCCACGCCCACCCCGCCCTCAGTCCCCCGTGATCTCCCTCAGCGCCCGCCGGGCGATGCGCGTCACCAGCGTGGTGACCACGATGGTCGCCGCCAACCCCACCCCGAGCACCGCGTAGTAGCCGGCGTCCCGCGCCACCTCCACCCCGCTCGCCAGCGCCGCCACGTCGCCGATCACCTGGCCGTAGTACACGTACAGCAGCGTCCCGGGAATCATCCCCAGCGACGCGATCAGGTAGTCCACGAAGCGCACCCTGGTCAGGCCCAGGGCATAGTTGAGCAGGTTGAAGGGAAAGACCGGCGACAGGCGCAGCAAAAAGACGATCTTGCGCCCCTGTTCGCCGATGGCGCGGTCGATGGCGGCGAAGCGGGGATAGTCGGCCACCTTGTTCTCGATAGCGGACCGCGCCAGGTAGCGCGCCACCAGAAACGCGAGCGCGGCACCCGTCGTCGCCCCCACGAACACGATCACGGTTCCGCGCGCGATGCCGAAGATGGCCCCCGCGATCAGCGTCAGGATGGAACCGGGCGCGAACGCCACCGTCGCCGCGGCATAGAGGCACACGAAGACGACCGGACCCCACACTCCGAGCCCGGCGATGCGCTCCGCGAGCGCCGGGATGACCCCGGCCAGCTGCCTTCCCGCAAACACCAGCAGCACGACCACCGCCGCCGCCACCAGTGCCAGGAGCCACGGTCGCCGCCGCGACGCCCGGGCTTCCGTAGTCGCCTCGGTCACCTTGCCTCCTCCCCGCATCGGAGCACGCCAACGGAGTTTCGCGGCCCCTGGTTTCTGCATGTTCCCGCCTGTCGCGTCCGGGCCCCGCCGTCCCCGGGGTCCGCGCCCGCGCCGCCCGAACACAAGGCAATCTCCACGCCACTTGCCGGATGCGGCCGGCTGCGGTATTGAGGTGGTTGGTCCGGAGAATCGCCGGCCCTCCCCCAAGCCACCACGAGGAGAACCAATGAGCCCCGAACGGCGCGCCCGTCATTTCCGCTGGGACGATATGCCAATGGAAGAGGTGAAGGAAGGTCTGGGAAGGCGTGTGGTGACCGGCGATCGCATGATGCTCGCGCACTGGTACATGGTGCGGGGCACCGTCGTACCGCTGCACGCGCACGACAACGAGCAGATCGCCCACGTGCTGGATGGCGCGCTCAAGCTCCGGCTGGGCGAAGACGAGGGCGAGGAGGTGACCGTTCGCACCGGCGAAGTACTCCACATTCCCTCCGGACTGCCGCACAGTGCGCTCGCGCTCGAGGACACGCTTGTGACGGATGTCTTCTGTCCGCCTCGCCAGGACTGGCTCGACGGGACCGACAGCTACCTGCGGTGAGGGTGCCGAGGCCCTTCGGGCCGACGGACCGTGCGCCACTCTCGTAACCATCGACCTCCGCTACTTGCCGAAGTCCCGCGGTTACGGTATTGAGAGGGTTCGCCCGGCGCATCCGCCGGCCCATTCCGCCAACCGGGGAGAGTCAATGAGCGCGGGAACGAGCGTACGCCACTTCCGCTGGGACGACATGCCGATCGAACAGGTCAAGGAAGGACTCGGAAGGCGCCTGGTGACGGGCGAGCGCATGATGCTCGCGCACATCTATCTCGACAAGGGCTCAGTGGTGCCGCTGCACTCGCACGACAACGAGCAGCTCACCTATGTGCTCGAGGGCGCATTGCATTTCTGGCTCGGCGAGGATGAGAGCGAGGAGGTGGTCGTGCGCGCCGGCGAGGTGCTGCACATTCCCTCGTGGGTGCCGCACAAGGCGGTCGCGCTCGAGGACACCCTGGACGTGGACGTTTTCTGCCCGCCCCGGCAGGACTGGCTGGACGGGACCGACGCGTACCTGAGATGAGCCCTTGCGACCGTCGATCCATGAAAGGACACACCGCGCGGGTCACGCCGCCGCGTGAGGTGACGTGGACCTGGGGCTGACCGGAAAGGTTGCGCTGGTGGCGGCCTCCAGCCGCGGGCTGGGACGCGCGGTGGCGGAAGAGTTGGCGCGCGAGGGGGCCCGGCTGGTGATGTGCGCCCGCGGCGCCGACGACCTGAGCCACGCCCGCGACAGCATCGCGCGCGACACCGGCTCCGAACCCGTGGCCGTGGCCGCCGACCTCACCGACCCCGAGGGCGTGCGGCGCGTCACCGATGCGGCCGCCGGGGCCTTCGGCCGGGTCGACATCCTGGTCACCAACACCGGCGGCCCTCCCTCCGGCCCCTTCGAGGCGCACAACCCCGAGGCGTGGCGTACCGCCGTCGCCCAGAACCTCGAGAGTGTCCTCAACCTCACCCGCGCCGTCCTTCCGGGCATGCGCGAGCGCGGCTGGGGCCGGATCGTCAACGTCACCTCCATCGCGGTGAAACAGCCGGTCGACGGGCTCATCCTCTCCAACAGCGTGCGCGCCGCGGTGACCGGCTTCGCCCGCACCCTGGCCAACGAGGTGGCGCGCGACGGCGTCACCGTGAACAACGTGATGCCCGGCTACACCCGCACCGCCCGCCTGGACTGGCTGGCCGGCCAGATCGCCGCGCGCGAGGGCATCGACCGGGAGGCCGCGTTCGACCGCTGGGCCAGCGAAATCCCCGCGGGGCGCGTGGGCGATCCCGCGGAATTCGCGGCATTGGTTACCTTTCTCGCTTCTGAACGCGCGAGTTACATCACCGGCACGTCAATTCCCGTGGACGGCGGATGGATCCGCGCCCTGATATGATGCCACCGACACCAACCTGATCCCCAAGACCGAGAACCCCGATGGCCCTCGAGCTACAGGAATCCGAATTCGTCTGGAAGGACGGAGAGTTCATCCGCTGGCAGGACGCCCAGGTGCACCTGCTTTCGCTGGCCGTGCAGTTCGGCGTGTCCCTCTTCGAAGGCATCCGCTGCTACGAGTCCGAGGGGCGGCGCGCCATCTTCCGCCTGGGCGCGCACATCCGCAGGCTCTACAACTCCTGCATCGTCTATCGCATGGCGCCGGAGTACGCGCAGGCGGAGTACGCGCAGGCGTGCGTCGACGTGGTGGCGAAGAACGGCCTGGGCAGCTGCTATATCCGTCCCATGGTGATTCGCGGCTACGGCGCCGCGGCCCTCGATCCCCGCGCGAGCCCCATCGAGTCGTACGTGGCCTGCTGGCCGCTGGACACCTACCTCGGCAAGGGAGCTCTCGAGAAGGGCGTCGGGGTGAAGGTCTCCTCCTGGCAGCGCGCCGAACCCAACACCTTCCCGATGCGCGCCAAGGCGGCCGGCCACTACAACGCGGCCATGCTCATGAAGATGGAGGCGCACGCCGACGGCTACGCGGACGCCATCGCGCTCGGCCCCAACGGACTGGTGAGCGAGGGAAGCGGCCAGAACCTCTTCCTGGTGGTGGACGGCCAGCTCATCACACCCATCCTCGACGGCACCTCGCTCCAGGGCATCACCCGCGACACGGTGCTCAAGCTCGCGGCCGACATGGGCATCCCGGCGAGCGAGCAGCTGGTCGCCCGCGAGACCCTCTACACCTGCGACGAACTCTTCTTCTCGGGCACCGCGACCGAGGTGACGCCGATCACCAGCGTGGACCGCATTCCCATCGGGTCTGGCAAGGCGGGCGAGGTTACGCTGCAGATCCAACGGCGCTTCATGGACATCGTCAAGCAGCGGGCGGACGACCCCTACGGCTGGCTGACGCACGTGTAAGGCAAGGCGCGGGGTCGGGAGCAGCCGACACAAGGAGCAGACCATGACCCGTTATCGGAACCCGGCGGCGGTCCTCCCACGGCGAGCCGCCACGAACCTCGCTTCGGCTCTCCTTCTCGCGGCCGCGGCCACTGGTGTCCCCGCGCCGGTCCACGCCCAGGGCGTCGACGTCCTCACCATCGACCAGCTGCTCTCCATCGAGCCCGTCGTCTCCGGCTCGCCCGCCTGGTCCCCCGACGGCTCGTCGATCCTCTTCCAGTCTTCCCTGTCCGGCGGACTGGTCACGCTCTCGCCCCACGGCGGATTCCCGACCCGCGTCCCGATCGACCTGGGCAGCTCGGGCCACTTCCTGGCCTCCCAGATGCCGGGCTGGTCACCGCAGGGCAACTGGATCTCCTACGTGTCGGACAAGGGCGGCTCGCCGGAGATCTGGGTCTGGTCCACCCGCGACGGCACCGAGGTGCAGCTGACCAACCTGGGCGGGCGCATCAGCTCGATGACCTGGTCCCCCGACGAGCGCTCGATCGCCTTTGCCGGCGACCGCTACGGCAACTACGACATCTGGACGGTCGAGGTCGCCACGCGGCGCGTCCAGCGCATCAGCAACGAGAAGAACTACGAGGTCTTCCCCACCTGGACCCCGGACGCGCGGCGCATCCTCTACGTGCGCCTCGACGACGCCTGGGAGGACCATGACGTCATCTCGGTCGCTCCAGACGGATCGGGCGCGCGCACCGTGCTCCGGGACCGGGACTTCTTCGACTACGGCGCCGGCAGCACCTTCGCCTACCCCCGCGTCTCGCCCGATGGCAGCCGGGTCCTCTTCCGCTCGCACCGCAGCGGCTGGATCAACTACTGGCTCGCCCCGATCGAGAGCGGCGAACCCCTTCCGGTCGCCGCCGCCGAGGCCGATCAGAGCGGCGCGGTCTGGTCGCCCGACGGACGCTGGATCGCGTACGTCGAGAACCACAACGGTCACCACGACCTGCGCGTGGTCCCGGCCGACGGCGGCAAGCCCCGCGTGCTGGTGTCCCCCGAAGGCGGGGTGGCGTCAAGTCCCTCGTGGTCGCCCGACAGCCGCTCGATCGCCTACCTGAAGGCCGACCTGGTCACCCCCCGGGATCTGCATGTGGTGTCCGTGGAGAGCGGTGAGAGCCGCCAGCTCACCTTCTCCATGCCTGCCGGGAACTTTGGCGACCGGCTGATCCTGCCGGAGAAGGTCCACTACCCCAGCACCGACGGGTACTCGATCCCGGCCTACCTCTACCGCCCGGTCGGCGTGCCCGCGGGCGAGCCCGCACCCGGCATCCTGTGGATTCACGGCGGCCCCACCTCGCAGTTCAACGACACCTTCCAGCAGCACGTGCAGTTCTTTGCGCAGCGCGGATACGCGGTGCTGCTGCCCAACATCCGCGGCAGCTCCGGCTACGGGAAGGCCTTCGCCGACGCGAACAACGGCTGCTGGGGCCACTGCGACCTGGAAGACGTGCTCGCCGGCGCCGACTTCCTGAAGGCACAGCCCGGGATCGACCCGGACCGGATCGGCCTGACCGGAACCAGCTACGGCGGCATAATGGGCATGTACGCGGCGGCCTTCGCCCCGGACGCCTTCCGCGCGATCATCCCCGGCTCGGGCTACTCGGACTGGGTACACTTCTACCGCAGCGAGAACGAACTGCGGCACGTCAAGCTGCTCGAACACGAACTCGGGCCCTTCGAGACGAGCCAGGACGTGTGGCGCAACAGCTCGGCGATCTACGAGGTCGACAAGGTCTCTACGCCGATCTTCCTGGTGCACGGCGAGGGACGCTATCCCGGCTCGGACCAGTCCGAGATCTTCGCGCGCGCTCTCGAGAACCACTACAAGCTCTTCGAGTACACGACCTACCCGAACGAGAACTACTACGTGCGCGGCAAGGCCAACCGACGCCGGATGCTGCTGGACATGCTGGACTTCTTCGACCGCTTCCTGAAGGACGAGATGGTCGACGCGGGAGAGAGGAGGCAGTGATCGGGCACCGTGCGGCCACCCGCGTAGCCAACCTGCGCGGTGGTTGTGGGCGGCAGCCATCGCCGCCGGCCGTGGGGCAGAACAGTCGACGTACGGGCGCCAGGGGTTACGCCCGCCTTACCTGGGTCGCGTCCCGATCCGGTCCCAGCGTATCTCGCGGATGAACGGGAACGGCCGGTAGGAGTCCCGGTTGTAGGAGAAGAAGCGGACAGCGACCCGCCCCTCGAAGCGCCAGCGCTCCAGGAGCCCCCAGGTACGGGAATCGATGCTGTCGTCGCGGTTGTCGCCCAGCATGAAGTAGCGACCCCCGGGAATCACGAGTGGACCCCATGTGTCGCGAGTGGGCAGGTAGTCCTCCCTTGGACCACCCACCAGGACCTGTCGCTGCCAAAGCATCGCGGCTCCGGACACGTCAGCCGCGTTGTCCGTGTGCACCACGTAAGGTTCGTCCTGGGCCTGCCCGTTCAGGTACAGAGTCTTGTCCCGCATCTCCAGCGTGTCGCCGGGCATGCCCACGAGCCGCTTGACGACCATCAGCGTTTCGTCGTGCGGAGGATCGAATACCAGGATCTCCCCCCTCCGGGGCTCGGAGTAGCCGGGAATGCGGATGTCCGTGAACGGGATTCGCGACCCCAGGGCGGCCTTGTTGACCCACACGAAGTCCCCCGCCGCCAACGCGGGTTCCATGGATCCGGACGTTATGGTATAGGCCTGCAGAGCCACCACCCGGATCGTCAGGACGCTGAGGACGAAGCACGCGCTCCTGAGGAGCGAGCGCTTCCACGACGGCCTGCGTTTCCTGGTCCTCGACGTGTCTCCTGGCATGGCAACCAGATCCTACCTGAGCCCCACACACCTGCGCAACTCAGCTTCAGCCAAACCGTGGGATTGCTCTTCATTTCGTCCGGCGGCGAGGGGAAGTTGACATCTCCAGCCATCGTGGACTATCGTGTTCTACGAAGTTCTTCGTGATTGAGCGATACGCGAGGCCCTACAGGATGACCAACGAGCACTTTCCCTGGCCCCGGGAGCCCCTCCACACGACCGTTGCGTGGCTGTGCCTTGTCCTGGCACCGCTCGCCGCCTGCGGCGACAACACGGAGTCCCTGCCCTCCGCGGCGCAGGTCACCGACTCGGCGGGCATCGCCATCGTCACCAACCCGCGCGGCGACGGCGTCTACGCCACCATCGCCCCGGAACCGGTCCTCTCGATCGGTGCCATTGACGGCCCGGTGGAAGTGCTCTTCGGGCGCATCGCCTCGGTCGCGCTCGACGGCGCGGCCAATCTGATTGTCGCCGACGGGCAGATGGGGGAGATCCGCATCTTCGACGCGAGCGGCGTCCACCTCCAGACCATCGGGGGCCCCGGAGAAGGGCCGGGCGAATTCCGGGCACTCGCGGGAGCCTGGCCTGCGGCGGACGGCGCCATCGTCGCGGTGGACCAGCGGCTCGACCGCATAACCCGCTTCGGCCGGGACGGTGAATTACTGGCCACCGCGACCTTCCAGGGCCCGGGCGAGCAGCCCATGATCCGTCCGATCCGGCTGGCGGGACCGGGCCTTTTCCTCAGCCGGGTGGAATCCCTCAACCTCCCCTCACTGATGGACGACGCCTTCAGCCTGGCGGACGCCCTCGAATCGATCTCGGACCCTTCCGGAAGCAGATCCGAGTACCTGGTCCGGCACGACCTGGAGGGCACCCTGATCGACACGGTCACGGCAGTGCCTGGTCAGGCTACCCAGACTTCCGCGCAGGGCAGCGGAACCAATCTGTCGATCCAGATCCTGCGGATGCCCTTCTCGCCCGCCGCGGCCGGCACCGCCTCGCCGGAAGGGCACATGGCCGTGACCACGGGCCGGTCCTACGAATACTCCACCTACAACCCGACGGGCACTCCGGAGCGCATCGTGCGGCTCGCCGAAGAGCCGACCCTGCGAACCGACGCGCACCTCGAAGCATGGGTTCGGGGTTCAACCGGTGGGCGCGAGCCCATGGACGACACCCAGGTGGAGGCAGCCCTGCGCCGCTACCGGGAGATGCCCCTTCCCGACCGGCTCCCCGCCTGGAACTCGCTGGTCATCGCCGACGGCGGCGAGATCTGGGCGCGCCGCTTCGCGATCAGGGGCGCCGAGACGGTCGCCCGCGATGTGTTCGGGACCGACGGCAGCCTGCTGGGCCAGGTGGTGGCCCCCGCCAGCCTTCGCATCCAGCATGTCGGCGACGGAAGGGTGACCGTCATATCCACCGACGATCTCGGAGTGGAGCGCGTGGAGGTGTACGAGCTGCAGGTTCGCTGACCTGCCGAAGCTCCAGCGGTTTCGCCGCTACTTGAGCTGCTTGGGTCGGACGTAGTAGTCCAGGGTTCCGCCGGCCCCGGGGAGATCGGCCCATTTGTCGATCCTGAACGAGAGGACGGCCAGCGCGCCGGTGGGATACTTGCGCCGCATGCGCGCGATCTTCTTCTCGTTGCCGAAAACGGAATAGCGCCACGCGAATTCCGCGATACCCGGGTTGTGCCCGACCACCGCCACCGTGTTCGCCTCGTCGTCCTGTTTGACCAGTTGCTTCAGAATCGCCTGCATCGACGCGTGGTAGAGGGCCCGCCGGTGCACGACCGGTATCTCTCCCAGTTCCGGAACCATGCGCTCCCAGGTTTCCGCGGTGCGGCGGGCAGCCGAGCACAGTACCCGGTCGGGAACCAGATCGTGGTCACGGATCCAGGCCGCGACGCGGGGTGCGGCCGCGCGCCCGCGTGGCGCGAGCGGCCGGTCGAAATCCGCAAGAGTGTAGTCCTTCCAGTCGGACTTGGCGTGGCGGAGCAGAAGGATCCTCTTCAAGAGCGCTCAGCGGTTCTTCCTTCGTCGCCACCCGTACCCCGGCGGGGCGGGCGGCTTCGGAAGACGGAATGGGTTGTCGGGTTTCTCGGCGGTGGGCGGCTTCGGCTTCTTCGGATGCTGGACGCGCGGCCTGTCGAAGACGCCTCCCTTCTTCGTGATCAGCTTCCAGATCATGACGCGGGCTCCTTGGGAATGCGAGGGGATGCTACACGAATAAGCCTCGTTACGACAAGGGCCGGCCGGCCGTTTCGTTCTGCGCCCCGCCCGATAGCCGGATCCCGCCTGCCGGGCATCACCCCGGCGGGAGTTCGCGGGTCGCCTCCGGGTTCTCCGCCCCCGCCGCTCGGCGCAACACCTGCTGGATGTCGAGGCCGAGCACCGAGGCAAGCCCTTCGAGCGTTCCATAGGCACCCCGAACGCGTTGGTTGAGAGCGTTGGAGACGCCCTCGCCCTGCCCCCCGTCCATGACCACGACGCGGTCGATGTCGACCCCTTCCACCGCACCGACGGCGATCTCGAGGAGTTCCGGCAGCTTCTCGGCCATGAAGACCGCGAAGGCCGCGTCCCCTCCGGTCTGGACCTCCGCATAGAGCCGCTTGAGGACCTCCACCTGGGCCTTTCCGCGCTCCAGGATCGGCGCCGCTTCCGCCTGGGCGCGGGCGAAGGCGGCCATCTTCTCGGCCTTGGCGGGCTCCACCACGTCGGCGCGCAGGCGCTGTTCCTCGCGCTCGACGCGCTTCATCTCGAGGATCTTCTCCGCCTCGACCTCGGCCTCCTGCGCCTTGACGCGCGCGATCTTCTCGGCGGTCTCGCCCTCGCGGTCGAGTTCGGCCTTGCGCACGCGAAGCTCGTTCTGCGCTTCCGCCACCTTGATGGAGGCGGCCGCCTCGCGCACCTGGGCCCGGCGGCGGGCCTCGGCGCGCGCTTCACGTGTGTCCGCTTCGGCCTGCGCCTCCGCGATTTCGGCCGCCCGAATGGCCTCTGCCGACTTCTCGCGCCCGATGGCCTCCAGGTAGCCGCGCTCGTCGCTGACGTTCTGGATCTTGAGGACGTCCAGGTGGAAGCCCAGGGACGCCAGGTCCTCGCCCGCGTCATCGGCCAGCGCCTTGGCGAACCCGAGCCGGTCCTCGTTGACGGCCTCGGGGGTGAGCGTGGCGAGCACGCCGCGCAGGTTCCCCGTCAGCGTGTCCTGAGCCAGCGCGCGCACCTCCTCCTCGGTCTTCCCCAGCAGGCGCTCAACCGCGTTGTTGAAGACCCATTCAGGCTCCGACGCGATCTTCACGTTGGCGATCGCCTCGACGCTCAGCGGGATGTTGCCCTTGGAGAAGGCGTTGTTGACCGAAACCTCGATGGGGATGGTCTCGAGGTTCATGTGCTGCACGGTCTCGATAATGGGCACCCGCAGCGTGCGACCGCCGGAGATGGAACGGTATCCAACCATCTGCCCGTCCGAGGACGTGCGGTTGCGGCCTGTGAGCACGGCGGCCTGGTTGGGGGGCACGATCACGATCAGGCTCTTGATGGTGATGACGAAGACCATCACCGCCACCAGGATCACGATGGCCATCGTCAGGGGAGCGGCCAGGAATTCCACTATGCGCCTCCTCTTGTATTATTCCTGTATGTACTTCTTGTATTATCCTGTATGTTAACCCGCAGTTCTCGCGGGGGCGTGACGCGGAGCGCTTCCGGGACAGCGGATCAGGATGCTCGGCCCCGCGCCGTCACTCATCGATCAGCTTCATCTCCACTGGAACCACGGCTGCTATCCCCGATTCCATGCCGACGACCACTACGGACTGGCCGGGGCTCAGTGTCCGGTCCGGCGGGCAGCTCGAATCGAGCCGGGCACGGATTCCGTGGCGCCGGTCGCCGCGCAGCACCCGTATCGAACCGGGACTCGCGGCCGTGATCTCGAGCGAAACCTCCGCGGTCAGCCCCACGAAGGACTGCTCCCCCAGCATGGCTCCAGCGCTTCCGCGCCTGAGGAACCCGAAAGCCGCCCCGATGAGCGCGCCCGTGGCCAGCCCGGTGACGCCCGCGACGACGGCGGTCAGTCCGGGGCGTCCTCCCGCCCACACCAGGTGCAGAACGGTGCCCGCCGCGCCGAAACCGAAAAGGGCGTAGACGATCGCGCGCAGCGAGAAGAGCTTCGCGGCATCGCCGGCGTCGCCGATGCCGAGATCCGCATCGGCGTCGAGGTCCACATCCGCGTCGGCTTCCAGGAAGTCGCCGAAGAGCGACAGGAGCAGGAAGCCGCCGCCCACGACGAGGCAGAAGATGTACGCTGCGAGCATGGAAGATCCCTGTCTACATCGCCGGCCGCGCCTTCAGCCACTGTTCCCACCATTCGAGCTGGACCCAGGTGCGGTGCACCATGCGCCAGGGGGTCCAGCCGCCGTGGTAGGAATCGGGATAGCGGACGAACCTGGCCGGCACCCCCTGCTTGTGCAGGGCGACGTACATCTGCTCGGCCTCTTCGATGGGAACCCGATGGTCGGACTCTCCGTGCACGAAGAGGGTCGGCGTAGTCACCCCGTCGGCGTGGATGATGGGCGACGATCGCAGCAGGTTCTCAAGCCCGCGCTCCTCCCAGGGGGGGCCGTAGAACTCGCTTTCCTTGGTGCGCGGGATGTCGGCGACGCCGTAATCGCTCACCCAGTTGGAGATGGAGGCTCCGGCGATGGCGGCCGCGAATCGGTCGGTCTGGGTGATGACCCAGTTGGTCAGGTAGCCCCCGTAGGAGTAGCCGGTCACGCCCATGCGCCCGGTGTCGATGCGGTAGTTGTCGATGGCGTGGTCGACGCCGGCCATGACGTCGTCGTAGTCGTTGAAGCCCCATCCGCCCCAGGTGCCCCAGCGGAAGTCCTCCCCGTAGCCGGTCGAGGCGCGCGGGTTCGTGTAGAGGACCATGTAGCCCTGGCCGGCCAGCAACTGGCGGTCGAAGGAGAAATCGTTGCCGTACATGCCGTGCGGCCCGCCGTGCATCACGAGGATCATGGGGAAGTCGCCGCTCCCCGCCTCGTACCCGCGCGCGGGCAGCATCCAGCCCTCGACCTCGGTGCCGTCCGGGCTGTGGAAGATGAGGTTCTCGGGCTCGGAGAGGTCGAGCTCGGCCAGCAGCGCCGCGTTCACCTCGCTCAGCCGGGTCTCGGCGGCACCCGAGGGCGGTGCGACGTAGATGTCGCCGGGCTCGGTGGGGGCGGTCGCGCGGTAGGCCATGCGGTCGAAGTCCGCCGAGAAGGAGAAGCCCGCCAGCCGGCGGTCGCCCTCGGTGACCTGTTCGACCGCGCCGCCGCCCACGGACACCCGGAAGAGGTGGGTGTTGCCGCTGACGCCGGCGGAGAAGTAGACGTGCCCGTCCGGGGACGTGACGGGCCCGCCGGGGATGAGGTCCCACTCGGCGGTCAGGTTGCTTCGGCCTCCGCCGTCGGGGTCGAAGGCGAAGAGGTCGTTGGCCGCCCCGCGGTCCCGTCCCTCGCGGATGATCACGTCCAGCCCCTCGTTGCCGCGGACCACGATGCGGTCGCCGTCTGCCGACCACGCGGGACCTGAATAGTTGTACTCGTCGTCGGTGAGACGGGTGACAGCGCCGGCCAGGTCGACGGTCCACAGGTCCGCGCGCTCGTAGCTGAGCTCGTCGCGCTGGTGGGCGTCGGCGGTAAAGGCGAGGCGGCTGCCGTCCGGGCTCCAGGCCAGCCCGGAGGCGTCCACGTTCAGGTCGGTGAGGCGGCGGGGTTCACCTCCGGCGGCCGGTAGCACGTACACCTCGCGCGGGGGGGTGGCGGCGGGGTCGCGGGGATCGGCCAGGTAGCCGCGGCGGTCGAAGCGGTAGTTCATCCAGTCATAGCTGCGCCCGTCGAAGCGCTCGACCGTGCGGCGCTCGAAGTCGGACGCGTATACGGGCTCCGGGCCCGGATCGGGCGGGGTGGGCCGGGTGAACGCGATCCACTCGCCGTCCGGGCTGAACACCGGCGAGCCGCCCAGCCCCTCGATCTGGAAGGCCTCGCCCGCAGGCTGGTCCATGCGCAGGAACCAGGTGCTGCTCCCGCTCTCGCCATCGGGACCCGGGCGGTTCGATGTGAAGACGAGCAGGCGCCCGTCCGGTGACCAGCCGGGCCCGGAGGCGCTGAAGCTCGGGCTGGTGAGCCGCACCGGCTCACCGGCTCCCGTGGCGTCCGCGAGCCAGATCCCGCTATGGCTCCGATTCTCGTCTTCGAGGACCGACGTGATGACGAACGCGACCCGCGACCCGTCCGGCGAGATGGCCGGGCTGTTCGCGTTCTTCAGCCGGTAGTAGTCCTCGAGTTCGACGGGCCTCCGCTCCTGGGCTGCCAGCCCCATGGCCAGCGGCTGAACGCCTGCGAGACCGAACGAGAGGAGTGACAGGGACGCTGCGACGAAGACGAGGCGGCGCAGGACGGACACGGGACGCGGAATCATGAGATCCTCCGGGTGCGATGGACTTCCGTGCAATGTGAACGGCGCGCGCGCCGGAGTCCACCGGACGACCGGACGGGTGTCGACTCGGAAGGACCCCCGCACTCTGCGGACGACCTGCCGACCGGCCGGTCTCCGAGTACGGCCTGCAGCAACGACCATGCAGCCGCCACCCGGCCTACGCTCTCCGGGAAACGCCCTCCTTCAGCGCGCTCGGGGTCACGATCGGAACCGCAAAGTCGGGCGCCAGCGCCAGCAGATCCGCGTCACCGGTCACGAGCGCGTCAGCCTCGCCGGCGACCGACAGGGCGAGAAAGGGCCGGTCGAAGGGATCCCGGCAATCGGGAAGCGACAGCGGTTCCTCCACCACCACCGACTCACAATATGGAAGGTAGTCCGCGAGAAGATCCTCTCGCTCATGTCGCGTCAAGCTGAACTTCGGATAGCAGAGTACCCTGATCAACTCCGACGCCGTTTCGCGGCTGACCAGAGGCAGGATGGCCCTCGACCGCCACATTCGGCGCAGCCAGCTCGTGCTTCCCTCGGGAAAGAGCAACGCCGAAACGAGAACATTGGTATCGAGAACCGTCCGTAGCGGCCTCATTCACCCCGGCGCGCCCAAGCCACGGCACGGGCCACATCCGCCTCCGAAAGGCCCAGTTCCGAGAGCCTGGCCCGAACCGCGTCGGCCCTCGTAAGCCGCACGGGCGTCAGGACGATACGGCCGCGCTCCCTGGTGACATCGAAGTACTCCGTGTCGGGAAAGGTGGAGATGACGGCCTTGGGAAGCGTAAGCTGATTCTTTGAGGTGAGCTTGGCCAGCATGTGTCCCCCTTACCATCGATCCATAAGTCCCGGATACAAGGATTCCTTACCATGCAGACGCAAGACTGCCCATGTCAAGCGCTTGAGAGTAGGACGGTACGGCCAACTTGACCGCGCCTGACCCCAGCCAGGACATTGCATCGATGAGAGACACACAGAACGAGGCGGGCTCCCACCGCCCCGCCCTCCGGTTCCACTACGCATGGTGGTCGGCCCTCGTCCCCGCTGTGGCCGTCCTGGTTCCCGCGTGCGCAACCGACGCTCCGGACCAGCCCGTGGCAGACCCCGGAGCCCCGGCCGCGGCATCGTCCCCCACCTCCACCGGCCGCGACTCCGGTCCGATGCTCGACCTGGAGACCGCATTGTCCCTCGCCGCGATGCCCCTCTCCTGCGTGGATCGGCCCCACGCCCTGCGTCCGGACCGGGCCGGCTACCTGGACGACATCAGCTACACGCGGCGCCGCGACTTCGACCAGAACCGCGCCTTCTACGGCTGCTGGGACTGGCACTCGGCGGTGAACTCGACGTGGGCCATGGTGCGGCTGGTGAAGGAGGTTCCGGAACTGCCCGTGGCGCCCCTCATCCGCGAGAAGCTGAGGGACCATCTCTCCGAGGAAGCCCTCGCCGGCGAACTCGAATACCTCTCGGACAACCCGTCCTTCGAGCGGCCCTACGGCTGGGTGTGGCTCCTGCTTCTGCATGGGGAGCTGGCGTCGTGGGACGATCCCTTCGCTGCCAGGTGGGCCGAGCGCCTCGAGCCCGTGGTGAGCCACCTGAGCGACCGCCTCATCGACTATCTCGCGGACCTGGAACGACCGGTGCGCACCGGCGTCCACCCCAACACCGCCTTCGCCATCGCCACGGCCCTGCAAGCGGAAGAGATGGCGGAGCGTCCCGAACTGGCGGAGGCCCTGCGTGCGTCCGCCGAGCGCTTCTTCGGCGAGGACCGCAACTGTCCGGTTGCCTACGAGCCCGGCCGCTCCGACTTCCTCTCACCCTGCCTGGAGGAGGCTGCGCTCATGGGGATGGTGCTGGATCCGGGGTCCTACGCCGCTTGGCTCGACGGCTTTTTGCCCCCGCTCGACGCCGACGAGTTCGAGCCGCTCCGCGAGACCAATCCGGCGGGCGCGGGAGAGGACGAGCCCCCCGAGGGCGGCGATGTGGTCACCAACGACTCGCTGCGGTCGGCGTACGGCACCTATTCCCACCTCATCGGGCTGGCGTTCACCCGCGCGGACGCCATGTTGCGCATTGCGGCGGCGCTTCCCGGCGGAGACCCCCGGGTCCCCGAGCTCCGCGCGTTGGCGACCCGACACGCCCGCACCGGCTACGACACGATGTTCGACGCCGACTACGCCGGATCCCACTGGATCGGCTCGTTTGCGTTGAAATACCTGGTTCTGACGACAGGAGGCTCCCCGCCATGACGCATTCCCACACACATCCGCGCCGTGGACGCTCCCACGCCCAACGCTCGACAACTCCTCCCTCCGAGGCCCCCGGCTCCGGCGCGAGCCGCTCCCGAGCCCCTCTCCACGCGGTCCTGATCCTCGTCTCGATTCTCGCCCCGGCCTTCCCCGCGGCGGCCCAGGGAACCGTCGTCACACGCGCGGCCCCGGCGGACGCGGGCATGTCCGAGGGCGTTCTCGCCGGGGGCGTGGCGCTGTACGAGGAGGCCATCGAGCGCGGTGATCTCGTGGGCGCGGTGTTGCTCGTGGCAAAGGACGGCAAGGTGGTGCTGCACGAGGCACTGGGGTGGCGAGACAAGGCGCGCGGCATCCCCATGGAGCCGGGCACCATGTTCCGCATGGCCTCCAACACCAAGCCGCCGGTGGCGACCGCCATCGCGCAACTGGTGGAGGACGGGAGGCTCGAATACGACGACCTGGTGCGCGAACACATGCCGTCCTGGGACACCTATCGCGCCGGCTTCGTCAACATCGGCCATCTGCTGTCGCACGCGAGCGGGCTCCGCATCCCGACGCTCTTCCTGCAGCCCTACATGGAGCCGTCCGCGGAGCATCCCGACGCCCCCACCCTCCAACTGGAAGCGGCGCGCTTCGGCGGCGTGGGCGCGGAGGCGATTCCCGGCACCACCTACAGCTACAACAACCCCGGCTACAACACCCTGGGCGCGCTGGTGGAGATCGCGTCGGGGATGCCGCTCGAGGAGTATCTGGACCGGGAGATCTACACGCCTCTCGGCATGCACGACAGCTACCATCACGAGGTCGACGAGAAGATGGACGGCAAGCTGGACCGCATGGGCGTCGTCTACTACGAGCGCGACGGCGAGGGCGGCTGGATGCCCGGATGGACCCCCGGGGATCCGCCCCAGGTCCCCTTCGTGCGCGCGTCCGGCGGCATGATCTCCACCGCGGACGACTATGTGATCTTCTGCCAGATGTTCCTGAACGGGGGGATCTACGACGGGCAGCGGATCATCTCCGGGGAGACCGTGGAGCTGATGACGTCGCCCAAGATTCGCACCAACCCCGGCTCGGAGGGGCCAGCACGCTCCTACGGGTACGGATGGTCGGTGTCGGAGGACGGGGTGTATTCGCACACCGGATCAGACGGCACGGGCGCCTGGGTGGATCCCGCGACGAACCTGATCGTGCTGGTGTTCACGCAGACGCCCCGGGGCCGCGATCCGGTCGCGCGCTTCCGCGAAATCGTGAATCTGGCGATCGAGGGGTAGACGACTGGCGGTGACCGGTAGAGCCCACCAAGCATTTTGAGCGGAGCGCGTGCGGTTGACCCCTGGAGGCGTCGGATTTAAGCTACCTTACTTGAGATGACGTGACATTACATGGCATTACAGCATAGCAGGACGCAAAGCTGATGACCCAGATTACCGCGCGGGTTTCCGATACGCTGGTCGCCGCACTCGATGCTGCCGCAAGAGGGCTGAAGCGAAGCCGAGCCGAAATCGTGCGGCAGGCGCTGGAGAGGTATCTGGAAGATTTTGACGATCTCACCGTAACCCTGGAGCGACTCCGCGACCCTTCGGACCCTGTATTGGACTGGGAACAGGTCCGGGATGACCTTCTCGGTTCAGATTAAGCGCAGCGCGGCCAAGGAATTGGCACGCATTCCGACGCAGGACCGGGTTCGGATCGTGAAGGCCATCGACCGCCTGGCCGAATGGCCACATACGGGTGCCCCTCTCAAGGGGCAACATCGCGGACTCCGGCGAGTTCGCGTCGGCACCTACCGAGTCATCTACGAAGTACAAGATGAAATGCTTATCGTACTTGTAGTACGAGTGGCTCATCGGCGTGATGCCTACCGCAACTAATTCAAGCCCCCTGTTTCAGCAGGCCAACGAATCACGACAAGAGGCTTCCATGACTCAGCTTCGCCCCAGCATCGGCATCCTTCTCCTGATCCTGGTCGCCTGTGGACCGGGCGAGCCACGTGACGCGGATGGCGCACCGGCATCACACGAAGCCCATGCCTCCCACGCTTCCGGGGACGTGGCGACGGCTGCTGCCGGCGAGGCAACCGCGACCCTGGCGGCGTCGCCCGCGCGGACGGATGCCGATGCCCTGCCCAAAGCACTAGTCTACAAGACACCCAGCTGCGGCTGCTGCAGCCTGTGGGTCGATCACATGCGGGAAGCCGGGTTCGAGGTGGACGCGCGCGACCTGAACGACATCATCCCGGTGAAGATCGACGCGGGGGTGCCGCCCCGGATGTCGTCCTGCCACACCACCCTCATCGACGGCTACGTGGTCGAGGGCCATATCCCGGCCGAGCACGTCAAGCGGCTGCTGGAGGAGCGGCCCGACGTCGTGGGCATCGCGGTTCCGGGCATGCCGATCGGCTCCCCGGGCATGGAGGGGATCGGCGCGCGACCCTATCAGGTCCTCTCCTGGGACCGCCAGGGCAACGTGGAGGTCTACGCGGAGGTGGATCCGCGCCGCTGAGCGATAACCCTTGACAGGCCCGCAGGGGCCTTACATTCTCACCCAACTCATCGAGACCGGCTGAGGGACTGGCCCTGTGACGCCGGGGCAACCGGATCGTTTTCTCTGGAGAGCGATTAGCGGTGCCAACTCCCGCGGATTCCCGTGATGGAATCCGAGAGATGAGTGCCTCGGTCGGCTTCGCCGCCCGGCGCATCCAGGGGTTGGCATCGCGCCCAACCTGTGGAGAGCCAGGATGCAACCGACTACCTCCCCTCCCCGAACGTTTCCGCTTCCGTACCCCCCCGCCCGCAACGGGAGCGTGCCCGACCTCAGGCAGCCCCCGCGCGCCCGCACCCTGCCGCCCGCCCGCCGCGGAGCGGTCTACATGCGCCCCGGGTGGAAGCCGGAACTCGAACCCGGGCTGGTGGCGCGATTCCGGGTTCCCTTCGAGGTCGCGGGGCCGGAGGACGCCCCACTGCTCCTGGCCATGGGCGGGATTTCGGCGAGCCGGCACGTGTCGGCCAACGCCGAGGATCGCTCCGAAGGCTGGTGGCGGAAGATCGTCGGACCGGGGCTCGCCATCGACTCGCGCGAGTGGCGCGTCATCGGCATCGATTTCATAGGCGCGCCGGGCACCATCGAGCCGGTCGGGCGCGATGCGTCCCGCACGCAGTTCCACATCACGCCGGGGGACCAGGCGGACGCGGTGGTGGCCGTGCTGGACCACCTCGGCGAAAAGAAGGTCCATCGGGCCGTGGGCGCGTCTTATGGGGGTAACGCCGCGGTGGCCCTGGGCATCCGGTATCCCCGGCGGGCGGAAGGCGTCGTCGCCATCGCGGCCGCCCACCGCCCCCATCCTCTCGCGACCGGGGTGCGCAGCGTGCAGCGCGCGATCCTCGAATTCGCACGCGACCAGGGCCGCGAGGCTGACGGCGTAGCCATCGCGAGGGCGCTGGCCTTCACCACCTACAAGACCGACGCCGGACTGGACGCGCGCTTCCCCTTCGAAGCCGACCTGTCGAGCGGCACGCCGGTCCATCCGGTGGACCGCTATCTGTGGAAGCGCGGACGCGCGTTCGCCGGGCGGTTCGATGCGAGAACCTACCTGACGCTGTGCGCCTCGATCGATCTGTGCGACCTCCGGCCCGAGGAGCTGACTGTCCCCTCCTGGCTGATCGCCTGGGAGGAGGACAGGTCGGTGCCGCTCTGGCTGGTCGAGGAGATGCACCGCCGGGCCGGCGCCCGCTCACACCTTCGGGTGCTCAGCTCCGACGGCGGCCACGACGCCTTTCTGCTTCACGCATCGGAATACCAGAGCGCCCTGCGGGAGAGCCTCGGCGTTTCCGCCGGACAGGAGGCATAGGACCATGAAAGAGCACTGTACCCCGGATGGGAACTTCGCCGGGAATGACGTCGGCGCGACGGCACCCGGTCCCGAAGACAGGGGCCGCATCTCAGCACGGGCGACCGAAGTCGTCCGGGCCGGGCTCGCCTCGGACACCGCCTATGGGGCGGTCATGCCCCCGCTCTATCTGTCGAGCAACTTCCGCTTTCGGGCGCTGGGCCACACCCCGGAATTCGACTATACCCGATCCGCCAATCCCACCCGCGAACATCTCACCAGCGCGCTGGCCCAACTCGAAGGTGGCGCGGGCGCGGTGGCGACCTCCTCCGGAATGTCCGCGGTGGGCGTCGTCCTCAACCTGGTGCACGCCGACGACCTGGTGCTGGCGCCGCACGACTGCTACGGAGGGACGCACCGCCTGCTGGTCGGTCTCGAGCGCCAGGGTCGGCTGCGCGTGCGCTTCGTGGACTTCACGGATCCGGCCTCGCTCGCGGCCGGCCTGGAGCAGG
>JAJEBS010000201.1 GCA_022822425.1 Gemmatimonadota bacterium | reverse complement strand
GAATACGGGGTGATTCTGATCATCGACGAAGTCGTGTGCGGATTCGGCCGCACCGGGACCATGTTCGGCTACGAACACTACGGCTTCGTTCCCGACATCGTCACCATGGCAAAGGGCATGGCCAGCTCCTACGCGCCGATCTCGGCGGCGGCCGTGCGCGGGGAGGTGTTCGACACCTTCCTCGAGGATCCGAGCGAGAAGTACCACTACTTCCGCGACATCAGCACCTACGGCGGCTGCACCGCGGGCTTCGCGGCCGCCCTCGAGAACCTGCGCATCATCGAGGAAGAGGACCTGATCGAGAACAGCCGCGTGATGGGGGCCTACCTGCTGGACCGGCTGCGCGAGCTGTCCGATCACCCGAACGTCGGCGATGTGCGCGGCAGGGGCCTGTTCGCCGGCGTGGAGCTGGTGGAGGACAAGGCTTCCAGGACGCCGGTGAGCGAGGACGTGATGATGGCGGTGGTAAAGAAGGCCGCCGACGAAGGGGTGCTGGTGGGCAAGACCACGCGCAGCGTCCCCGGGCTGAACAACACCGTCAACATGGCGCCGCCGCTCATCGTCACCAGGGCGGACGTCGACGAGCTGGTGGATGCCGTGCAGGCCGGGATCGAACACGGGTGCCGGGACCTGTGAGGCAGGAAGCGCTGACGTAAGACGACATCTCCATCGATGATACCGGGAGGGCCGACGATGAGCCGGACACACCACCGCAGAGGCCCGCGCCACACCCTGGTCGCGCTGGCGGCCGCGGGCCTGACCGGGTGCGCCATGCCGGCGCCCGTCCTGGAAGTCGACACGATCTACCTGAACGGGGAGGTCGTCACCATGGACGCGGAGGCCCGCACCGCCGAGGCCGTCGCGGTGCGCGGCGACGAGGTCGTCGGGGTCGGAAGCAGCATCGAGATCGGGCTGATGGCCGGTCCCGGCACCCGCGTTGTCGACCTGGAGGGCCGGACGATGACACCCGGCTTCTACGCCCCCCACGACCACTTCCCGTGGGCGGGCGCCATCGCGGTCACCACGGTGAACCTCAACAGCCCGCCCATGGGGCCGGTGGAGAACATCGAAGGCCTGGTGGATGCGCTGCGGGAAAAGGCCGGCGAGACCCCGGCGGGCGAGTGGATCCAGGGGTGGGGCTACGACGACACCCTGCTCGAGGACCAGCGCCACCCCAACCGGCACGACCTCGACCGGGTGTCGACCGAACACCCCATCTACATCAGCCACACCTCCGGCCACCTGGGCGTGGCCAACACCATGGCGCTCGGCATGGCGGGCATTACCGCCGGCACACAGCCGCCCCCCGGCGGTGTGATCCGGCACGAGGCCGACACCGGGGAACCCGACGGGGTGCTCGAGGAGACGGCCGCCTGGATGGTCATGGGCATCGTGCCGCCCGCGACCGTCGAACAGAAACTGGAGGGCTTCCGGCGCGCCGTGCAGATCTATGTCGAACAGGGCGTGACGACCACGGTCATCACCGGGGGGACGGCCGAAAACGTCGTCGACCTTCAGATGGCCCGGCGGGAGGGACTCCTCTCGCTCCGGGTCGTGACCATGGTGAGCAAGGCCGCCCCTGGATTCCCGTCACCGGCGGAGGCCGGCGGCTTCGTCTCGGGCTTCGGCGACAATCGTCTGAAGCTGGGGGGCATCAAGATCGTCCAGGACGGCTCCAACCAGGGCTTCACCGGCTACTTCACCGAGCCGTACCACACGCCCTTCAACGGCGATCCCGAGTGGCGCGGCTACCCCGCCCGCAGCCGGGAGGATCTCACGGCCATGGTGAAGGGGCTGCACCGGTCCGGCTACCAGATCGCCATCCACGGGAACGGCGACGCCGCAATCGACGACATCATCCATGCCTTCCGCGAAGCCCAGCGCGACTTTCCCCGCGAGGACGCCCGCCACCGCATCGAGCACTGCCAGATGGTGCGCAAGGATCAGCTGGACGAGATCGCCGAACTGGGGATCACGCCCTCGTTCTTCGTCGGGCACGTGTTCTACTGGGGCGACCGGCACCGCGACATCTTCATGGGGCCGGAGCGCGCCGCGGGGATCAGTCCCCTCCAGTCGTCCATCGACCGGGGCATCCGCTTCACCGTGCACGACGACACCCCGGTGACGCCGGTGGATCCGCTGCAGCTCATCTGGGTGTCGGTAAACCGCCTGACCCGCAGCGACCGGGTGCTCGGACCCGAGGAGCGGGTGTCGCCGCTGGACGCGATGCGGGCGATGACCATCGACGCCGCCTGGCAGAACTTCGAGGAGGACATCAAGGGGTCCATCGAGCCGGGCAAACTCGCGGATCTCGTCATCCTGTCCGACAATCCGCTGACGGTGGATCCCCTCACCATCCGCGAGATCCAGGTGCTCGAGACGATCGTCGGCGGCGAAACGGTCTACCGGCGCGGAGACTGACCGCTCCGGCGGGAGAACAGCCTCACGACCATCCCCGAAGCGCCTTCCCGGGGCCGCTTGTCGCGCGGCGCGTAAGCGCGCCCGGGGCACAGGTTTGCGAAGGGGAAGCCCAATCCCCACAATCAGAGAACGCTCGCCCCCCAACCCCCGCACGTCGAAGTGCATCCGTAAGCCCGCGCATGGGAGGAAGAACGCGTCGGGGCGGCGAGACGGGCTTTTCCGCCGTGCCTTGTGGGCCGGGAATCCGAATCGAGTACGGGTTCCGACCACGCAGCCGGAACACCGAGCGGCCCCGGCCGCTTGTCTGCTGCTGCGACCCGCCTGGCCGGTCCCACCGGAACCCCAGTCGGAGTCCCAGACTCCCGGGAGGTTGCTGTGAAACCCTTTATTGTTCTCCTTCTCCTGTTCGCCGGATTCGCTCAGGCGGCCGCCGCCCAGTCGGCATCGTTCGACCCGCAGCCGACCCTGGTCCTGGAGGTGGTGGCTCCCGCCGAAGCGGACGTGCGCCCTATCCCCGTGCAGGGGACCGTCACCGGGACGGTCACCGACGCGGGAACCGGTCAGCCCATCGCCGCGGTCCAGATGTCGGTCGTGGGCACCGGTCTGGGCGGGCTCACCAACCAGGATGGCCGCTACCTGATCGCGAACGTGCCCGACGGGCCGCAGACCCTGCGCGCGGAGCGGGTGGGGTATGCGACCATCGACGTGGCGGTCACGATCACGGCCGACCAGACGCTCGTGCAGGACTTTCTCCTCTCCGAGCAGGCCTTCGCGCTGGACGAAATCGTCGTCACCGGCGTACCCGGCGGGACCCGCAGGCGCGCGATCGGCAACTCGGTGAGCACCGTCGAGGCCGCGGCCATTACCGAACTGGCGCCGGTCGAGGACGTGCAGACCCTCCTGCGCGGGCGAACCCCCAGCGTGAACATGATGGGCGGCGGCATGGTGGGGCAGGGTCCGCGCATGCGCATCCGGGGCGCGTCCACCTTCTCGCTGAACGGCCAGCCCCTCATCTACATCGACGGCGTTCGGGCCAACAACGACGAGACCACCGGCTACACGTTCGGCAACAACGCGGGCGTGCGCTCGATTCTCACCAGCCTGGACCCGGAGCAGATCGAGAGGATCGAGGTGCTCAAGGGCCCGGCGGCCGCGACGCTCTACGGCACGGAAGCCTCGCGCGGCGTGATCAACGTCATCACCAAGCGGGGTCAGGAGGGCGGCGCACGGGTCGACCTCATGGTTCGCCAGGGCGTGAACTGGATGGCCGACAAGCAGGGCAAGGTGGGCTACGACAACTACTGGACCGACCCGGCCTCGGGACAGATCCATACGCTCAACATGCTGGACTACCACGACGGCCTCGGCAACGACATCTACACGCCCGGCTCCGTCCAGGCGTACAGCGCCAGCCTGAGCGGCGGCTCGGCGGACACCCGCTACTTCCTTTCGGGGACCTACGCGGACGAGACCGGCATCCTGAACTACAACTGGCAGAAGAAGTTCAACCTGCGCACCAACATCGAGACCGAGCTCTCGGACAACCTGGGGCTCGCCGTGAACATGGGGTACACCAACTCGCGCGACCGCCTGGTGCGCGACGGCTTCGGAAGCATCACCGAGGGCGTGGAGTTCGGGAGTCCGCGGCTCCTGCCCGAGCACTGGTGCCGGTCCAGCAACAACAGCTTCGGCTGCGGGCTCCTGCACGGCTACAACCGCTACGACATGCCGGTGCGGGACCAGACCAACTTCAACCACCAGTACCTCAACCGGTTCACCGGCGGCATGACCTTCAACCACGAGGCGCTCGGCTTCCTCACCACCCGGTTCACCACGGGCATCGACTTCACCGGCGAGCAGAACGTGGCCTTCCGCGAATTCCAGACCAGCGACACCGCTGTCGTGTCGCTCGGCGCGAACAACCGCAAGGGGTTCCGCAACGAGGGGCACTTCACCCACTTCCGCACCACCACCGACTTCTCCACCACCGCCAACCTGAACGTCTCTTCAGCGCTGACGACGTCCACTTCGCTCGGCGTCCAGTACTACACGCGCACCACGACCTTCCTCTCGGCCACGGGACAGCAGTTCGCCGGTCCAGGTCTGAGCACCATCACCTCCACCTCGATCCCCGGCGTGCCGGCCAACAACCGCATCTCCGACAACACCCTCGGCACCTACATACAGGAGACGCTGGGCTGGAATGACCGCCTCTTCCTGACCGGCGCCGTGCGCGTGGACAACAACAGCGCCTTCGGCAACGATATCCGGTTCGTGACCTACCCGAAGGCGTCGCTCTCGTGGGTGATGAACGAGGAGGGCTGGTTCCAGGACAGCGCCCCCGGCTGGCTGAACACGCTTCGGTTTCGCCTGGCGTGGGGGGAATCCGGCGAGCAGCCCGCGTCCTTCTCGGCGCTGCGCACCTGGGCGGCGGTGACGGGTCCCCGGAGCACCGCGGGCGTGACCCCCAACACGGTCGGGAACCCGGACCTGACCGCCGAGGTCGGACAGGAGACCGAAGTCGGATTCGACGCTGATCTCCTCGACAGCCGGCTGGGGCTCCAGTTCACCTACTACAACAAGCTGACCAGGGGCGCGATTCTCGAACGCGACCTGCCGCCTTCCGGCGGTTTCACCGGCGCCCAGTTCGTGAACGCGGGCGAGATCACCAACTCGGGGCTCGAGCTCTCGCTCAACGCGCAGCTCGTCGAGACCTCGGGCCTCAGCTGGGACGTCGGCCTCAACTTCTCCAGCAACAGCTCGGAGATCCTGCAGCTCTCCGGCGAGGCGGGGGACACAAGCATCGTCTTCAACAGCTGGAGTTCGATGGAGCACCGGGTGGGTCATCCGCCGTACAGCTGGTTCGGCGTGGACGTGGTGAGTTCGGACCTCGACGCCAACGGCAACACCGTCAACGCCCAGTGCAGCGACGGACAGGGCGGCACCACGCCCTGCTTCGACGCCGGCGGCACCACCATCGCTCCGCGCGTCTTCCTGGGCCGGGCCATCGCGCCCTACGAGATTTCGCTCACGTCCGACATCGCCGTCGGCAACAGCCTGCGCTTTCACGTCCTGGTCACCTCCGAGCAGGGCCACAAGCGCTTCGACAACACGCTCCGCCAGCGCTGCCGCCTCTACCGGGTCTGCCGGTCGAACCATCATCCCCAGGAGTGGGATCCGATCATGAAGGCGACGGTCGAAAGCAGCGATCAGATCATCGACTCGTGGGTCAACGACGTGAGCTTCATCCGGCTCAAGGCGGTCTCCATGACCTACGACCTGCCCGAGCAGTACCGCTTCGGCTCGAGCCGCGCCGTACTGC